>NZ_AP023355.1:5128336-5456673 GCF_016865425.1 Actinocatenispora thailandica | reverse complement strand
GGGAAGGGCTGCCTGAGCCAGTGGTGGCCCACTCTGTTCACTGTGGACGGTGTCGACTACGCCTCGGCCGAGCACTGGATGATGGCGGGCAAGGCCAGGCTGTTCGGTGACGACGACGCGGCGGCGCGGATCCTGGCGGCGCGGACACCGGCCGAGGCGAAGAAGCTGGGCCGCACGGTCCGCGACTTCGACCAGGCGACCTGGGCGGCGCACCGCGTCGAGCTGGTGGTCGACGGGAACGTCGCGAAGTTCGGTCAGGACCCGGCACTGCGTGGGTTCCTGCTCGGCACCGCGCCGCGGGTGCTGGTCGAGGCCAGCTCGTACGACCGGATCTGGGGTGCCGGCGTCGCGGCCACCGACGAGCGGGCCACCGATCCGAGGCGCTGGCCGGGTACCAACCTGCTCGGGTTCGCCCTGATGCGGGCCCGGGACCTGCTGGCGGCGCCGCCGGAGCGGGGCTGAGGCCAGCCGGTTGCGGCCTGCCGACATGGTTGGTCTCGACTCCGTGCCGCGACCGGCAGATCAACCGCCGGCGGCCCGGTCGAGCCGATGTCGCGTCCCCCGCGCGAGCTACCTGGAAGTGTCCGCTCGATGGTGACGATTCCGACCGGTCCGCTCCGTAGCGTTCCGGGCGGTTGCGGCGCATTGGCCGCGCGTTCCGGTGAGGAGTCGTCGTGAAACTGTTCTTCAGGACCGTCCTGCAGCTGGTCGCCGTGGTGGTGGTGGCCGCCGCCGGTGGCCAGGCGATCACCGCGGTACAGAAGAACCCGTGGCTCATGCTCGCCGTCGGTGTCGGCAGCGCCGTCGCCGCGCTGTTCGTCTACAAGGGACTGGTCCGGCTGACCGAACGTCGCCGGGTGGTCGAGGCCGGCGCCCGGGGCCTGGTACCGGGGCTGCTGCTCGGCACGGCCATCGGTGTCGTGGTGTTCGGCTGCGTCATCGCGAACATCTGGTTCCTGGGTTACTACCGGGCGCACGGCGTGGGGCTGCACCAGGCGATGATCGGGCTGGTCGGCTACATGGCGGCGGCCGCGGTGACCGAGGAGCTGATGTTTCGCGGCGTGCTGTTCCGAGCGCTGGAGCGGGGCACCGGCACCTGGCTCGCGATGCTGATCTCCGGCCTGCTGTTCGGCGCCTACCACCTGGCGAACCCGGACGCGAGCCTGTGGGGGCGGCGGCGATCGTGGTCGAGGCGGGCGGCATGCTGACCGCCGCGTACGTCGCAACCCGCAAGCTGTGGGTACCGATCGGGCTGCACTTCGGCTGGAACTACGCCGAAGCCGCCATCTTCAGTACCGAGGTCTCCGGCAACGGCGGCAACCAGGGGCTGCTGGACGCCACGATGCACGGCCCGGCGCTGATCACCGGCGGCGAGTTCGGCCCCGAGGGCAGCCTGTACTCGATCCTGTGCTGTGTGGGCACCGCGGTCGTGTTCCTGCTCGTCGCGTGGCGGCGGGGGAAGCTGGTGCCGCGGAAGGCGCGGGCGGCCCGGCTCGCGACCCTCGACGCCGTTCCTACACTTTCGCAGTGATCGCTCTACCGCGAATCCCCGGACCGTGGCGCCGCATCGGCGCCGCGGTCTGGTACGTGCCGCTCGCGCTCGCGCTGTTCGTCGCGTCGCTGGTCCCGGAGTTCCACCACTACGGCACCCGGCTCGGCGGCGTGCCGACGCACCGGTTCGACCTGTGGGCGCTGCTCGCGGTCGCGTTGCAGTGCCTGCCGCTGATCAGCCGGCGCCGCTGGCCGCTGGCGAGCCTGGCGCTGGTGTCCGTCGGGTTCGCGCTCGACCAACTGCGCGGGTACCACACGGTGGCCGGTACCGCGCTGCCGTTCGCGCTGATCGGGGTCGGTGCCGCGCTGGATCGCCTGCGGCGTACCACGGTGCTGGCCGGTTCGGCGGGCTTCGTGGCGCTCGCGGTGGCGCTGGACCGGGTCGGTACCGGCGAGACCGTGACCGAGTTCGCCGCCTTCTACCTGGCGTTGGCGTTGTGCTGGGGGATCGGCGCCTGGTGGCGGACCGCCCGGCTGGCCGAGGCCGAGCGGCGCGACCGCGTCGCCGCGGACACCCGGACCGCGGAACGGATCCGGATCGCGCGGGAACTGCACGACGTGGTCACCCATCACGTGACGGCGATGGTGGTGCAGGCCGAGGCGGCGCGCTATCTGACCGCGGCGCCGGAACGGCTGGAGGAGACGCTCGGCGCGGTCTCCGACACCGGCCGGCGGGCCATCACCGACCTGCGGCACCTGCTGGATCTGCTCGACCCGGAGCACGACGTCGAGGCGCGCACGCCGACCGTGGGGCGGCTGCGTACGCTGGTCGAACAGACCCGCCAGGCGGGTCAGCCGGTGACGTTCGACGAGGTGGGTACGCCGGCCGAGTCGACCGGCAGCGCCGACCTGGTGGCGTACCGGGTGGTGCAGGAGGCGCTGACCAACGCCCTGAAGTACGCGCACGGGCGGCGGACCGTGGTGCGGGTGCACCACGGCGAACGGGAGATCGGTGTGCTGGTCACGACGGACGGGCCGGAAACGCCGGCCGCGGACGAGGCGACCGCGCGCCCGGCCGCCGAGCGGGTCCGGGTCGGCACGGCGACGGTGCCGGCAGGCAGCGACGGGCCGCGACTGCCGGCGGGCGGTGCCACGCCGGGGTTCCCGGCCGGTGGTCGGGGGCTGGCCGGTCTGCGCGAGCGGGTGGACGTGCTCGGCGGCGAGTTCGACGCCGGCGCCCGGTCGGACGGCGGTTTCCGGGTGTCGGCGCGGATCCCGGTGGGGAAGGCGTCGTGACCGCGCCGATCCGGGTACTGGTCTGCGACGACCAGGTGCTCATCCGCACCGGGCTGGCGACGATCATCGACGCGCAGCCGGACCTGGCCATGGTCGGCGAGTGCGGCGACGGCAGGGCCGCGGTCGAGCTCGCCGGCCGGCTGCGTCCCGACGTGGTGGTGATGGACGTCCGGATGCCGGTGCTCGACGGTATCGCGGCCACCCGGCTGCTCGCAGGCGCCGGTGTCGAGCAGCCGGTGAAGGTGCTCGTGGTGACCACGTTCAACCTGGACGAGTACGTCTACCAGGCGCTGCGGGCCGGGGCCAGCGGGTTCCTGCTCAAGGACGCGCCGCCGGCCCAGCTGCTGCACGGCATCCGTACCGTGGCGAGCGGGGCCGCGCTGCTGGATCCGGAGGTGACCCGCCAGCTCGTCGGCCGGTACGCGGCGCGGATCCGCCCGGTGGATGGCGCCGCACCGGACCGGCCGCTGACGCCGCGCGAGCTGGAGGTGCTGCGGCTGATCGCGGACGGGTTGTCCAACTCCGAGATCGCCGCGACGCTGCGGATCAGCCAGGAGACGGTCAAGACGTTCGTCTCCCGGATCCTGACCAAGCTCGGCCTGCGCGACCGGGTCCAGGCCGTCGTCTACGCCTACCGGCACGGCCTGGTCACCTGACCCGCCGGCCGGGACGGATCGCCCGCGCCGCGCCGCGAGGCGAGCCTTCCGGACGGTGCGCTGCGGCCGCACGGCACGGTGCCCACTCGTCGGCTTGCTCACATGGCGGGTGGGGCACGCCGGAGCGGCCGATAGGGTTCCGTGGTATGGCCGGTTCCGCAGTGCAGGGTGATCAGTGGCCGCCGTCGGTCGAGTCCGGCGAGCGGGACACGCTCGTCGCGTTTCTCGACTACGTGCGGGCGTCGGTGTTGGCGAAGCTGGACGGGCTGACCGCCGAGCAGGCCGCCGCGCCGGGAGTGCCGTCCGGTACCAGCGTGCTCGGCCTGGTGCGACACCTGGCCGGAGCCGAGACCGGCTGGTTCGCCTGGTCCTATGCCGGTGAGGACATCGCCTATCCCGATCTGGGCATGGCGCTGGGACCCGGTGACACACCGGAACGGGTGGCCGCCGGTTACCGGCGGGCGATCGCCCATTCGAACGCGATCGTCGCAGCCAGCCCGGATCTGTCGGCGCGCTCCGCCCGACGTAACGGCCAGCATCCGGACCGGACGTTGCGCTGGATCCTCACCCACATGATCGAGGAGACGGCGCGGCATGCCGGTCACGCCGACATCCTCCGCGAGCAACTGGACGGCGCCACCGGCCGCTGAGCCGGCCGGCGCGCCGCACCCGGGTGGCTTCGGTCCCCGGATGCGGCGCGCCGCGAATTCCGGATTCCGTTTCGTGCCAACGGAGGCGGGACTTCGACGTGACCGGGCGGCACTCGGCAGGCCGGGCCGGGCTCGGCTGTGCTGCCGCGCGCGGCAGTGCGGCGGTTCAGTCGAGGGCGGCGAGCTTGCCGGACAGTACGGTGCGTTCGGCGTCGTTGTCGCAGCGCTGCACGGCGAGCCGCAGTGCGGCGCGGGCCTCGTCGGTACGGCCGAGGCGGGCGAGCAGCTCGCCGCGGACGCTGGGCAGCAGGTGGGAGCCGGCGAGCGCGCCCGCGCCGGCCAATTCGTCCACAATGGACAATGCTGCCGCCGGGCCGTCGGTCATGCACACCGCGACCGCGCGGTTGAGTTCGACCACCGGCGAGGGCGCCAGCCGGCCGAGCGCCTCGTAGAGCAGGACGATGCGCGGCCAGTCCGTGGTGGCGACCGAGTCGGCGACCGCATGGCACTCGGCGATCGCGGCCTGCAACCCGTACCCACCGAGCCCGCGGCCGGCGCGCCCGGCGCGGGCCAGCGCCGCCCGGCCACGGCGGATCGCGGCACGGTCCCAGCGGCGGCGGTCCTGCTGTTCGAGCAGCACCGGCCGGCCGTCCGGACCGGTACGGGCCGGAAACCGTGCCGCGGTCAGTTCCAGCAGCGCGAGCAGGCCGTGCACCTCCGGTTCGTCCGGCATCAGCCGGGACAGGATGCGGGCCAGCCGCTGCGCCTCGCCGGCCAGGTCGAACCGGATCGCCTCGCTGCCCGAACTGGCCGACGAGCCCTCGGTGAAGATCAGGTAGACGACGTTGAGCACCGAGCCGAGCCGCTGGGCCCGTTCGGCCGGCGGCGGGACCGCGAACGGCACCCGGGCCGCGCCGAGCGTCTTCTTCGCCCGGGTGATCCGGGCCTGCACGGTCGCGGTCGGTACCAGGCTCGCCTTCGCGATCTCGTCGCTGGTCAGGCCGCCGAGCACGCGCAGCGTCAGTGCCACCCGGGCCTCCCGGGACAGCACCGGGTGGCAGGCGACGAACATCAGCGCCAGGGTGTCGTCGTCGATGCGGTCCGGGTCCCACAGCACGTCGTCACCGTCCCGGGCCGGATCGCCCGGTACCGGGCCGGACGCGGTGCCACCCTCGCCCAGATCGCGGGCGAGGGCGGCGTACCGGTCGTCCAGGGCCGCGCGGCGGCGGTACGCGTCGATCGCCCGCCGCCGCCCGACCGTGAGCAGCCAACCCGCCGGATGCCGCGGCACGCCGTCGCGCGGCCAGGTCACCAGCGCCTCGGCCAGCGCCTCCTGCGCCAGGTCCTCGGCCAGCGCGAAGTCGCCGGTGTAGCGGGCGAGCGCGCCCACGATGCGGGCGGACTCGATCCGCCACACCGCGGCCACCGCCTCCCGGCCGCTCGCCTCGCTCATCGTGTCCCCCTCGGCCTGCCCGCACCCGACCGCCGCTCAGAGCTGGCCGGTGGACTCGCGCCAGGCCCGCTCCCGCTTGATCCACTCGTTGTCCTGCGGGAACTCGTCGATGGTCGGCACCCGGCGGATCTCGGTCTTGAAGCCGGGACCGGTGACCGGGGACCGCTTGGCCCACTCGACCGCTTCCTCCTTGGACGCGACGTTGAGCAGGTAGAAGCCGCCGAACAGCTCCTTGGTCTCCCCGTACGGCCCGTCGGTGACCAGCGGCGGCTCGGTCGAGTAGTCGACGACCACCCCTTCCGCGGCGTCGGCCAGCCCCTCCATGGCCAGCAGCACCCCGGCGCGGATCATCTCCTCGTTGTACCGGCCGATGGTGGCCAGCATCTCGGTGAAGTCGGTACCGGCCATCTGCCCGAGCGCCGTGTCGTCCGCCCGCATGATCAGCATGTACTTCATGGTGGTGCCTCCGTGTTTCGTCCAGGCCGCCGTCCGGCCCCGTTCATCCGTAGGTCGAACGGTGCCGCGCCGGATCGACACCCGGCCAGATTTTCCGCAGGGTTTTTCTGCTCGGCCCGTTCCCGGGGCGACATCGCAGGTCGAACCGGGCGTTACCGCGCCGGGTCGGCGGGCTTCGCGGGGCGGCGCCACCAGCGGACCGGGCGGTAGCGGGGGCAGACGTCGGGACCGCAGACGGCACAGTCGCTGCCGTGCCGGTAGTGCTGGTGCGCGCTGCGCGGGTGGCCGCACACGCACGGCCGGTCGCCGCCGGCCGGTCGGCCCGTCCCGGGTGGCGGAGCGTTCACCGGTCCGCCCGTCCGGGGCCGCCACCGGCGCGGGCGGTCGCCGCCCACAGCACGATCGGCGCGGTGACCAGCGCCTCCAGCGCGAACACACCGACCAACCACAGCACCATCGTGGTCAGCCCGCCGTGGGTCCCGCCGTACGCGGCGGCGGCGATCTCCAGGCAGCCGGCGAGCACGGCGCCGACGGTGGCGAGCCGCACCCTGTCGAGCACCCGTACCACCCCGACGACGAGCTGGCGGAACACCGCGAGCAGGTAGCTGAGGGCCAGCACGCGCAGCGCGCCGGTGGCGACGTCGGCGTACTCGGGGCCGAACAGCGACATGATCGGCCGGGCCGCGACGGCCACCACCACGGTGGCCGGGACACCGACGCCGATCGCGACCGCGAGCGCGGTGCGCAGCTTGGCCCGCAGTACCGCGCGCTGCCCGGTCGCCACCGCGAACAGTGCGGTCGCGAGGTTGCCGGGCAGCATCACCGCGACGGTGTAGACCATCCAGGCAGTGTAGAAGGCGCCGGTCACCCGCACCCCCAACACGGCGGTGACCACCAGCGGCAACGTGATGTGCGGCAGGTACAGGGAGAGGTTGAGCAGGTTGTAGTCGAGGGTGCGGGCGGTCCGGCCGCGCAGCATGGACAGCGCCGGGCGCAGCGAGCCGAGCCGGCCGCGGTGGCGCAGCAGCGGGGCGAGCAGCAGCAGCGACAGCATCAGCCCGGCCAGCCAGCTGACCAGGATCGGGGTGCCGGTGCCGGTGCCGGTGCCGGTCAGCAGCGCGGCGGCGCCGAGCAGCAGCAGCTTGGCGACCGCGAAGTACAGGTTGCGCAGCGTCTGGTACGGGCCGGCGGCGAGCCCCACCAGCCCGTCGTCGACCACCAGCGCCATCGCGGTCAGCACGATGCCGGCCGCGACCAGCAGCACCATCGCCGGCCCGGGCAGTGCGGTGCGCAGGCCGGGGACGGCGAACCAGGCGAGGCCGAGATAGATCAGCGCGCCGACCGCGGCGATCGCACCGCTGGCGAGGGCGGCGGCCGACAGCAGCGGCCACCGGTCACCGCGCAGCCGGGGCAGCTCGCCGATCAGCATGGTGCCCAGGCCGAACATGCCGAGCGTGCCGACCAGCGTCATGGCGGACACCGCGGCCGAGGCGGTACCGACCGCCGCCGGGCTGAACAGCCGGGCGGCGACCAACCAGTACAGGAAGCCGGTGCCGGAGGTGATCAGGGTGGAGGCGGTCAGCGAGCCGGAGCTGGTGAGCAGGTCGCCGTCGCGCCGGGCGAGGCGGGCCAGCCGCGCCGCCGGGCGGGGCAGCGTCGGGGTACCGCGCTGGTGGCTCACGGCCGCCTCACCCCCCGGCCAGGAACACCGACCGGTACGGGGTGTGCCGGTCGCCGGTGTAGAGCTGTGCGGTGATCCGGCCCGCGCCCGGTACGGACAGCTGCCAGGTGCGGGAGTCGCCGGGGGCGAGGCGCGCGCTGCGCCGGGTGGCGTATCCGTCCGCCCCGGTCACCCGCAGCGTGTAGCCGGTCGGCCCGGATTCGTTGCAGGACACCGTGATGCGTACCGACCGGTCGAGCGCCTCGGCGGAGCCGACCGGGGTGATCGACAGCGCCGTGTAGTGCTGCACCGACCCGGCCCGTGCCGCCCGCAGCGCCACCGCGCCGGCCCCGCCGAGCAGCGCGATGGTCAGTACCGCCGGGACGACCGCCCGCAGCACCCGCTGCGCCGCTGGCCGCGGCCCGTCGCCGTCCGCGTCGCCCGGCCGCCGCCGCGCGGGTACCGGTCCCGCCGGCCGCTGCGCGCCGACGGTCCGCGGCGCTCGTGCCACGAGCGCGAGGTGCGTACCGCAGCCGGCGAGGGTGACCACCGTGGTCAGGACCGCCCAGACCGGGGCGGTCAACCGGGCACCAGCTGCGTAGAATCCGATCCCGCCGAGCACCGGTACCGCGATGCTCAGCAGTGGCACCAGCGCCACACGTTCCATTGTGGACAGCCGGGGCCGGAGCGGGCCGACGGCGCCGAGGCCGGGCAGGGCGAGCACCAGCCCGAGGCCGGCCGGCACCCGCAGCACCGGTACCGGCAGCAGCACCGCACCGGCGGCCAGCAGCGCGGCGAGCGCCACGCCGACCGGCCACCGCGCCCCGCGGACCGCGCCGACCGGCCACCGCACCCCGCCGGCCGCGGCGCTCGGTTGCCGGGAACCGCCGGACGTGCCGGCCGGGCGCCGCGGGCCGCGGGTCGGCCAGCGCAGTCCGCCGGCCGCGACGGTCGGCCAGCGCCGTCGGGCACCCGCTCGGCGATGCGCGCCGCTCATTGCTGCCCCGCCGTGTAGATCCGGACCGCGCCGTCGTCGTAGCGCCGGTCGGCGCCCGGCAGCCGGTCGAACTTGCCGACCGCGGCGGATGGCAGCGGCCGGTCCCGCCGCCCGGCACGCGGGTCGGTCGGGAACAGGCTGCCGGTCGGTGGCGTCTCGGTACCGAGCCGGCGATCGACCCACAGCAACGACACCGCCTCCCGGTCCAGCTGCGCCTCGGTACCCGGCGTCCAGCGCGGTGCGGTGTACACCGGGGCGAGGTAGCCGACCGGGTCGAGCCGCCCGTACGCGGCGGCGAGCGTGCAGCCGGTCAGGTCGCACCCGATCCGGGTACCGGGCGGGTACTGCCGGCCGAGCCACCGCGCCGCCGCGACCGACCGCGTGTCCACGCCGCTCTCGAACCCGTCGATCCGGAACCCGCCCGGTACCCGCTCGAACGCCGGCGGCCAGCCACCCAGCCGCGCCCCGACCAGCAACAGCAGGGTCAACGCGGTACCGGCAGCGACCCGCGACCGGTGGCGTGCCGCCGGTACCTCGCCGCCGAGCCCGGTGGTCCGGCGCGCGGTGGCGCCGACCAGCACGCCCGCGGCCAGCAGCGACAGCGGCAGGAAGGTGAACGTGGCGGCGCGGCCGGCGATCTCCGGCCCCTGCCCGCCGACGAACCGGATCGCCGCGACGGCGAAGAACGCACCGCCACCCACCAGCAGCCCCCACCGCCACGGATCGCGGCAGCGGGCGCGTACCGTCGCGCGCAGCGCCACCACCAGCACGGCGAGCAGCGCCAACAGCCCCGCCGCCTGAACCGCCGCCGACACCGGATCGGTACCGGTCGAGCCGGTCGACCGGCCGGACAGCAGCCCGCCCGCCGCGGCGCCCAGCTGGCTCAGCTGCGGGCCGAGGTAGCCGAACACCGACCGCGCCGGGCCCAGTGTCCACCCTCCCACCAGCACCGCCCCGGCCGCGGCGAGCAGCAACGTCTCGTACCGGCGGGGGCGGCCGGCCGTGCCACGCCGGCCCAGGAACGCCTCCAGGGTGCCCAGCAGGGCGAGGACGGCCACGGCGAAGTACCCGGTGAGGTGGTGGGTGACCGTCATGGTGGCGAGCGCGGCCAGCCCGATCCCGGCGTACGGCAGGGTGCCGGTCGAGCGCAGCCGCCAGCGGCGGCCGGCCCACAGCGCCAGCGGCAGGAACGGCAACGCGACCGTCTGGTAGAGGTACATCGAGTCGAAGAACAGGTAGTGCAGGCCGGTCGCGTACAGCACGCAGGCCACCGCCGCGGTGCGTGGCCCGGCGCCGGTGCGTCGCGCGAGCACGAACAGCGCCGCGACGAACGCCAGGTGGCAGACGCCGGCGACCAGCAGTCCGGCGACGGTGACCGGCAGCCCGGTCAGGCCGGCGACCGCGGCGCCGACCTCCGCGATGCCTGGGTAGTGCGCGGCGATCGGCAGCGCCTCGTTGGTGCGGTACAGCGCTCCGGTGTGCAGCAGGTCGGTGGTGCCGGCCCAGTGCTGCAACTCGTCGGTGAACCGGAACCGGTCCGGGCTGTACATCCACTTCAGCAGGTACTGCAGGACCGCCAGGCCCAGCACCAGCGTGCCGGCCTCGGCGGTACGGATCGTGCGGGCCGCCAGCAGCCGCACCGCGACCGGCGCGAACACCAGGAGCTGCCCGCACCAGTACGCCAGGGTGCCGTCGCCGCCGGCCCAGCCCTGCGCGTACGAGACCGCGACCAGCGCGACACCGACCGCGCAGAGCGTCAGCGTCTCCGGGGCGCGGCCGATGCCCGGCGCCCGCGGGACGGCGGGTGCCACCGCGTGCCGAGGCCGGTCGGCGGTCAGCGTCACGGGTGCTCACCTGCCCGCGCGTCGGCCCGGCGGCCACGCAGGTACCAGAGGGGGCCGCGCAGCATGCCGTGCCGGTTGGCGGTGAGCAGCTCGCGCGGGAAGTCCGGGCCGATGGTGGCGGTCCGGGGACTGTCGGCGGCGAACAGGTCGTGCAGCGCCCGCGGCGCCAGCCGGGCCAGGGTGAGCAGCGTCGCCGGGCGCCGGCGTACCAGCGCGGTGTAGGCGGCGGTCAGCCCGGCGCCGTAGCCGATCAGCTGGCTGCGCAGCCCGGCGAGGTCGTCCCGGTGCCGGTGCCGGACCAGCGCGCCCGGCTGGTACACGACGGTGCCACCGGCGGCGAGCAGCGACATGAACGCGAGGGTGTCCTCGCCGCCGCGCGCCGGGGTGCCGGCGCCGAGCGCCGGGTCGAACCGGCCGATCCGCTCGATCGCGCTCGGCCGCAGCGTCATGTTGACGCCGCTGCCGACCGCCGGCAGCGGGTAGAGCGGATGCTGCCGGTCGGTGCCGCCCGGCCCGAACACCCAGGTGCGGAAGCCGCGACCCTTGCTCAGCCCGCCGAACTGCTCGAACCACACCTGCGCCCGGGTGTCGAGTACCAGCGGGACCACCGGGCCGGTGACCGCGTCGGCCGCCGGGTGGTCGGCGAACGCGCGCGCGACCTCGGCCAGCCAGTACCGGTCGGGTTGGGCGTCGTCGTCCAGGAACGCGATGGTGCGGCCGCGGGTCGCCGCCAGCGCCGCGTTGCGGGCGTGGGACAGCCCGGCGCGCGGCGCCCGCAGGTAGTCCAGCCGCACCGGGTAGCGGGCGGCGGCAGCCGCGACGCAGCGGCGGGTGGCCTCGGTGCGCGGCGCGTTGTCCACCACCAGCACCCGGAACCGCGGATGGTGTTGGGCGGCAACGGCATCCAGGCACCCGGCGAGCAGCTCGGCGCGTTCCCGGGTGCAGATGACCACGGTGGTCTCCGGAGCGTCGCGCAGCACCTCGGCCCGGCGGCGCAGGTACTCCGAACCGTCCATGGTGGACGGACGGGAGGCCGGGGCCGGTTGGTCGGCGACGGAGTGACCGGGTGGCGCCGCGGTGGCAGCGACGGCGTCGGCGACCGGACCGGAACCCAGGCTGGCGACCAGCGCCGCCGCGAGCCGGCCCGCGGACAGCCCGCCGTCCGGAACCTCGACCGGTACCAGCGCCAGCGGTTCGGTGTGCAGCCGCAGCAGCAGGAAGGCCCGGTCGGCGCGGCGTCCAGCGTCGTCACAGGGCGGCAGGGCGGGCAGTCCGCCGGTCAGCTCCACGTCCCGGACCACGGCCGGGATCCGTACCGGCGCGGTCATCGCCGCCACCGGCGGGTCGATCCGGACCGCCGGCCGCCGGTCAGCTCGACCAGCGCGCCGCAGCCGGCCGCGCCGACCCCGGCGAGCATCGCCGCCGTCGGCAGCAGCGCGGCGGAGTCACCGCGCAGCGGCGCGGTCGCACCGCGCAGTACCGCCCGCGGCACCGTGCCGAGCAGGTACCCGCGTTCGCTGGACAGGCTGGCCGGTCCGCGGTTCAGCCGGGCCAGCGCGATCTTCCCGCGACCCTCCTGGTAGCAGCGGCCGAGGAAGTAGCGCAGCAGCGCCTTGTCGGCGTCGACCGGGTGCCGCACCCGCGCATCCGGCGCGTACCACCAGATCCCGCCGGCGACGCGGCTCATCCGCAGACACAGGTCGGTGTCCTCCGGCCGGGACAGGTCCCCGACCTTGCCGAAGTCGACCCGGAACCCGCCGACCGCGCGGAACGCCTCGGTGCGTACCGCCATGCTGGCCGACCAGACGTTGCGCACCGGGCCGGCGGTGGTCGGCAGGCCGGCGTAGGCACCGCCCCACGCCCACAGGAACTCCTCCGGTACCCACCGGGGCCGCCGGCCGGTCCAGACCGGGGTGATCGCGCCGCCGACCCCGCACACCGACGGGTCGGCGAACGGCGCGGTCAGCGCGGCGAGCCAGCCCGACTCGGCCGACGCGTCGCCGTCCAGCAACGCGATCACCGGGGTGTCCAGCAGCCGGGCTCCGCTGTTCCGGTTGCCCGACACGCCGCGCCCCGGGTACCCGTTGGCGACCGTGGTGACCTGCGGAAACGCCTCCCGGATCCGGGTCCGCAGCGGTTCGTTGTGGTCGACGGCCACGATCACCCGGGCGGCGGCGGGCCGCTGCGCGAGTACCGAGTCGATCGACCGGCGCAGCAGCGGCCACTGCCGCTCGTGGTGGCAGGGCACCACGACGCCCACGTCGCTGACCGCGGTGGACATCTCAGCGCTCGCCCGGATCGTGCTCGTCGGCCGGGGCCATCGAAGCCAGCCTGGCGGCGACGCTCAACGGGGTCATGGCCCGATGCCGCGGGCGGGCCGCGCGCCGCGCCCGGCGGTACTCGGTGGCGATGGTGCCGAGGATGCGCCGGCCGTCCCCGAACACGTGCAGGTTGCTCTCGCCGTGCAGCCGGCGGGCCTCCACGCTGGACACCTCCCGGATGGCCAGCCCGGTGCGGGCGGCGCGGATGTTGAGCAGCGTCTCGATCTCGAACCCGTCGCCCCAGATGCGTTCCCGTTCCCCGGTCTCCGCCGCCGGGAGCCGGGGGTCGGGCAGTTCCAGGGTCGGGATCACGTCCCGCCAGAACGCGTTGTAGCCGTAGCACAGGTCGGTGAACCGGGTACCGAACAGGCGGTTGACGATGCCGTTGAGGATCGCGTTCCCGAGCCGCCGCACCGGGGTGATGTCCGCGCTGCCGCCGCCGGTACGGAACCGGGAACCCTTGGCGTAGTCGGCGCCGGCCCGCAACGCGGCCACGAACGCCGGGATCTCCGCCGGATCGGTGGAACCGTCCGCGTCGATCATCACCACCACGTCGCCGGTGCAGACCGCGAACCCGCACGCCAGCGCGTTCCCCTTACCGGTACGGGTCTGCCGCACGACCCGCACGTCCGGCCGCAGCGCCCGCGCGACCGCGACGGTGTCGTCCACCGAGCCGCCGTCGACCAGAACCACCTCGGACAGGTCCGGGGGCAGCCGCCCGAACACGTACGGCAGGTTCCTCGACTCGTTGAGCGCCGGGATCACGACGCTCACCCGCGGCGCCCCGCCCGGTGATGGCTGGTCGCGGCTGACGGCAGAAGGCAGTGCCATGGTTCCCCCGTGCCGGCGCCGCGCAGCCCCCGATGCACTGCCGCGACGGGTATCGACGTAGCGCAGCCGTTCCGACACCCAGAAGCTATCCCCGGCCTGACCTGCGAGAATCCACCAAATGGCCACCGTTGCGCGGCGTCCCGTCAGCCGAGGGCACCGACCGTCGGCCGGTCCTGGACCGACGGAGCGTGACCGGCACCGCGTGGCCGCCGGTACCGGTCGGTAGGGCCGCGGCGGGGCGCCGCCGGACGGTGCGGCGGTCGTTTCGGTGGCCGGTACCGGTCGGAGTCCGACAATCGTGCCGGGTGCCGGGTGCCGGGTGCCGGGTGCCGGGCCGCGGCCGGGCGACGGTGGCGCCGGTCGCGGTCGCGCGGCACCCGCCGCCGCTCAGCCCGACAGCAGATCCGCCGGCCGCTCGCAGACCAGGTCCAGCGCGCGCCGGACCTGCCCGGCGGCGAAGCTGGTGGCGTGGAACGACGCGTCCAGGTGCAGCACCCCGGACAGTTCGGCCACCGAGACCGTGATGGCGTCCGGCCCGGCCGGGGACAGGACCGTCACGTTGCGCCGGTCCGGCGGTGCCGCCGCCCAGGGCAGCGGCGCCAGCGGCTCGCACCGGCCGAAATGGGTCAGAGTCATGGTCGGCGCGCCGGCCCACCGGTGCGCGCCCCGCGCCGAGTGCGGCGCCAGCATGACGTGCGCGGTCCGGGCGACCATCATCGACAGGGCACGGCCGGCGGCGAGCTCGGCCCGTACCGCGCCGTCGATGGCGACCGGATCGTCCAGCGGCTCGGGCCGGAGGTACTGGCCGAACGCGAAGTTGCCGGCCACCGGCCGGCTCGCGGGCAGGTAGCGGCGGGCGTCCACCAGGACCGTCACACCGGGTCCGCGGGCCGGCAGCCCGGCCGCGGCGAACGCCCGTAGGACCGCGGCGAACAGCGCCGACGCGGTGCTCACCGCCGGCGCGGTCGTCGCGCGCCACTCCCGCAGCGCCGGCAGCAGCCGCGCGGACCGTACCGACCGGTGCGTCGGTTCCGGCCGCCAGCCGGCCGGCAGCCGCAGCTCCGGCACCGGTGGCCGCGCCAGGCGCAGCGCCGCCGGCACCGACCGCGGATGGCGGCCGAAGTGGCCCAGCACGGCGCGCGCCAGCGGCGCACCGATCGGCGCGGCCGACGGGTCCGGGTCGTCGTCGCCGGTCGCGTCGCCGGTCGCGTCGGCGGCGAGTGCGCCCAGCAGCGCGTTGAAGCCACGCGCGTCCGCGACGCAGTGGTTGACGGCGGCGGCCAGGTAGCCGCCGCACACCGCGAGCCGCAGCGGCGTCTCCCGCACGTCCGCCGCCAGTACCACGGCGAGCGCCTGCCCCGCCGGGTCGCCGGCCGGGCCCGGGGTCGAGACGAGCGCGGCGACCTGCGCGGCGACGTCCGGCCCGGTGCGCGGTACCCAGCGTCGACCGTCCACCAACCGGGACAGCGGAGGCCAGCCCGGATCCGCCGCCTGCCGGCGGATCAGCGCGGTACGCAGCTCGGCCGGACACAGCCCGTGCAGCGGGCCGAGCAGCCGCACCATCCGTACCGCCGTCCAAGCCCGGTCCCGGTAGGGCACCCGGCGCCCGGCGCCGGTGGCGTGCCCGCTCATCCCCGGAACCGCGGGTCGCCGGCCATCGCCCGCACCGCGCCGAGCAGTCGGGGGCTGGAGTCGATGCGCCAGTTGGCCGCGGTGGCCTGCGAGGTGTCGGTGTCGAACCAGATCACCGCCCTGGTCCGGGGGTGCCGGACGACCCACCGGCGCAGTTGCGCGACCCAGCGCGCGGCGTAGCGGGAATCGGCGTGCACGCCGGTCTCGGCGAGCATGAACGGCTTGCTCGTCCCCAGCCCGTACACCCGGTCGAACAGCTGGTCCGGCGACTTGGTGCCGTAGCTGTAGCCGGACACCGCGATCCAGTCCACGTACCGGTCGCCGGGGTAGTAGTGGCGCACGTCGTTCCAGCTGGTGTCCGGGTTGGAGTTGCGGTTGGGCCCCCACACCCAGCGCACGTTCGTCGCGCCCTGCCGGTCGAAGATCGCGTGCAGGTGCCGCCAGGCGGCGACGTAGGCGGCCGGGTCGTTGCCGTTGGCGGCGCCGCCCCAGGCGAACCAGTCGCCGTTCATCTCCCACCCCCAGCGCAGCAGCACGGTCCTGCCGTACTGCCGGAGCCGGTCGGCCTGGGCGGCGATCCAGGCGTCGTCGGAGCCGTCGAGGATCTCCCGGTAGTGCGTGCCGCGCCACGACACCATCAGCAGCTGCCCCGGCTGCGGCGCCGGCGAGCCGACCAGCAGCGAGTCCTTCCAGGCGAAGAACTGCTGGTCGATCCGGTACGGGCGGCCCAGCTGGCGGCGGCGCAACGCCTCGGCCTGCGCGTGCGTGTGCCCGGACAGGTCCAGGTACGCGCCGAACATCACCCGCGGCGGCATCGACGGGCTCGGCGACGCCGACGGTGATCGGTGCGCCGCGGACGGTGCGCGCCCGCCGCGCGGCGCAGGATCGGCGTTGCCGCCGCCGGACCCGCCGGCACTGCAGGCGGACAACACGGCTGCCACCAGCAGCGCGGCGAGCGTCGCACGCAACCGCCGGGTACCGCCGCGGCGTGCACCGGGATGGCCGGTCATGTCAGCATCCGACCGGAGGCCCGGAACACCTGCCGTCGCACCAGCCGCCAGCCCGGCTGCGCCATCGTCCGCAACCGCGCCGACCAGACCGGGCCGCCGGTCGCGACCAGGTCCACCACCTGCGCCCCGGACTGGTCCGGGGCGGGCATCAGCCGCGGCACCGCGAACCGGTCGGCGCCGACGGTGTACAGCCGGCGGCCGACGACGCAGGCGTTGTCGTACCCGTGCCGGGCCACCGCGGCGCGCACCGCGGTGTCCTGGTAGCCGTGCGGGTAGCAGAACGACCGGAGCCGCCGGCCGTACCGCTCGGTCAGCCGCTCCCGGGCGGCCCGCAGCTCCTCGTCGACCTGGCCACGCGGCAACACGTCCAGCGGACGGTGGGTCAGGCCGTGGCAGCCGATCTCGATGCCGGCCGCGGCGACCTCGTCCAGCTCCGGCCAGTCCAGCAGCCGCCCGAACAGACCGGCCTGCTCGCCGAGCCAGTCCGGTTCACCGCCGAGCTGCCCGACCACCGGGTACAGCGTCGCGCCGGCGCCGACCGCCCGCAGGATCGGCAGCGCGTCGAGGAAGTCCGCGTACCCGTCGTCGAAGGTCACCGCCACCACCGGGTCGGTGAACCCGCCGGACACCAGGTCGAGGGCGTCGCTGAGGCCGACCAGCCGGTACCCGGCCGTCACCAGCGCGGCGAGCTGCTCGCGCAGCCGCCGCTGGGAGACGGCCAGCTCGGCGAGAGGTCCGGCGGGCACGGTCGACACCGAGTGGTACATCAGGACCGGCAGCGTGGCCGGGCCGGTGTGCTCCGCCACGATGCCTCTTCTCGTCGTGGTGCCCTCGGCGCGAACCCGCCCCGAGTATCGGCACCCGTCCGCCTCGCAGGCATCCACCGGTCAGCCCGTACCCTCCGCCGCTCGGGCGCCCCGGCCCGCCCGAACCGCCCCGCCCCACCCACCTACCGGCCAGCCGTGGCGAGCACCGGTCCGGTACCGCCGGCGCCGGTCGAACCGGTCATCCGCGGCGAGGGCGTGCAAACGCGGCAGCGGGTTTCGGCCGGCCGGGACCGGGTAGCCGACCGGTGCTGTCCGGACGGCTGGGGGTGAGGCGGCATGACCGGTACGGTGGCCGAGAAGCTGATCGCCGAACATCTGGTCGAGGGCGAGGCGACCCCGGGTGCCGAGATCGGCATCCGGGTGGACCAGACGCTGACCCAGGACGCCACCGGCACCCTGGTGATGCAGGAGCTGACCGCGCTCGGCCTGGACCGGGCCCGGACGAAGCGCAGCGTGCAGTACGTGGACCACAACCTGCTGCAGGCCGACGAGCGCAACGCCGAGGACCACGAGTTCCTGCGGACCGCGGCGCAACGGTTCGGCCTCTGGTACTCCCGGCCCGGCAACGGGGTCTCGCACCCGACGCACATGCAGCGCTTCGGGGTCCCCGGCCAGACGCTCGCCGGCTCCGACTCGCACACCTGCGCGGCCGGTTCGCTCGGCATGCTCGCGATCGGCGTCGGCGGCCTGGACGTCGCGCGGGCGATCGCCGGGGAGCCGCTGTACCTGCGGATGCCGGAGATCTGGGGCGTCGAGCTGACCGGTGAGCTGCCGCCGTGGGTGTCGGCCAAGGACGTGATCCTGGAACTGCTGCGGCGGCACGGGGTGGCCGGCGGGGTGCACCGGATCATCGAATACCACGGGCCGGGGCTCGCCGGGCTGACCGCGATGGACCGGCACGTGCTGGCGAACATGGGCGCCGAACTGGGCGCCACCACCACGGTGTTCCCGGCCGACGACGCGGTCCGCGACTTCCTGCGCGGCGAGGACCGGGCGGGCGACTTCACGCCCATCGCGGCCGACCCCGGCGCCCGGTACGACCTCGACGAGCGGATCGATCTGTCCACCGTGGAGCCGCTGGTGGCCCGGCCGTCCTCGCCGGGTGACGTGGTGCCGGTCCGGGAGGCCGCCGGTACCCCGGTCGGGCAGGTGGTGCTGGGCTCGTCGGCCAACCCCGGGCTGCGCGACTACGCGGTCGCCGCCGCGATCGTGGCCGGCCGGCGCATCGCCGACACCGTCTCGTTCGACGTCAACCCGACCTCGCGGGAGATCCTCGTCGACCTGACCCGGATGGGCGTGGTCAGCCGGTTGATCCAGGCCGGCGCGCGGCTGCACCAGACCGGATGCCTCGGCTGCATCGGGATGGGGCAGGCACCGGCGGCCGGCACCAACTCGCTGCGTACCTTCCCGCGCAACTTCCCGGGCCGCTCCGGTACCGCCGACGACCGGGTGTGGCTGTGCTCCCCGGAGACCGCCGCGGCGTCCGCGCTGACCGGGACCATCACCGACGCGCGGGAGCTCGCCGACCGGCTCGGCCTGGAGTACCCGGAGCTGACCCCGCCGGCCGAGCACCGCATCGACACCGAGATGGTGGTGCCGCCACCGCAGCGGGAGGCGGTGCGGATCGAGCCGACCCGCGGGCCGAACATCTCCGAGCTGCCCGAGCTGGATCCGTTGCCGGACACCGTCGAGGCGCCGGTGCTGCTGGTGCTCGGCGACGACGTGTCCACCGACGAGGTGTCGCCGGCCGGTGCCGCGGCGCTGCCCTACCGGTCGAACATCCCGAAGCTGGCCGACTTCACGTTCACCCGGATCGACCCGGACTACCCGAGCCGGGCCCGCGACACCGGGACGCACCTCGTGGTGGCCGGCGCGAACTACGGGCAGGGCTCGTCCCGCGAGCACGCCGCGATCACGCCCCGGTACCTGGGGATGCGGGTGGTGCTGGCGCGCTCGTACGCCCGGATCCACGCGCAGAACCTGGCCAACTTCGGGGTACTGGCGCTGGAGTTCGCCGACCCGGCCGACGCCGACGGGATCCGGGTCGGTACCACCCTGCGGTTGGCCGGGTTGCGTGACGCGTTGACCGCGGGTGACACGGTGACGGTGCGCGACGTCGAGACCGGCCGCGACATCCCGGCCCGGCACCGGCTGTCCCCGCGCCAGGTCCGGATGGTCCTCGCCGGCGGCCTGATCCCGCTGCTGCGCACGGAATCGACCTAGCGGCACGGCGCGGCGCCGGTCCGGGGTCGGCTGGGGCGCGGCTCCGGCGGGTCAGCCGTCGATACCGGTCGAGCGGCGGGCGGCGGCGGGGGAGTCACCGAAACCGACGGCGAGCCGGTAGGTCATGTCGGTGAGCAGGAAGCGGATCTGCGCCGCGGGCACCACCTCGCCGAGGGCGAGCACCACCATGCCGTGCTGCATGGTCCACAGCTCGGCGGCCCAGCCGACCGGTAGCGGGTCGGCGGCGGCCTCGAACCGGCCGGCGTCGATGCACCGGCGAACGGTGCCGAGCAGCCGCTGGAACAGGTCGTTTCCCGGGTCCTCGGTCCCTGCGGGCGGGCGGTCGACGAACATCGCCCGGTACAGCTCGGGTCGGGCCAGGCCGAAGTCGAGGTAGGTCAGTGCCCCGGCGGTGAGGTCGGCGAGCGGGTCGTCGGTGCGGCCGAGCGCGTCGAGGTCGGCGCCGAGCCGGGCGAACCCGTCCCGCCGGACCGCCTGCCGCACCTGGTCCATGCTGCCGAAATGGGTGTAGACGGCCATCGTCGAGGCGCCGACCTCGGCGGCGAGCCGCCGGGTGCTCAGCGCGCCCGGCCCGTCGGTGGCGAGGATCCGGGCCGCAGCGTCGAGCAGCGCGGCGCGGACGGCGGGATCAGCGGATCGGGGACTCACCGGTTGACCGTACCATAACGTCGGTATATAACAGCGATATGGAAACCGAGCGGATCGCCGACGAGGCGCGGTCACCCCGGCACGCCGGCACGGGCACAACCGGCCACGGCGCAGCCGGTCGCGCTCCTCGGCGGATGCGCTGGCTCGGCCCGGTCGCCGACCTCGCCCTCCCGGTCGGCGGGTACTACCTGCTGCGCTGGCTCGGCCTGTCCGACTGGACGGCGCTGCTGGCCGGCACCCTCGCGGCCGGGCTGCGAGTGCTCGTGGTCGCCGTCCTGGCCCGCCGGGTCACCTGGTTCGGTGCGCTCACCCTGGCCGTGTTCGGCGTCGGCCTCGCGCTCGCGTTCGTCGGCGGGGACGCCCGATTCCTGCTGTGGAAGGACTCCGCCGCCACCGGCGCGGTCGGGATGGTGTTCCTGGCCAGCGTCGCCGCCGGCCGCCCGCTGACGCTGTCCGCCGCGCAGACCTGGCGGCCCGGCCGGGCCGGGGCGCTGGCGGCGGCGTACCGGGCCGAGCCGTCGGTGCGGCGGGCCCTCCGCGGCAGCGCGATCGGCTGGGGCGCCGGCCTGGTCGCCGACGCCGCGCTGCGGCTCGCCGTCGCGTACCTGCTGCCGCTGGACGTCGCGGTCGGACTCACCGCCGCGCTGCCGGTCGTCACCCTGGTCGCGATCGGCGGCTGGAACGTCGGCTACCTCGCCCGGGCCGGCCGCCGGTCGCCCCGGCTGGCGTCCTTCCTGCCCGGGCTGCGGGCCGCGGCTCCGGCGCGCCGCATTACCGAAGTCGCCGTTCTCGACCCCGACCAGAAGGGACGACAGTGATGGATCGGACGACCGCACCGCGGGCCGAGGTGCCTCGCACCGGCAACCGCATGCTGTGGGTGCTGCAGGCGGTGACCGCGCTCGGTTTCGCCGGTGCCGCCGTGCAGAAGCTCACCGCCAGCGAGCAGGTGATGGCCACGTTCCAGGCGATCGGGCTGGGCAGCTGGTTCCGGTACCTGCTCGCCGGGTTGGAGTTGCTCGGTGCCGCCGCGCTGTTCGTACCGCGGTTGGCCGGGCTGGCCGGGCTGGCGTTCACCGGGCTCGCGGTGGGCGCGGTGGCCGCCCAACTCGGTACCGGTGGCAGCCCGGTGCCGGCGCTGGTCCTGCTGGTGACCTCGGCGGTGATCGCCTGGGGCCGACGATCCGGCACCCGCCGGCTGTGGCGGGCGCTGCGCCGACCCCGGCGGCCCGATGCGTCGCGCTGAGCCGCAGTCCGTCGCCGGGCTGCCGGCCTACCGCTGCTGTGCGGCCCACTCGGCGTAGGTGAGGGTGCCCAGCTCGGCGTCGGTTCCCGGCACCAGCGTCTCCTCGCCGACCTGGACACCGAAGTACGGCGCCTGGGGGTCGGTGACGACCGGGCGCGGGTCGCCGATGCCGGCGAGCGCGGTGCGCACCATCTCGTCCAGCCGGGACTGCTCCGGTCCGGCGACCTCGCGGATCGCGTTCAGCGGCGCGCCGGTGGCGACGCGGGCGACGCCGGCGGCGACGTCCTCGGCCGCCATCGGCCGGAACAGCACCGGCGGCAGGTGCACCTCGCCGTCGACGGTACTGAAGTCCGCGATGCCGCGAATGAACTCGAAGAACTGGGTGGCGTGCACGATCGAGTACGGCAGGCCGGAGCCGGCGATCATGTCCTCCTGCGCCTGCTTCGCCCGGAAGTAGCCGGAGTCCAGCAACTGGTCGGTACCCACCACCGACAGCGCGACGTAGTGCTTGACGTTCGCCTTCTCCGCCTGCTGCAGCAGGTTCGTGGTGGCGGTCCGGAAGAACCTCATTGCCGGATCGTCGTCGAACGAAGGCGAGTTCGACACGTCCACGACGACGTCGGCACCGTCCAGCGCTTCGGCGAGGCCCTCGCCGGTCAGCGTGTTCACGCCCGTGTTCGGCGCGGCAGCGACTGCCTCGTGGCCCTGCTCGCCGAGCCTGCTGACCACCTTCGAGCCGATCAACCCGGTACCACCGATCACAACGACCTTCACGATGCTTCCTCTCTGCGCTTGCGCTACGCCGCCGGTCTCACGCGACGGCTCCTGACCAGGGGACAGCGCGGCGGCGGGATTTGTGACGCCGGTACGGCGCTGTCACCGCATCGGGTCGATCCACCGGCTCGGGCCAGCCGTACTCCGCGTGCCGGTGCGGTTGACAGGGCAGCTTTGAGAGAACACTATCGATACAGTTCTCTCAAAGGAGCAGCATGGCGAACCGGTTGGGCGACGTCGAACTCGACGCCCGTGGCATGCGGGCGCTGGCGCACCCGGTGCGGCTGGCGATCCTGCGCACCCTGCGCGAGCACGGCCCGTCCACCGCGACCCGGCTGGCACCGCTGGTCGGCGCCAGCCCCTCGGTGACCAGCTGGCACCTGCGGCACCTCGCCGAGCACGGCCTGGTCGAGGACGCACCGCACGACGGCGGTGGCCGCAGCCGCTGGTGGCGTGCGGCCGGCCGCGGCTTCCGGTTCCAGACCGATCCGGCCGACCCGGAGGCGGCGAACCGGCTGCGCGACGCGCTGCAGGCCGACGAGGGCGACCTGGTCGGACGCTGGACCGCGGAGGTGCGCCCGCACCTGGACGCCGACTGGTTGTCGGTGGCCACCCGCCGCAACACCGGGCTGCTGGCCACCGCCGAGGAACTGCGCGCGCTCGACGACGCGATCGAACAGCTGCTGCTGCCGCTGGCCCGGCGCGACCCCGCCGACGCGCCGCCGGACGCGCGCCGGACCCGGCTGCTGCTCCACCTGCTGCCGTCCGCCGAACCGGGCGCCGACCGGTGATCGCGCCCCGCGGTACCGGGGACGGTTGCGGGGCGTGCCGCCGACCCGGAGAACGCCCGGCGTGAGTACGTCGACGGCCGAGGCGCTGCCGCTCCGGCGCAACGGGCGGTTCCTGCGCTACTGGTTCGGCCACGCCACGTCGATGTTCGGCGACCAGATCTCCGCGCTGGCGATGCCCTACCTCGCCGCCACCACGCTGCACGCCGGCGCCGGCCAGCTCGGGGTGCTCACCGCGGTGCTGTGGGCGCCGCAGCTGCTGTCGCTGCTGGTCGGTACCGGGGTGGACCGGCTGCGCCGGGTGCGCCGCCCGCTGATCGTGGCGAACCTGATGCAGTGCCTGACCGTCGCGGCGGTCCCGGTCGCGGCGGTGTCCGGGGTGCTGTCGATGCCCCTGCTGTACGGGGTGGGGCTGGTGCTCGGCGCCGGCGCCGTGCTGTACGGCACCTCGTACCCGCGGTTCTTCGTCCGGGTGGTGCCGCGCACCCGGTACGTGACGGCGAACTCGCTGCTGTCCACCACGGGTTCGGCCGCGAACATCGCCGGCCCGGCCCTCGGCGGCGCCCTGATCCAGCTGCTGACCGCGCCGTTCGCGATGCTCGCGGACGCGGTCACGTTCCTGGTGTCGGCCGCCGCGATCCGTACCGTCGACGTCGCCGCGGCCGGCACGGACGACACCGGCCCCGAGCCGTACCTGCGGCGGCTTCGCGCCGGCGTCCGGTACCTGCGGCGGCATCCGCACCTGCGGGCCAGCCTGGGCTGCTCGACCACGATGAACTTCGCCGCGTTCGTGGTGCAGGCGCTGCTGGTGCTGTACGCGACGCGCGGGCTGCAGCTGGGCGCCGGCCGGATCGGCGCCGCGCTCGCCGTCGGTGCCGTCGGCGGCCTGATCGGCGCGATGGCGTCGGGCCGGATCGCCGTGATCCTCGGTACCGGCCGCACGATCGCGCTGGGCGCGGTGCTCTACTGCCTGCCGTTCGCCGGGCTGGTGCTGGCCGGCCCCGGGACACCAGGACTGTTGGTGCTGGCCGGCGTCGAGGCGGTGTCGAGCTTCGGTGTGATGCTGTTCGACGTGCACAACAACGCGTTGCGCGCCACCGTCACCCGCGACGACATGCGGGCCCGGGTCTCCGGCGCGTACTCCACCGTGAACTACGGCATCCGGCCGGTCGGCGCCCTGGTCGGCGGCGTCGCCGCGGCGCATCTCGGCCTCGCCCCGGTGCTGGCCGGAGCCGGCGCGCTCGGCGCGCTGTCGGTCCTGTGGCTGCTCGCCAGCCCGATCCGCCGGCTCCGCTCGCTCACCGACCTGGGGTGACCCGCCCATCGCACCGGTCGATCGGGTACACCAGTGGGATGGTCGTTCCCACCGAGATCGTCGAGCCGGTCCGGATCGAGGTACGCGACGGGCACCGGCTCGCCGTGCGGCGCCGCGGCGACGGTGGCGTACCGCTGCTGCTGGTGCACGGATTTCCCTGCACCAGCCGGATCTGGTCGCACAACCTGCTCCCGCTGGCGGCGGCCGGCTTCGACGTGGTGGCGCCGGACCTGCGCGGCTACGGCGACTCCGACTTCGCACCGGACGGGTGCTACGACTTCGCCGCCTTCGACACCGACCTGACCGACCTGTTCGACCGGCTCGGCTGGAACCGGGCGGTCGTCGCCGGGCACGACCTGGGCGCCATGGTCGGCATCGACCTGGCCAATCGGTACCCGGATCGGGTGGACCGGCTGGTGATCCTGGACGACTCGATGCCCGACCTGCCGGAGGCGTTCGCCGCGGCGGGCATCCCGCCGAGCCCGGCCAAGCCGGCCGTGTACGACTACCAGCGCCGGCAGGGCCGGCACGCCGACGAACTCGTCGCCGAGCTGAACACGCCGGAGCGGCGCCGCCGCTACGTCGGCGAGTTCTTCGGGCATCGATTGTGGTGCCCGCCGGACGCGTTCGACGAGGCCGACCTGGCGTTCCTGACCGAGCCGTACTCGGATGCCGCGCGGCTGCGCGCCGCGTTCGCCGACTACGAGGTCGTCATGGGTACCCGGCCGGTCTCGGCGCCGGAGCTGATCGACCGGCCGGTACGACAGCAGGCGCTGGTGCTGATCGGTACCGACCAGGTGACCAAGGGCGAGCACGCCGAGCAGCGCTGCGCGATCGCGTTCCCCGAAGCGGTCGGCCCGTTCTGGGTCCGGGGCGCCGGGCACTTCCTGCCTTGGGAGCGGCCGGAGCTGGTGAACCGGGCGATCCGCGCCTTCTGCGGCGACCTGCTGCTGCGCCGCTGACCGGCGCCGGGCACTCCGCCGCGGCGTGGCGGCACCGTTCGGTGCCGGTGGTGCCGCGCGCAGGTCACCGGCTCGGTTCGCTGAAGTCGCGCCGGACCATGACGACCAGGGCATCGACGTCGGCGTCGGACATCGGTGCACCTGTCATGCCCAGCCGGTGCAGCAGGGTACCGACGACGGTGTCGATGAGGAACAGCACGCGCTGCTCGGGCTCGCCGAGCGCTTTCTGCAACGCCAGCCGGTACGGGTCCTGGAACCGCGCGGCGAGCATCTCGCGCAGCGCCGGATCGCTGACCGCGTCGCTGAACACGCCGGCGAACGCGTCGCCGATGCCCGGCTCGCCGATCTTGCCAGCGATCCACCGGATGGCGGTTTCGATCAGTGCGCCGCGGTCGGTGGCGTCCAGCGGTGCCGGACCGAACGCGTCGAGTAGGCAGTCGATGATCAGCGCGCCCTTGGTCGGCCAGCGGCGGTAGACGGTGGTCTTGGCGATGCCGGCCGCAGTGGCGATCCGGTCGACGGTGGCCCGCGCGTAGCCCAGCTCGTGCACGGTGCGCAGCGTCGCGGCGAACACGGCCGCGTTGAGGCCGGCGCGGGGACGTCCGGGCGCGCGGTGCGCTGTGGTCGGCGTCATGTGTGCACGGTACCGCGAGTTGCGATACCTTGAGTATCGAAACCAAAGGTAGCGAAATTAAAGGGAGCATCATGAGTGAACCGCCGGCCGCCGCGTTGCAGGCCGCCCTGGACGACGTGCACCGCGCCGGGATGCCCGGCATCTTCGCCGAGGTCCGCGACGGCGCCGAGGTGTGGCGCGGCGCCGCCGGCGTCGCCGACCTCGACACCGGCCGCCCGGCCGGCCCCGAGCTGCGGCACCGGGTCGGCAGCATCACCAAGGCGTTCACCGCCGCCGCCGTGCTCCAACAGGTCGAGCAGGGCCGGATCGGCCTCGATACGCCGATCGGCCACTACCTGCCTCGGCTCGTGCCCGATGCGCGCGGCGAGGCAATCACGGTCCGGATGCTGCTCGGCCACACCAGCGGGCTGGCCGACTACCTGCCGTACGCATACCCGTCGCTGCGGGACTTCCCGGCCGTCGCCCGGACGACCCCAGCCAGCCTGGACGACCACCGGTTCACCCGATTCGACCCGGTGGAGCTGATCGGGCTGGGTGTCGCAGCGCCGCCCGCCGGCGCTCCGGGTGACGCGCCCGGCGTCTACTCCAACACCAACTACCTGCTGCTCGGCCAGCTGCTGGCGCACGTCACCGGCACCAGCGCCGAGCGCTACCTCACCGATCAGGTCATCGGCCGTGCCGGCCTGCGCGACACCACGCTGCCCACCGGTACCGGCATCGACGGGCCGCACTCGAAGCACTACGAAGCCTGGTTCGGCATGATCGACCCGCCCCGCGACTACAGCGTGTTCGACATGTCCTGGGTCGGCCCGGCCGCGTCGCTGATCTCGACGGTCGGCGACCTCAACCGGTTCTTCGGGCTGCTGCTCGCCGGGGAGATCGTCCGGCCCTCGTCGCTGGCGCAGATGCAGCGCACCGGCCCGGTGATCTCCTTCGAGGGCAGGACGATCGAGTACGGGCTGGGCCTGCACCGCGTCGAGCTGCCTGGCCACGGCACGTTCTGGGGCCACGACGGCACGGTCTGGGGTGGCGGTGCGATGTCGCTGACCCGAGCCGACCGCGGTCGGCAGTTCTCGATCGCGGTCAACCTGATGCGCCCCAACCGGATAGACGCGGCCGGCCGGCCGCTGCGGCACCCGCTCGACGATGCGCTGCCCGCTCTGTACCGGTTGGCGATGGCCGGCATCCCGGCGCCGACGCGCCGCTGAGCCCGATCCGGCGCCGCCGCGCCGCGGAGCCCGATCCGGCGCCGCCGCGCCGCGAGCCCGATCCGGCGCCGCCGGGCCGCGGTACCCGGCCCGGTTGGCCGATCCGGGTCGCCGAGGGCGCACGGGGCAGCCCCCGGCCGCGGTGCGCCGCTACGGTGGGGACACCATCGAGCATTCGGGGAGGGCGCATGGTGGACCGGACCAGCCGCGAGATCGACCGCCGGCACGTGTTCTATCCGTGGGCCGCGCAGGCGCGCATCGAGCCGGTCGTGGTGACCGGCGGCGCCGGCGCCCGCTTCACCGACGACACCGGCAGCAGCTACCTGGACTTCGCCTCGCAGCTGGTGCACGCCAACCTCGGCATGCAGCACCCGCGGCTGGTGGCCGCGCTGCACCGGCAGGTCGACCGGCTGTGCACGGTGTCGCCCAACCACGCCACCGACGTCAAGGCCGAGGCGGCCCGGCTGATCGCCGCGCACGCGCCGGGCGGGTTGGACACCGTCTTCTTCACCACCGGCGGTGCCGAGGCGGTGGAGAACGCGATCCGACTGGCCCGGTTGCACAGCGGGCGGCACAAGATCCTCGCCGCGTACCGCTCGTACCACGGGTCGACGGCCGGCGCGGTGACCGCGACCGGCGAGCCGCGGCGGTGGGCCAGCGAGCCCGGCATCCCCGGCGTGGTGCACTTCTTCGGGCCGTACCTCTACCGCTCCGCGTTCCACGCCACGACCGCCGCGCAGGAACGCGACCGGGCGTTGGAGCACCTGGAGCAGGTGATCTGCTTCGAGGGTCCGGACCAGGTCGCCGCGATCCTGCTGGAGCCGGTGGTGGGCACCAACGGGGTGCTGGTGCCGCCGGACGGCTACCTCGCCGGCGTCCGGGAACTCTGCGACCGCTACGGGATCCTGCTGATCGCCGACGAGGTCATGGTCGGGTTCGGCCGGGTCGGCGAGTGGTTCGCGGTCGACGCCTGGAATGTGGTGCCCGACCTGCTGACCTTCGCCAAGGGCGTCAACTCCGGGTACGTACCGCTCGGCGGGGTGCTGCTGTCCCCGGCGATCGCGGCCAGCTTCGCCGATCGCGCCTATCCCGGCGGCCTGACGTACTCCGGGCATCCGTTGGCGTGCGCGGTGGCGGCCGAGTCGGTCCGGGTGTTCGAGGACGACGACATTCCGGCGCGCGCCCGCCGGCTGGGTGAGACCGTGCTGGCGCCGGCCCTGGCGAAGATCGCCGAGCGGCACCCGTCGGTCGGCGAGGTGCGCGGTCGCGGGCTGTTCTGGGCGATCGAGCTGGTCACGGACCGCGACAGCCGTCGAATGCTGGTGCCCTACAACGCATCCGGCCCGGCTGCGGAACCGATGACGCGGGTGCTCGCGGCCTGCAAGCGGCGCGGCGTGTGGCCGTTCACGCACTTCAACCGGGTCCAGCTGGCGCCGCCGCTGATCATCGACGAGGCCCAGTTGGCGGAGGGGCTCGCGGCGGTGGACGAGGCGCTGACGGTCGCCGACGAGTACGTGACCGGATGACCGACACGCTGCTGATCCTCGGTACCGGATCGTTGGCCGGTTCGGTGTGCGGCTCGATCGCCGTGCTGGCACCGGAACCGCTGCGGTTGGTGCTGGTCGGCCGCGACGCCGGTCGGGCCGCCCGGCTGGGCTACCTGACCGCCACCCGGGCCCGGCTCGCGGGTCGCCCGGTGACCGTGCAGGTGGAGGTCGCAGACGCCACCGACCGGGCGGCGCTGGATCGGCTGGTCACCCGGTACCGGCCGGTCGGGGTCGCCTCGATCACCTCGCCGCAGTCCCCGTGGGAGCCGCAGCGGGCCCGGTCAGCCTGGACGGATCTGCTGGCGGACGCCGGCTTCGCCCTCACCCTGCCGTTCCAGGCGGCCGTCGCCGGGCGGGTCGCCGAGGTGCTCGCCGAGCGCGGCGGCTGGCTGGTCAACGCGAGCCTGCCCGATGCGGTCAACCCGCTGCTCGCGGCACGCGGCACCGCGCCGCTGTGCGGGGTCGGCAACGTCGGCATCCTCGCCGCGTCGCTCGCCGCGACCCTGCCGGCCGGTGCGCCGCTGCGCGTGGTCGGGCACCACTGGCACCTGCACGCGCCCGACGACCCGGCCGCCGAGGCGCGGGCATTCGTTGGTACCGAAGAGATCCCGGACGTGTTGGCCCGGCTCGCCGGACAGCGTGGCACCCCCCGGGAGATGCTCAACCAGGTCACCGGTCTCGCCTCCGCCCGGGTACTGCTGGGTCTGCTCGGTGTCGGCGAGGCGGCGGCGAGCGTGCCCGGCCCGCTGGGACTGCCCGGCGGCTACCCGGTACGGCTGGGCCGCGGCAGCGTCACCCTCGATCTCCCGCCCGGCCTGGACCGGGACCGCGCCGTCGCCCTCAACCAGGACTGGAGCCGCCGCGACGGCGTCTGGCTCGACGGCACCCAGGTGGTGTACGCGGACCGCGTCGTCCGCGCGCTGACCCGGTACGCGCCCGACCTCGCCGCCGGATTCGCCGCCACCGACCTCGACGCCGCGTATGCCGCCCTCACCGCACTGCGCACCGCCCTCCGCACCCAACCACCGCGCAACGAGTGAGCCCCGGTCGCCGGATGGTGTCGGTAAGGGGGCACGTCGTGCGGTTCCGACCCACATGTTTCGCGGCGGTGCACGGTCGGGGGCCGCGCTGCAGCCCGGCACCCGATCCGCGCGCCGGCGCGTCCGGCACCCGATCCGCGCGCCGGCGGTGAGCCCGGCCCGCGAGACGCGGACCGGGACACGCCGCGGCTACGGCTCGACGACGAGGTGCACGGTGTCGGCGAGTTCCTGGTAGGTCTGGGAGAGTTCGTCGCGGGTCTCGAGCCCGGCGACCAGGAAGTTGATCGGGAACGTCTCGTAGCTGTGGTCGAGCCGTTCGCCGATCGCGGTGGCGACCACCGTGCTGATCACGTCCGGATGGTCGCGGGCCTCGTCCAGCCCCTCGATCGCCACCAGCCGGCCCGATTCGTGGCCGAACACGGTGAGGGTGGCCAGCGGCGGCGGCAGCTTCGGCGTTCCCCGTTCGGGCCGTGGAGCGCCGGTGGCGAGCGCGATCAGCTCGGCGCGCGGGTCGACACCGGTGGCCACCGCGGTCAGCGGCCCGATCAGCTGGCCGCCGCCGCGGCCGGCGTTGACCTCGACCACGGTCGGGCCGAGCCGCGGATCGTCGTACAGCTCGACGTGCGCCAGGGTGCGATCGAGGCCGAGCGCGCGCGCCGCGGCGACCGCCGTGGCGGCCAGCCCGGCGACCCGCTCGGCGGCCAGCTCCAGCGGCGGCCAGCAGAAACCGCACTCGAAGTGGTCCCTGTCGACCAGGAACTTGTCCAGCACCAGCACCGGCTCCGGCTCGCCGTCGCGCACCACCAGCTCGACGCTGTACTCCCGGCCGGTCAGCATCGACTCGGCCAGGAACACCCGCGTCGGGTCCAGCGGTGTCTCGGTGTCCGGGTCGACCAGCATCCGGTCGTACATGCCGCCCAACGCGCCGGGCGCCGCCGCGGCAAGGTCCCGGTACGCGGTGGCCAGGCCGGCGACGTCGGACACCCGGCGCACCAGGTTGCTGCCGCTGCCGTTGACCGGCTTCACCACCGCGGGCAACCCGACCTGTTCGGCCACCGACGCCGCCGCCTCGGCCGAATCCAGCAACGCGAACCGGGGACCGGCCAGCCCGGCGGCGGCCAGCGCGCGGCGCGCCGCGTACTTGTGCCGGGCCCGGGACAGCGCCGCGGCGGGCGCGGCCGGCAACCCGACCAGCGCAGCAGCGGCGGCAGCAGGGACGATCGTGCCGTCGTGTACCGACAGGATCGCGGCCGGGGTGCCGCCACACATCATGATGGCGGCATCGGCGAGCGCCCGCGGGTCGGTCGGATCGTCGACCTGGCACAGGCCGTCGAGCTGCGGCCGCAGCCGGGTCAGCACGTCGTTCGCCGCGGCCCGGCCCAGCACCGCCATCGGCCGGAACCCGGCGTCTCGTACCGCCTCCGGCAGCATCGAGATCCCCGGTCCATGACTGGACACCAACACCACACCTCGCGTCCGCGAGGACGAGAAACCCTCCACAGGGCAGCCTCCGATCGCCTCTGTTCGAGCACACGTGTCGGACCGCGTCGTTCGTCGCGTGGTCCGTTGGTCCCGATCCGTCGCGCCCACACGGCACCGGCGGCACCGGGCGTGCGTCGCGTCGCGGCGATCTGCCACCCGCTGCCGGCGGGTGGGGATCTCGTTCACACCAGGTGCCGTGCCGTCGGGGTCTTCCCCGGAAGCCGAGCCCTCCCATGCGTTCCCGGACGTCGCGGGACCGCGGCGGCTCGATTCGCCATGTTCGTCAACAGGTGAGGACGCCGACACGGTAGGGCATCACCGCAAACCCATCGCGGGATCGCGGGCCGGAAGCCGTTCTGGTCGAGCGCTTCACCGACACGCGACGAGAGGTTTGGCCGGCGCACCGTCTCGGGCCTTTCGCGGCGGTCGCGCGGCATCCGGTTCAGCCCGGATGCGCGCCGCGAGCGGTGCCACGTGCTACCCGGCGGCGGCACCAACCCGGCAGCTCACACGGCATCCCGAGCGGCTCACGCGGCGTTCCGCGCGTCCCTGCGGCGTTCCGCGCGCCCCTGCGGCATCCCGAGCGGCTCACGCGGCGTTCCGAGCGCCCCTCCGGCGTGGCGAGCGTCCCTGCGGCGTTGCGAGCCGCTCAGGCGGCCTCCCGCGCGGGTGCCGCCGGTACCGCGCCGCGTTCCTGCGCGCCGACCAGATCGTCGGGCACGGCGTCGGGCACCTGCTCGTCGAACCGGGCCAACCGCCGCACCACCATCGCCCCGCCGGCCAGCAGCGCCATCGCCGCCCCGGCCAGCAGGTACACCAGGGCGATGCCGCGGCCCGGCCCGGTGCCGAGCAGCAGGCCGGCCGAGCCGGCCAGCGCGCCGTGCCGGGTCATCAGCGGTTCGACCAGCCGTACCGCCAGCGGCACCAGCAGGCCGAACCCGATCGGCAGGGTGGACCAGGCGACGAGCTGGTTGATGGCGAAAACCCGGCCGTGGAACCGTTGCGGCACCTTGACCTGGATGATGGTCAGGTAGATGCCGTTGACGACGGTGAGGCTCAGCGCCAGCCCGGCGACCCCGGCACCGACCAGCCAAGCGGACGGCCGCAGCGCGGTGACCACGCAGCTCACCGCGAGCAGCAGCATCGCGACCTGCACGCCGCGCATCCGGCGCTTCGACGGCCCGCCCCAGGCGGTCATCAGCAGCGCGCCGAGCACGCCGCCGATCGCGCTGGCGAACGAGACGCGGCCGACGGTGCCGATGTCGCCGAACGACAGCACCAGCGGCGAGATCAGCATCATCGGCGCCGCGAGGAACAGGTTGAACAGCGCGAACATCGCCAGCATGGCGCGGAATCCGCGGTTGTTCCAGACGTAGGTGAAGCCGTGCGCGATGTCGCGGACCAGCGTCTCGCGGCGACGCCAGCCGAGGGTGGCGGGGAACCGGACGACCAGTACGACGGCGATCGCGACCAGGTAGCTGACCACGTCGATGGCGAGGATGCCGCCCAGCTCGATGGCGGCCAGCAGCCCGGCGGCGATCAGCGGTACCAGCAGCTGCGCCACCCCGGTGGCGAGCTGGGTGATGCCGGTGGCGTGCCCCAGGTAGGCCTTGGGCACCAGTTGCGGCAGTGCCGCGGAGAACGCGAGCCGCTGGAAGGTGGCCGCCACCGACAGCAGCGACAGCAACGGGTACAGCGCCCACAGGTGCAGGTGCCCGCTCCACACCAGGACGCCGAGGGTCAGCTGGACGGCCATCGCGGTACCGTCGCCGGCGAGCATCACCGCGCGCCGGTTGACCCGGTCGACGATCGCACCGGCCAGCGGGGACACCAGCAGCCCCGGCACCAGGCTGAGCACGCCGAGCAGGCCGAGCTTGGCCAGCGACCCGGTCGCCAGGTAGACGAAGATCGGGATGGCCCAGCTGGTCAGCGACGAGCCGAGCAGCGAGACGAGCTGGCCGGCGGCCACTGCGACGAACCGGCGCAGGTCGGGTTTGACGGCACGGCGGGCCGGCGGGGTGTCGGCGCGGTTCGCGACGCCCTCCAGGTACCAACCGTCGGCCGGGCCGCGGGCCGGCTCGGCGAGCCGTTCGGTGCTGCCGGCGGCGATCGCGGGATGCACCCGGGTGACGATCTCGGCGAGCTCGGCGGCCCGGTACTTGAGGAAGAAGTGCCCGGCCTGGTCGAGCACGACGGCGGCGGTGGTGTCGGTGAGGAACTGCCATTCGGTGTAGCGCTCGGCGTGGAACTCGGTGGCCGGGTCCTGGTCGCCGACCACCGCGATCACCGGCGCCCCGATCGAACCGAGGTCGCCGTCGGTGTCCAGCAGGCTGGTGAAGTACTCCTCGGCGCTGCGCGAGTCGCGGCGCATGTTGCGGATGATGCGTCGGGCCTGCTCGGCGTCGAGGTCGTCCATGCTGACGCCCATCGACTTGAGCCAGTTCTCGTGGTTGCGGTCGGCGGACAGCCGGTCCATCGCGGCGACGCGGGAGAGCGTGCGCAGCACCCCGCGCGGTTGCGCGAACGGGAAGATCGCCCCGATGTACACGGCGGTCAGCGGCCTGCCGGCGGCGGTGAGTGCGCGGGCCAGCGCCACCGTGAGGGCACCGCCGACGCCGCAGTGCCCGTACAGCACCAGGGGCCCGGTGATGCGGGAGCGGATCTCGGCGACGCAGGCGGCGACCAGGTCGTCGAACGGCATCGAGTCCTGGTCCAGGCCGACGTCGTGGCCGGGGATGGCCAGCGCGTACAGCGCGTTCCCGGCGGGCAGCGCGTCGGCGAGCGGCTGGTAGGCGATGGCGCTGCCGCCGCCGTACGGGACGCACACGTAGCTGACGGTTGCCCGCCCGGCCGGGGTCAGCTGGTGCAGCAGCTGGACCGGGCGGTCGGTGTCGTCGTCGAGCAGCGCGGCGAGCGCGCGGATCGTCTTGTGCTTGAACACGTCCAGCACGCCGACGCGCGGCCGGTCGGGCAGCGCGCTACGCAGCCGGGCGACGACCTGGGTGGCGAGCAGCGAGTGGCCGCCGACGTCGAAGAAGTCGTCGTCGACGCCGATCGTCTCGACGCCCAGCACCGCCGCCCACACGTCGTGGACGGCACGTTCGGTGTCGGTGGCCGGCGGGGCCGACCCGGCACCCGCGCCGGGCGCCGCCGGTGCGGGCAGCGCGGCGCGGTCGAGCTTGCCGTTCGCGGTGACCGGCAGTGCCGGGATCGGCACCAGCGTCGCGGGCACCATGTAGTCGGGCAGTTCGGCACCGAGCGCGGTCCGCAGCTGCGCCGGGTCGGCGTCGCCGACCAGGTAGCCGACCAGCCGCTGGTCGCCGGGCCGGTCCTCGCGGACCACCATGGCGGCGTCGAGCACCCCGGGCTGGTCGCGCAGCGCGGCGGCGATCTCGCCCAGCTCGATCCGCAGGCCGCGCAGCTTGACCTGATCGTCGAGCCGGCCGAGGAACTCGATCGCGCCGTCGGCGGTGCGGACGCCGAGGTCGCCGGTGCGGTAGAGCCGGGAGCCGGGCGCGCCGTACGGGTCGGGCACGAACCGGTCCGCGGTCAGCCGGGGCCGGTCGTGGTAGCCCAGTGCCGGTGCGGCGCCGCCGATGCACAGCTCGCCGGGCAGCCCGGCCGGGCACGGTGCGCCGGCCGGGTCGAGGACGTGCACCGCCACGTTGTCGATCGCGGTGCCGAGCGGGACCCGGGAGCGCCCGGCGAGCGAATCGACGGTGCAGTCGTACGCCAGGACGTCGATCGCGGCCTCGGTCGGGCCGTACAGGTTGTGCAGCGCGGTGCCGGGGTGCCGGGCGAGGAAGTCGCGGGCGACCGCGACGGGCAGCTCCTCGCCGCTGCACACCACCCGGCGCAGCGACGTCGGGCCGGACGCGGTGTCGTCGGCGAGGTAGGCGGCGAGCATCGAGGGTACGAAGTGCGCGACGCTGACCCGGTGCCGGTCGATCGCGGCGCGCAGGTAGGCCGGATCCTTGTGCCCGTCCGGCGCCGCCAGCACCAGCCGGGCGCCGGTGCGCAGCGGCCAGAAGAACTCCCACACCGACACGTCGAAGCTGGCCGGCGTCTTCTGCAGGACCGCGTCGGCCGGCCCGATCGGGTAGGCGGCCTGCATCCAGTCGAGCCGGTTCAGCACCGCGCGGTGCGCGTTCAGCACGCCCTTCGGCTTGCCGGTCGACCCGGACGTGTAGATCAGGTACGCCGGCGCGTCGGCGCCGCCGTGCCACTCCGGGTTCGTGCCGGGCTGGTCGGCCCAGCCGGCCGGCTCGTCGGCGAGCAGCAGCGGGATCCCGGCATCGGTGCCGAGTTCGGCGTGGCCGCGGCGGCAGACCAGGGTGCCGGCGCCGGAGTCGGCCAGCAGGTAGCGCAACCGGTCACGCGGATGCCCGGGGTCCAGCGGCAGGTAGGCGGCGCCGGACTTGAGCACCGCGAGCAGCGTGACCGCGAGTTCGATCGACCGTTCCAGGCACACCGCGACCACGTCGCCGGGGCCGATTCCGTTGGCACCCAACCGGTGCGCCAGCCGGTTCGCCTGCTCGTTGCACTGCCGGTAGGTCAGCGTGCCGGTGTCGGTGACCAGGGCGGGCGCGTCCGGTCGGGCGGCGGCCTGCGCCTCGATCGCGGCGTGCAGCGGCTCGATGGGTATCGGCGTAACGGTGCCGGTCGCGGCGCGCGCCTCGGCCCGTGCATCGGCCAGCGCCAGCCGCGCGACGGGGGTGTCCGGGTCGGCGAGGGCCCGGTCGAGCAGCACCGGCAGCCGGTCGGCGAACCCGGCGATGCGGTCGGCGTCGAACAGGTCGGTGTTGTACACGAACAGGCAGTCCAGCCCCGACTCGGCCTCGAAGACGTACAGCTCCAGGTCGAACCGGGTGGACTCGGGTTCCATGGTGAACCAGCTGACGTCCAGGCTTTCGGCTTCGGCGGCGGACCCGGCGCGGGCGTAGTTCTGCATCGCCAGCGTCACCGAGAACACCGGCGGCCGGCTCACGTCGCGCGGCACGTTGAGTTCGGTGACGATGTGCTCGAACGGGGTGCCCTGATGCTCGTACCCGTTCAGCGCGGTGCCGCGCACCCGCGCCACCAGGTCGGTGAAGGTCGGGTCGCCGGCCAGCCGCATCCGCATCGCCAGCACGTTGGTGAACATGCCGACCAGCCCCTCCAGCTCCGGCCGGGTCCGGCCGGCGATCGGGGAGCCGATGGCGAAGTCGTCCTGCCGGGCGTACCGGCCGAGCAGCGTGGCGTAGCCGGCGAGCAGCGTCATGTACAGGGTGGCGCCGTGCGCGCGGGAGAAGTCGCGGATCGCGTCGGTGAGCGCCGCCGAGAGGTGGAACCGGTGGGTGTCGCCGGCGAAGGTCTGTTCGGCCGGGCGGGGCCGGTCGGTCGGCAGCTCCAGCGGCGGAACCGCGGCCAGCTCGCGCCGCCAGTAGTCCAGGTCGCGGCGGGCCGGCGTGCTGCCCTGGGTGGCCCGCTGCCAGGCCGCGAAGTCGCGGTAGCGCACCGCGGGCTCGGCCAGCGTCTCGCCGCTGCGGTAGGCCCGGAGCAGGTCGGCGACCAGCACGTCGGTCGACCAGCCGTCGATCGCGATGTGATGCACGTCGAGCACCAGCAGGTGGTCGTCGGCGGCGATGCGGACCAGGCAGGCGCGGATCGGCGGCTCGGTGGTCAGGTCGAACGGGAACGCCAGCTCGGTGCGGACCGCGGCCTCGACGGCGCGTTCGTCGCCGTCCACGGTGATCGTCGGCAGCGGGACCGGTGCGGGCGGGTCGACGACGATGCGGGGCCGGCCGTCGTCGGTGGCGGGGAAGCGCATCCGCAGCGTCTCGTGCCGCCGGCACACCTCGGTCAGCGCCGCGGCCATCGCGTCGCCGTCCACCGCGCCGCGCAGCCGCAGCACCACCGGCACGGTGTACGCGGTGCTGCCGGGCACCAGCTGGTCCATGAACCAGAGCCGCTCCTGGGCGTACGACAGGATCGGCTCGGCGTCGTCGGCGCACCGGTCGATGGTGCCGGGTGTCTCGGCGTGCGCGGTGCGGGCGCGGCGCAGCCGGTCGGCGAGCAGCGCGCGTTTGGCGTCGGGGAGCTTGGCGGTGGTCATCGGCGCACCTCCCGGAACGTCGGTCGACCCGGTCGTCGCGATGCCCGGCGCCTCCCGCTCGCGGTCATCGTGGCTCGTCGGCGAGTTCGGCGTCGGTCGACTCGTCGATGTCGTCCAGCAGCAGCCGTTCCAGCTCGGCGGCGAAGCCGCGCACCGTCGGATGCCCGAACAGGGTCCGGATCGGGATCGGCAGGTCGACCGCGGCGCTGAGCCGGGCCACCGCGCGGGTGGCGAGCAGCGAGTGGCCGCCGAGGTCGAAGAAGTCGTCGGTGGCGGCGAGCGGGCCGCGGCCGAGCGTCTCGGCCCAGACCTGGGCGACCAGCTCCTCGGCGTCGCCGTCCGGCGGTGTCGCGTCGCCGGCGGCCGGCGCGTCCGGTGCCGGCAGCGCGGCGCGGTCGAGCTTTCCGTTGGCGGTCAACGGAAAACGATCCAGCGGGACGATCGCGGCGGGCAGCAGGTGGGCCGGCAGCACGGTGGCCAGCTCGGCCCGCAGCGCCGCGGCGTCGGCGTCACCGACGACGTAGCCGACCAGACAGGGCTGGTCGCTCGGGTCGCGGTGGACCAGCACCGCGGCCTGCGCGACGCCCGGCCGGGAGGCCAGCGCCGCCTCGACCTCGCCCGGCTCGACCCGGTGGCCGCGCACCTTGACCTGCTCGTCGAACCGGCCGAGGAACTCCAGCTGGCCGTCGGCGCGCCAGCGCACCCGGTCGCCGGTGCGGTACCAGCGGCCCCCGCCCGGCGCTGGCACGAAGGCCGCGGCGGTGGCGGCCGGGCGGCCGAGGTAGCCGCGGGCGAGCCCGGCGCCGCCGAGGTACAGCTCGCCGGCTACACCGATCGGCACCCGCCGGCCGCCCCCGTCCCGCACGCTGACCCGGGTGTCGCCGACCGGCCGGCCGATCGGCAGCCGGTGCGACAGCTCGGCGCCGGTCAGGTCGGCGGCCGTGGCGATGATCGTCGCCTCGGTCGGCCCGTACGTGTTGAGCACCCGGACGCGGTCACCCACCCGGCGCCGCCAGGCGGCCAGCGCCTCGGTGCCGACCTGGTCGCCGCCGAGGATCAGCAGCCGCAGCCCGGCCGGCCAGTCCAGGACCAGGTCGGTGCCGACCAGCTCGTGCCAGTACGAGGTGGGCAGGTCGAGCACGGTCGCGCCGGCTCCGTCGCCGGTGCGCAGGTAGTCGGGCAGTTCGGCGGCGGGGCCGTCCGGTACCAGCGCGGTGGCGCCGCTGGCCAGGCCCGGCCACAGTTCCTCGGCGTGGGTGTCGAAGCTGGTCGAGGCGAACTGGACGATGCGGTCGTCGCCGGTGATCCGGTAGTGCTCGGTCATCCAGGCGACGCGGGCGGCCAGGGCCCGGTGCGGCACGCCGACCGCCTTCGGGTCGCCGGTGGAGCCGGAGGTGTAGCAGACGTAGGCGAGGTCGTCCGGCCGGCCGGCGGCCGGCAGCGTGCCGGCACCGGCTTCGTCGGGCCGGATCGAGGTGACGCCGGGCCAGCCGCCGCCGGCGCCGATCACCTGCCGCACACCGCTGTCGGCGACCATGTACGCCAGTCGGGCGGCGGGGTAGCGCGGGTCCAGCGGCAGGTAGCCGGCGCCGGCCCGCCAGCAGGCGAGCATGCCGGCGATCGCGTCCGGGCCGGGCGGCAGGTGCACGCCGACCACGGAACCGGGTGTCACCCCGGCGTCGACGAGCCGGGCCCCGAGCCGGTCGGCGTGCTCGAACAGCTCGGCGTAGCGCACGTCGCGGCCGGCGTGCCGGATCGCGGTCCGGCCCGGGTCGATCCGGGCCACCCGCGCCGGCACCAGCTCGTACGGTGGCAGGGCCGGGCCCTGCTCGGCGTCGCGCAGCCGGTCGAGCTCCCCGGCCGCCAGCAGGTCCACAGTGGACAGGTTGGCCGCCGGGTCGGCGGCCACGGCGCGCAACAGCACCTCGAACCGGGCGGCCAGCCGCTCTATGGTCGCCTCGTCGAACAGCTCCGCGGCGTAGGTGAACCGGGTGTGCAGCCCGCCCCCGGCCTCCCGCCACGCCTCCAGGGTCAGGTCGCAGGTGGCCGGATGGTCGCCCTCGTCGTACGAGGTGGTGGTCAGCCCGGCGAACTCGGCCCGCGAGGTGCCCTGGTTCTGGAAGGTGAACACCGCCTGGAACACCGGCGTGCGGCTGGTGTCGCGGGGCAGCTTCAGCTCGGCGGTCAGCGTCTCGAACGGCACGTGCTGGTGCTGGTAGGCGGCCAGCGTGCTGCTCCGGGTGCGGCGCAGCACGTCGACGAAGGCCGGATCGCCGCGCAGGTCGCCGCGCAGCACCAGGGTGTTGGTGAAGTAACCGATCAGCGGCTCGAACTCGATCCGGTCCCGGCCCGCGATCGGCGCCCCGACCAGCACGTCGTCCTGGCCGGCGTGCCGGCCGAGCAGCACCTGGTAGGCGGCGAGCAGCAGCATGAACATCGTGCTCTGCTCGGCGGCGGCCAGCTCGGCGAGCCGCTCGGTCAGCTGCGGGTCGAGGTCGCGGACCACCCGCCCGCCGGCCGAGCCGCGGACCGGCGGGCGGGGCCGGTCGGTCGGCAGCTCCAGGGTCGGCGGGTCGGCCAGCGAGTCGCGCCAGTGCGCCAGCGACGCCTCGGCGTCCGGGCCGGTCAGCACCTCCTGCTGCCACCCGACGTGGTCGCCGTAGTGGTGCGGCAGCGCCGGCAGCGGGCGGCCGGAGTAGGCGGCGGCCAGTTCGTCCAGCAGTACGGTCATCGACCAGCCGTCGGCGACGATGTGGTGCAGCACCAGGCACAGCAGGTACTCGTCGTCGGCGACGGTGAGCAGGCTGGGCCGCAGCGGCGGGCCGGCGGTCAGGTCGAACGGCCGGCGCAGCCGGTCGGCGACCGCGGTCGCCGCCGCCTCGGCCGGATCGGGCCGGTCCCGCAAGTCCACGTATTCCCAGTCGACCGGCGCGGCCGGCGCAACGTGTTGCCGGCCCTGCCCGTCGCGGTCCAGGAAGCGGGTGCGCAGCGGCGCGTGCCGGGCCACCACGGTGTCCAGCGCGCGGCGCAGCGCCTCGACGTCGAGCCGGCCGTGCAGCCGGCGCACGATCGGCACGTTGTAGGCGGGATCGGCCGGATCGAGCTGGTGCAGGAACCACAGCCGCTGCTGCCCGGCGGACAGCGGCAGCTCGCCGATCTCGCCGGTGTGCGGCACCGCGATCGCGCCCGCGCCGGCGCGGGCGGCGGCCACCGCGCGGGCCAGCCCGGCGACGGTCGGTGCGGCGAACATGGCGCCGAGCGTCACCTCGACGCCCAGCACGGCGCGGATCCGGGCCAGGATCGCGGCGGCGCGCAGCGAGTGGCCGCCGAGCGCGAAGAAGTCGTCGTCCGGGCCGATCGTGGCAACCCCGAGCACCTGCGCCCAGATGCCGGCGACCGCCTCCTCGTCGGTGTTGCGGTAGCGCACCTCGCCGGTGCCCGACGGGCCGGTGGGGGTGGGCAGCGCGGACCGGTCGAGCTTGCCGCTGGGCGAGACCGGCAGCCGGTCCACGGTGCTCAGCACCGACGGCACCGCGGCGTCCGGCAGCGTCGCGCGCAGCGCGGCGCGGTCCGGCGGGGTGCCGACCACCCAGCCGACCAGGACCGGCTCGCCGGTGGCGTCCGGGCGCAGGTCGGCGGCGGCGGCCCGGACCCCGGGTGCGGCCCGCAGCGCGGCCTCGACCTCGCCGAGTTCGACGCGCTGGCCGCGGATCTTGACCTGCCCGTCCCGCCGGCCGCGGAACTCCAGCACGCTGCCGTCCGGCCGCCAGCGGCCGAGATCGCCGGTGCGGTACAGCCGGGCGCCGGGCGGCCCGTACGGGTCGGGCACGAAGCTGGCCGCGGTCGCCGCCGGGCGGTGCAGGTAGCCGAGAGCGGGTGCGGCGCCGCCGAGGCAGATCTCGCCGATGGTGCCCGGCGGTACCGGCCGGAGCCGGTCGTCGAGCACGTGGACGGCGACGTTGTCGATCGGCGTGCCCAGCGGCACCGTGGTCAGGTCGGGGTCGGCCAGCGCGTCGGGCGCGCAGTGCCAGGCGGTGACGTCGACCGCGGCCTCGGTCGGTCCGTAAAGGTTGTGCAGCTCGGCGGGCAGGGCGCCCACGCAGCGCCGCGCCAGCGCCACCGGCAGCTCCTCGCCGCTGGTGACGATGCGGCGCAGGGTGCGGCCGGCGCCGGCCGGCAGCGCGTCCAGGAACGGCCCGAGCATCGACGGGACGAAGTGTGCGGTGGTCACGCCGGCCCGGTCGACCAGCTCGGCCAGGTACGCCGGGTCGCGGTGTCCGTCGGGCCGGGCGAAGACCACGGTCGCGCCGGCCAGCAGCGGCCAGAACAGCTCCCACACCGACACGTCGAAGCTGATCGGCGTCTTCTGCAGCACGGCGTCGTCGGCGCCCAGCCGGAACCGGCGCTGCATCCAGCAGAGCCGGTTGACGATGGCGCGGTGGCTGGTCAGCACGCCCTTGGGGCGGCCGGTCGAGCCGGACGTGTAGATCAGGTACGCGGCGGCGCCCGGGTCGCGGTGCGCTCCGCCGCGCGGGTGCTGGTGGGACGCGGCGTCCGGGGCGGCGTCGGTCGGCTCGATCGGGTCGTCCAGGCAGCGGATCCGGGCGCCGGTGGCCGGCAGCTGGCCGAGCCGGGCTCGGTCGGCGAGCAGCACCGGCGCCGCGGCGTCGTCGAGCATGAACCGGATCCGGTCGGCCGGGTATCCGGGGTCGACCGGCAGGTAGTGCCCGCCGGCGCGCAGCACCGCGAGCAGCGCGGTGAGCAGGTTCGGTCCGCGGTCGGCGCAGACCGCGACCGGGGTGCCCGGCCCGACGCCGGCCTCGGCGAGTTCGGCGGCGAGCGCGCCGGCCCGCCGCCACAACCGGTGGTAGCTCAGCTCGCCGGTCTCGGCGGCCACCGCGGTCGCGTCGGGGGTGCGCCGCACCTGCGCGCCGATCAGCTCGTCGAGGGTGCCGTCGGGGTGGGCCACCGGCTCGGGGCGGGCGGTGGCTTCGGCGAACTCCCGGTCGGTGAGCAGCGGCAACGCGCCGATGCGCTGCTGCGGCGCGGCCAGCCCGGCGGCGAGCAGCCGCTGGTAGCGGTCGGCGAACGCGGTGACGGTGGCGGCGTCGAACAGGTCGGTGCGGTACTCGATCCGGCCGGTGGAGGTGGCGAGTTCGAGCAGCAGGTCGTCGCGGGCGGTGCCGTAGCTGGCGTCCAGGCCGGAGTGCGGCAGGTGGTTGAACGACAGCTGGTAGAGCGGGCGCACCGCCGGGTCGCGGTCCAGGCCGAGCCGGTCGACCAGCAGCTGGACCGGAACGTCGGCGTGTTCGTGGGCGCCGAGCACCGCCTCGCGGACCCGGCCGACGAGGTCGGCGAAGCTGGGGTCGCCGCCGGTGTCGACCCGGATCACCACCGGGTTGACGAACATTCCGATCAGCGGGGCGAGTTCGGGTCGGTCGCGGCCGTCGACGGGCAGCCCGACGACGATGTCGGTGCTGCCGGACAGCCGGGTCAGCAGCGCGAGGTACCCGGCCAGCAGCACCATCGCCTCGGTCGCGGACAGTGCCCGGGCGGTGTCGGCGAGCCGGCCGGTGACGCTCTCCGCCAGCTCGAACCGGTGTTCGGCACCGGCGAACGACGCGTGCTGCGGACGGGGCCGGTCGGTGGGCAGCTCGTGCACGGTGGGCAGACCGGCGAGCCGGTCGAGCCAGTAACCGACGGACTTCGAGCCGCCGGTGAGCTGGTCGCGCTGCCACGCCGCCCAGTCCGCGTACTGGATGGCCAGCTCGGGCAGCGCCGCCGGCCGGTGGGCGGTGGCCGCGGCGAGCAGCTCGGTGAGGTCGTCGCGCAGCACCGCAAGCGAGCCGGCGTCGAACACTGCGTGATGCACGATCAGCAGCAGCAGCCGGCCCGGGTACCGCGGTCGAGCACGGTGGCGTGCCACAGCGGCGCGGTGTCGATCGGCATCGGCCGGGCGACCAGGGCGCGCACCGTCTCGGTGAACGTGTCCTCGTCGGGGCCGATGGTCATCGTCGGGCAGTCGACCGGCACCGTCGGCGCGATCTCCTGCACCAGCCCGTCGGTGGTCAGCCGCAGCGCGGTGCGCAGCGGCTCGTGCCGGTCGACCAGGCCGCGCAGCGCGGTGTGCACGGCGGCGTGGTCGGCGTCGGCGGGCAGCGGCAGCGGCGCGATGACGTGGTAGACGGGCGATTCGGGGTCGAGCTGGTTGGCCAGCCAGACCCGCTCCTGCGCGTACGACGCCGCCGCGACGAACGGATCAGTCACGGTTGCCGGCCTGCTCGGTCGCCGCCCGCAGGCTGGCCGGCCGCAGGTCGGTCCAGACCTTCTCGACGTGATCCAGGCAGTCGTTCCGCGGCCCGGTGAAGCCGGACCGGTGCCAGCCGGCCGGCAGCTCGCGATCGGCCGGCCAGGTCGAGTACTGACCTTCGTCGTTGTGCACCACGCTGTGCAGCTCGTCGGCCATGTCAGCTCCTGAGGTCGTGTCGTCCAGCGCGTCAGCTCAACCGGACCGCTACCGGGCATGCAGACGATAGCCGACCGGCGCAAGGCCAAAATGGCGGAAATCCGTTATGTCCCAGGCGTTTCCACCGTATGGATCGACAGGGGTTGCAGGTGCCCGAGACCGTACCTACGATCGCCGCAGGTCACCGCGAGATCCACGGTGGCCGATATGGAGCGACTCGGTCCGACCGACGGGTGCCGCATCATTCCGGCGAAACGGATGCCGGTCTGCGCTGCGCCGTTGCCTTTCCACGGGGAGTGAACTGGCGCATGTTCCGGACGATGCTGCGAGCCAAGATCCATCGAGCCACCGTCACCCGGGCCGACCTGCACTACGTCGGCTCGATCACGGTGGACGCCGACCTGATGGCGGCGGCCGACCTGGCGCCCAACGAGCTGGTGCACGTGGTGGACATCAACAACGGTGCGCGGCTGGAAACGTACGTGATCGAGGGCGCCGCGGGTTCCGGCGAGATCGGCATGAACGGCGCCGCCGCCCGGCTGATCCAGCCCGGCGACCTGATCATCATCATCGCCTACGGCATCGTCGCCGACGGCGAGAAGGTCGAGCCGCGCATCGTGCACGTGGACGCCGCCAACCGGATCGTCGACCCGGCCGTGGGCGGCTGAGCCGCCGGTTCGGCTCCGCCCCGCCGTCCGTCCTTCGGCCCGCATCCACGGGAGACGCCAACGATGTCGCACCCGCCGACCGCGAACCTGATCCTCGACTACTACGACCGGCTGCCGGAGGTGGTGGCCGCCCGGGTGCACGACCCGTCACCGGTCGCCGACCCGGTCGCGTTCTCGCCGGGCTTCCGGTTCCCGGAACTCGACGACCGGCTGCGCGAGTTCTTCTCGGTGGCCGAAGCCCGCTGGTGGCAGCTCGGCGAGCACGACTCCGGTCGGTTGCAGCTGCTGGACCTCACCCGGGCCCCCGGCACCCGGACCACCAAGACGTTCGCCTCGCTGCTGATCGTGGCGCGTGCGGTGGAGTTCATCCGGCAGACCGGCGAGCCGGTGCTGATCTTCACGCCGACCTCGGCGAACAAGGGCACCGCGCTGCGCGACGCGGTGCAGCGGGCGATCCGCTGCGGCCTGGTCACCGCCGACCAGCTGCGGATCGCGATCGTGGCGCCGGCCAGCTGCCAGCCGAAGCTGCGCGGCGGCCTGTCCACCGGCGACGCCGCGCTGGACCCGCGGCGCAACCCGATCTTCCTGTACGACGGGGAGCGCTCCGAAGGAGTCAAGGCACTGGCGCGGGAGTTCGCCGACCAGTACGCGGGGAAGCTCGGCGCGCACCTGTGGTTCTCCCTGGAACTGCGCAACTACCTGGTCGCCGACGCGGCACGGGCCTTCTTCGAGCACGACGTGGCGCCCACCGTCGGTGCCGCACCGCGCTGGCACGCGCACGCGGTGTCCAGCGCGTTCGGGCTGCTCGGCTACAACCTGGGCCGCGACGTGCTGGAGGAGCGCGGGGTGGCCGAGCCGGCGCAGCGCCCCGGATTCCTGCTGGTGCAGCATCTGGACACCCCGGACATGGTGCTCAGCCTGCGCCGGGGCGGGTTCGACCGTGCCCTGCTCCCGGCGTACCAGGCGGCCGGCGGGTTGTACCGGCAGGACGCCGACCCGCACTTCCCTTACACCACCTACGATCCGGACGAGGTGCTGGACCCGACGTTCTACTCGCACGCGCCGGCCACCTCGCCGGCGATGAACGAGCTGATCGCCCGGTACGGCGGCGATGGCATCGTGGTCTCGCTCCACGAGTGCCTGCAGCGCTACCCGCAGATCCGCGAGCTGCTGTCGGCCACCGACCGGCCGCTGCCGGCCGATCCGCGACGGCTGCGGGAGTTCTCCCTGGTGATGGCGCTGACCGGGGTGCTGAACGCGGTGCAGCGAGGGTTGGTGCCGGACGGCACGGACATCGTGGTGCACGCCTCCGGCAGCTACACCGTCGACGACTATCCACCGCTGGCCGCCACCGACACCGTGCCGGTGCGCAGCGTGGCCGACATCGCCAAGGTCCTGCTGGGCACCTCGTGACCACGCTCGGCTCCCGCTACCCGTCGGTACCGCCGGATGCGCTGCGGCGCACCGCGATCGTCGATCCGGCGGAGGTGACACCGCGGTTGCCGGCCTGGCACGAGGCGCATCCGGGGTGGCGGGTTTCCTGGAGCGAAGCGCCTCCCGGGCGGCAGGCCGGTCCCGGCGCGGCGCGGCTCGAGGTCGACGCCGACGGCGGGTTCGACCACCGGTCGCTCGCCGGGGCCTGGACGGACCTCCTCGGCCGGCCGGCCAGGCCAGCGATCCGGTCCAGGACCGCTGCGCTGGCACCGGCGGTGCGGCACGACTGGGTGGCGCCGGAACTGGCGCCGGGGCGGGTGGTCGAGTCACGGCACGGCGTGGACGGCTGGTGCGCGGTAGCCGCCGATCACGCCGGCTCGGCACACCAGGTGCAGCGCGCGCTGCGGGCGGTGCTGACCCGCTACACCGGTACCGTCGGGTTCCCGATCGCTCGCGCGGTCGCCGGCGAGTCCGGCCCGCGGCTGATCCTGAGCGGTGACGACGCGGCCGGTGCGGCCGATCCCGTCGGCGCCGCGGCCGTCGATCCGGTCGACGCCGGTACGACCGGGGCCAGCCCGGCGGCGGGCGTGCCGTATCAGGAAACGCCGGCGGCGGGCGTGCCGTACCAGGAGGCGCCGGCGGCGGCGTCGGTCTGGCTGGTGACCGGCGATGCGATGGTGCCGGGGTGCACCGACGAGGTGGCCGAGCTGGTCCTGGCCGCCGGGTGGTACCCGTGCGACCTGGTCGTGGTGGTGACCGGGAACCGGGTCTGGCTGGGCCACGACCGGCAGGTGGTCGACGACGCCCTCGCCGGGTGCCTGGCCGCCGACCTGGCCGCCACCCTGACCGCCGGCGAGTTGCCGGACCGGATGACCATCGAGCGCCGCCGGCCGCCCGAACTCGGTGACCGGCACCGCCCCTCGGTCGGGTGGCGCCCCGCGCAGCGCACCGGCACGGTGCTCGGCCGGTTCGCCGAGTTGGCCGCCACGCAGCCCGATCGGCCCGCGGTGCTGGCCGACGACGGCACCCTCGGCTACGCCGCGCTGGCCGCGGCGGCCGGTGGCGTCGCGCGGGCGATCGCCGCCGGCGGGACGGCCGGTGACCGGGCAGCCGCCGGCCCCGGCGTGCCGGCCGGTGGCCGGGTCGCGGTGCTGCTCGGCCACGGCGCCAGCACGGTCGCGGCGATCCTCGGTACGCTCGCCGCCGGCGCCGCCTACGTGCCGGCCGACCCGTCGTACCCGCCGGCGCGGCTGGCGCACCTGCTGCGCGACAGCGGTGTGCACACCGTGCTGGTCGATGCCAGTACCCGTCGCCTCGCCGCGGAGCTGACCGCCGAGGCGGCGAGCGGGCGAACGGCGCGCGGCACGCTGCCACCCGCCGTCCGGGTGCTGGACGTGTCCGGGTTGCCCGCGGCGCCGCTGCCGGTGCCCGACACCGACCCGGACGCCGAGGCGTACGTGCTGTACACGTCCGGGTCGACGGGGCTGCCCAAGGGCGTGGTGCAGAGCCACCGCAACGTGTTGTTCGCGGCCGGCAACCACATCGACAACGCGCGCATCGACCCGGACGACCGGGTCGCGGTGCTCAGCTCGTTCAGCTTCGACATGGCGATCACCGACCTGTTCTCGGCGCTGCTGTCCGGGGCGGCGGCGGTGCCGGTGGACATCCGTACCCACGGGCTGGCGCATCTGGTCGACGCGTTGCAGGAGCGCCAGGTCAGCGTCTACCACTCGACCCCGACGGTGTACCGGCATCTGGTCGCGGCGCTGGACGGCGGTCGGCTGCCGGCGATCCGGGTGGTGCTGCTCGGCGGCGAGGCGGTGCACGCCGCCGACGCGGTCGCCTACTGGCGGCACTTCGCGCCGGACGGCGTGTTCGTCAACGGTTACGGCGCCACCGAGATCAGCTTCATCGCGCAGGACCACCTGACCGCGCCGCCGGCCGGCGGGCTGGTGCCGGTCGGCCACCCGCTGCCGGGCATCGAGGTGACGCTGTGCACCCCCTCCGGTGCGCCGGCGGCACTGTTCGGCGAGGTCGTGGTGCGCAGCCGGCACCTCGCCATCGGGTACGTCGGCCGGCCGTTCCCGACCGCCGGAGACGCCCGGACCTACCGCACCGGTGATCTGGCCCGGCGACTGTCCGACGGCCGGCTGGTGCACCTGGGCCGGGTCGACCGGCAGGTGAAGATCCGCGGGTACCGGGTGGAACTCGGCGAGATCGAAGCGGTGCTGGCCGAGCTGCCCGGTGTGCGCCAGGCCGTCGCGGTGGCCCGGGACCGGCCGGCCGGCACGGTGCCGGCCGAGCGGGAACTGGTCTGCTACGTGTCCGGGTCGGCCGGGCTGACCGCGGACCGGCTGCTGGCGCAGCTGTCCGAGCGGCTGCCGCACTATCTGGTGCCCCGGGCGGTGGTGGTGCTCGACGCGCTGCCGACCACGCCGACCGGCAAGGTGGACGTCGCCGCGCTGCCCGCCCCGCCGGCGCCCGCCGCCGGGGCACTGCCGGACGATCCGCTGGTGCGTACCGTGGCCGCGGCCTGGAGCGCGGAGCTGGGCGTGCCGCTCGTCGACGTGGACCGCAACTTCTTCGACCTGGGTGGCCACTCGCTGGCGCTGGCCGGCGTGCAGCGGCGGCTGGAACGTGACCTCGGGGTGCGGCTGCCGCTGCCGGAACTGTTCGAGTACCCGACGGTCAGCGCGCTGGCGCGCCGGATCGCCGCCGCGACCAACGTGTCCACAATGGACGGTGGTGGGGCGCGGCGCGCCGAGATGGCGGCGGGCGCCGGCGGGGAGCGGCTGGCGGCGCGGATGGCGCGCCGGGCGGCCCGGCGGGGTGCCCGATGAGCGACGAGATCGCGATCGTCGGGATGGCGGCCCGGCTGCCCGGCGCCGCCGACGTCGCCGGCTACTGGGACAACCTGCGGGCCGGCGTCGACGCGATCCACCGGTACTCCGACGTCGAGCTGCGCGCCGCCGGGGTCGGCGACGAGCTGCTGGCCGACCCGCGGTACGTGCGGGCCGGCGGCTACCTGCCCGGCATCGAGGACTTCGACGCCGAGTTCTTCGGCTACACCCCGGCCGAGGCGGCCGAGATCGACCCGCAGCACCGGCTGTTCCTGGAGGTCGCCTGGCACGCGTTGCAGGACGCCGGAGAACAGCCGGGCCGGCTCGACGCGCCGGTCGGCGTGTTCACCGGCACCTCGGTCAACCGGTACTTCCTGCGCCACCTGTACCGGCCGGACCGGCTCGGCGCCGCGGACGAGCCGATGCCGCCCGGTCACGCGCCCGACTACCTGCCGCTGCGCACCGCGTACAAGCTCGGGCTGACCGGGCCGGCGGTGGCGACCCAGGCGGCGTGCGCGTCGTCGCTGGTCGCGGTCTGCCTGGCGGCGCAGAGCCTGCTCGACTACCGCTGCGATCTGGCGATCGCGGGCGGCTCCTCGGTGGCGGCGACGACACCGTCGGGCTATCTGGCCCGGGCGGGATTGTCGCCGGACGGCGTGATCCGCGCGTTCGACGCCAAGGCGCAGGGCACCCGGTACGGCAGCGGCGCCGCCGGGGTGGTGCTGAAGCGATGCGAGGACGTCACCGACGACCGGGTGTACGCGGTGCTGCGCGGCTGGGCGGTCACCAACGACGGCGCCCGGCGCGGTGGCTTCGCGGTACCGGGAGTGGCCGGCCTCGCCGACGCGGTCGCGGAGGCGCTGGCCACCGCGGAGCTGACGCCGGCCGACATCGGCTACCTGGAGGCGCACGGCAGCGGCACCCCGCTGGGCGACGCGATCGAGGTACGCGCGCTCGGCTCGGTGTTCGCCGGGGCGGCCGACGGCTGCCTGCTCGGCTCGGTGAAGCCGAGCATCGGCAACCTGGACGCGGCGGCCGGGGTCGCCGGGCTGATCAAGGCGGCGCTGACGGTGCGCGACGGGGTCGTCCCGGCGAGCCTGCACGTCGAGGCGCCGCACCCGGACGTCGACCTCGCCGCCGGCCGGTTCGAGATCGCCACCACGACCCGCCGATGGCCGACGCCCGGCCCCCGGTACGCCGGGGTCAGCGCGATCGGGCTGGGCGGCACCACCGCGCACGTCGTACTGGGGGAGCCGGCTCCGGCCGACGGGCCGCGCCGCACCCCGTTGCCGGCCCACCGGTTCCGCCGCCAACGGCACTGGATCGAGCCGGCCGGGCGACCGGACCGCGCCGACCGGGCAGCCGGTCCGGAAGCGACCCGCGGGTCGGCCCGGCAACGGGACCGGGCAGCACAGGGATCGAACGGCAACGGGGATCGAGCCGAGACCGGAGGTCGACGATGACCGAGGACAACGTCGAGCGCATCGCACTGGTGGGGTTGGCCTGCCGGGTGCCGGGCGCCCGGGACGCCGGCCAGTTCTGGTCGAACCTGGTCGACGGCGTCGAGTCGATCCGGTTCTCCAACCGGGACGAGCAGCTGAAGCTGGGGCTGCCGGCCGAGATGGTCGACCATCCCGACTTCGTCGCCGCCGCACCGGTGATCGACGACATCGAGTACTTCGATCCGGGGCTGTTCGGGATGAGCCGTCGGGAGGCCGACGTCGCCGACCCGCAGCACCGGCTGTTCCTGGAGCTGTCGCACACCGCGTTGCAGGACGCCGGCTACGATCCGGCCCGCTACCCGGGGCTGGTCGGCGTCTACGCCGGTACCGGTGCCACCGACTATCTGTGGAAGAACGTGCGGGCGAACCCGCGGCTGGCCGACGCCGCCGGCAACCTCGCGGTCAACATCGGCAACAACCCGGACTACGTCGCGACGCTGGTGTCGTACAAGCTGAACCTGCGCGGGCCGAGCTTCACCCTGCACACCGCCTGTTCCACCTCGATGGTGGCGATCCACCTCGCCTGCGAGGCGCTGCGCAACGGCGAGTGCGACATGGCGCTGGCCGGCGGGGTGTGCATCGAGCTGCCGCACGGTGGCGGCTACATCGCGCAGGACGGCGGGATCACCGCGCCGGACGGGCACTGCCGGCCGTTCGACGCCCGCGGCGCCGGCACCCTGTGGGGCAGCGGCGGCGGCGTGATCGTGCTCAAGCGGCTGTCCGACGCGCTGGCCGACGGCGACGACGTGCGGGCGGTGATCCTCGGCAACGCGATCAACAACGACGGTGCGGCCAAGGTCGGTTTCTCGGCGCCCAGCGTCGAGGGCCAGACCGACGTGGTGGCGCAGGCGCTGGCGATGGCCGACATCGACCCGCGCACGGTGTCCTATGTGGAGGCACACGGTACCGCCACCGCACTCGGTGACCCGATCGAGGTGGCCGCGCTGTCCGCGGCGTACGGCGCGCAGGCCGACGACGCCGGCTGGTGCGCGCTGGGCTCGGTGAAGTCGAACATCGGCCACCTGTCCCAGGGGGCCGGTGTCGCCGGGGTGATCAAGACGGTACTGGCGTTGCAGCACAAGCTGATCCCGGCGAGCATCAACTACGAGTCGCCGAATCCGGCGATCGACTTCACCACCAGCCCGTTCTACGTCAACGCGATGCTGTCCGGCTGGCCGGCCGACGACGGGCCGCGCCGGGCCGGGGTCAGCTCGTTCGGCATCGGCGGTACCAACGCGCACGTGGTGCTGGAGGAGGCGCCGGCGGCGGCGCCGGCGGCCGCTCCGGCGCGGCCGGTCGAGCTGATCCAGCTGTCGGCCCGGTCCGAGACCGCGCTGGCCACCGTGGTCGACCAGCTCGCCGCCCGGCTCACCGAGGCACCGGACACGCCGCTGGCCGACGTCGCGTACACGCTGCGGGTCGGGCGCGAGGCGCATCCGCACCGCACCGTGGTGGTGGCCGAGGACACCGCCGGCGCGGTGCGGGCGCTGGCCGACCGCAAACGGCACACCGACCGGGTCGGCAGGTCCGCGCCGCAGGTGGCGTTCCTGTTCTCCGGCCAGGGCGCGCAGTACGCGGGAATGGCAGCGCAGCTGCGGGCCGCGGAGCCGGTGTTCGCCGCCGCGGTGGCCGAGTGCGCCGCGGTGCTGGGCGCCGACCCGCTTGCCGCCGACGGCGAGACGCTGCAGCAGACCCGGCATGCCCAGCCGGCGCTGTTCACCGTCGAGTACGCGCTGGCCCGGCTCTGGGAGTCCTGGGGTGTGGCGCCGGCGGCGATGATCGGCCACTCCATCGGCGAGTACGTGGCGGCCACCCTGGCCGGCGTGTTCGCGCCGGCCGACGCGCTGCGACTGGTGGCGGCCCGGGGTCGGCTGATGCAGTCGGCGGCGCCGGGCTCGATGCTCGCCGTGCAGCTGGCCGCCGACGAGGTCGCCAAGTCGCTGCCGGCCGGGCTGGACGTCGCGGCGGTGAACGGGCCGCGCACCTGCGTGGTGTCCGGGCCGGCGGACCTGATCGACCGCTACGCGGAGGAGCTGACCGGGCGCGGGGTCGGCCGTCGGCGGTTGCGCACCTCGCACGCGTTCCACTCCGCGTCGATGGACCCGGTGCTCGCCGAGTTCGCCGAGCTGGTCGCCGCGGTGCCGCGGCACGCGCCGCAGCGCCGATACCTGTCCAACCGCACCGGCGACTGGATCACCGCCGAGCAGGCCACCGACCCGGCGTACTGGGCGGCGCACCTGCGCGAGCCGGTCCGGTTCGGTGACTGCGTGGCGCGGCTGCGCGCCGACGGCGACTGGCTCGCGGTCGAGTGCGGGCCGGGCAACCAGCTGGTCGGGCTGGCCCGGATGCAGATCCCACGGGACGAGCGGCTGCCGGTGCCGAGCCTGCCGGGCCCGGACGGCCGGCAGGGCGATCTCGCCCCCCTGTACGCGGCGGCCGGTCGGCTCTGGGCGGCCGGCGTCGACCTGGCCGGGTTCGGCCAGCCGGGGCGGCGGATCCCGCTGCCGACCTACCCGTACGAGCGCAGCTACCACTGGGTCGACCCGGCGCCGTCGGCCGCACCGGCGCCCGCCCCGGCGCCGGTGGACCGCGGCATGGCGCAGTGGTGCAGCGTGCCGGTCTGGCGGCAGCTGCCGCCGGCCGTCGACGTGCCGGCGGCCCCGCGCTGCCTGCTGCTGGCCGACGGCGAGTACGGCGACGCGCTCGCCACCGCACTCGGCCCCGACACGGTACGGGCGCCCGCGCTCGCCCCGGCCGACCGCGCCGGGTACGCGGCGCTGCTCGCCGAGCTGGCGGCGGGTTCCGGAGTCCCGCAGCGGGTCGTGCACGCCTGGACGGTCCGGTCGGCGGCTCCCGGGACCCAGCACCAGCACTCGGGCCCGGACTCCGGGGTGGACGAGGCGGTGCACAGCATCGTCGCGCTCGGCCAGGCACTGGCCGAGGCGTCGCTGCCCGGCCCGGTGCACCTGGACGTGGTCACCGCCGGTACCCGGGCGGTGCTGGGCGGCGACGTGACCGACCCGGTCGCGGCCGGCGCCGCGGCGGCCGCCTGGTCGCTGCCGACCGAGCTGCCCGGCGTGGTCACCGTCCGGCACGTCGACGCGGCCAGTTCGTCGGACGTGGCGGCGGTCGCCGCCGAGCTGCGGGTGCCACCGTCCGGCGAGTACGGCCAGACGGTGGCGCTGCGCCGCGGCCGGCGCTGGGCGCCCGGCTTCGAGCCGGTGCCGCTGCCGGCGGCGGCCGATTCGCTGCCCGACGGCGGCGTGTACCTGATCACCGGTGGCACCGGCGGGATCGGCGGCACCGTCGCCGAGGACCTGGCCCGCCGCTGCCGGGCGAGGATCGTCCTGCTGGCCCGCACCCCGCTGCCGCCGCGTGACCAGTGGGCGGCGCTGGCCGGCGGCGGCGATCGCATCGGCCGCACGGTGGCCGCGATCCGGCGCATCGAGGCGGCCGGCGGCCAGGTGTTGCCGGTCGCCGCGGACGTCACCGACGCGACCGCGCTGCGGGTGGTGCGCGAGCGCATCCTCGCCGAGTACGGCCGGCTGGATGGCATCGTGCACGCCGCCGGTGTCCCGGGCGGCGGCCTGATCGAGGTGAAGACCCGGGAGGCGGTCGAGGCGGTACTGGCGCCCAAGCTCGCCGGCACCCGCGCGCTGGCGGAGGTGTTCGGCGACCTCGACCTGGCTTTCGTGGTGCTGTGCGGGTCGGTGACCGGCGTGGTCGGCGGGCTCGGTCAGGCCGACTACGCCGCGGCGAACGCCTACCTGGATGCGGTGGCGCACCACGGTGGCGGGTTCGGCTGCCCGGTGCTCAGCGTCGACTGGGGTGCCTGGAGCGAGGTCGGCATGGCAGTCGAGACCGCCCGCCCGGCCGCGCTCGGCGGTACCGCCGAGGCTGCCTCGTCCGCTGCCGGTGCCGGCGCGCTCGCGGTGGGATCGCCGGCCGACGCCGACTCCGCTGCCGGACCGGCCGGGGCGGTGCGCGCGGTGCGGCATCCGGTGCTGACCGACCGGGTCGACGACGGGCCGGGTTCGGTGGTCCGCGGCCGGCTCGGGCCCGCCAGCGACTGGGTGCTGGGTGAGCACCGGATCGCCGGGGTGCCGGTGCTGCCCGGCACCGGCCATCTGGAGCTGATCCGGGCGGCGTTGGCCGCGGCGGTGCCGGCGCCCGCCGCGGACGCCGTGGTGGAGCTGCGCGACGTGGCGTTCGTCGCGCCGCTGGCGGTGCCGGACGGTGCCGAGACGACCGTGCAGGTGCGGCTGCGTCCCGGCGACGACGGGTACGACGTCACGGTCGCCACCGGCGCGGGCCCGCACGTACGCGGCACCGCCGCCTGGGTGCGCACCGCTGCGCCGCAACCGATCGCGGTGGCCGAGCTGCGCGATCGGCTGGGTGCCGGCACCGAGGTGACGAGCCACCGGTCCCGGTCCGGGCTGGTCGAGTTCGGTGGCCGCTGGCAGAACCTGCGCGCCGTCCACCGGGGTGCCGGCGAGGTGCTGGCCCGGCTGGTCGCGCCGCCGGCGGTCGCGGCCGAACTCGCCGACTGGCCGCTGCACCCGGCGCTGCTGGACGAGGCGACCAGCCTGCTCGACGTCGAGGGCGGCTCGTTCCTGCCGCTCGGGTACGGCCGGATCACCGTGCACGCGCCGCTGCCGGCGCGGCTGTGGGCGCACGCGGTCGGGCAGCCCGGCGACGAGGTCACCACCGCCGACATCCGGCTGCTGGACGACGACGGCCGGGTGCTGGTCGACATCGCCGACTTCATGCTGCGCCGGGTCGACCCGGCGGCGATGGCCAGCACCGTGCAGGCCACCCCGGCGTCCGGCGCACCCCCGGCGGGCGGGGCCGCGCCGGCACCGGCCGGTGCGCTGTCACCAGGTGCCGCGGCGGCGGACCGCGGCAGCACGCCGCCCGGCGGTACCGCGGGCGGCAGCGGTGCGGCGGGCGGGATCGCGCCGGCGGACGGCGCCGAGGTGCTGTGGCGGCTGCTGTCCGGTGGGCTGGGGCCGCAGGTCGCGGTGTCGGTGCGGCCGATGGACGAGCAACTCGCGGCGGCCGCCGCGACCATCGACACGCTCACCGGGCCGGTCGATCCGGACGCGGGCGGGGCGCTCGGCGACGAGGCGGCACCCGGTACCGAGCTGGAGGCGCAGCTGGCGGCGATCTGGGCCGAGGTGCTCGGCGTGCCGGCGGTCGGCCGGGACGACGACTTCTTCGACCTGGGCGGCAACTCGCTGGTCGCGGTGCAGCTGATCGGGAAGGTGCGCACCGCGACCGGGGTGAAGCTGCCGATGCGCAGCCTGTTCGAGACGACCACCGTGGCCGGCATGGCGGAGCTGGTCGAGCAGCGCCGGGACGCCGCCACCGAGGCGCCCGCGGCGGCGATCCCGCGGCTGGCCCGGCCGCGATGACCGGGATCGACGACGCCGCCCGCACCGCGGTGGACCGCTGGTTCCCGCGGCCGGCGCGGCGCCCCGACGCCACCTGGCAGCTGTACTGCCTGCCCTACGCCGGCGCCGGCGCCAGCGCGTTCCGGCACTGGCCGGCCGCGTTCGGTGCCGAGGTGGAGATCGTCCCGGTGAAGCTGCCCGGCCGGGAGGGCCGGTACGGCGAGCCGCTGACACTGGATCCGGTCGCGATCGCCGACGCGATCGTGGCCGACGCCGGCCCGCGGTTCGCGCTGTACGGGCACTCGCTGGGCGCCCGGCTCGGCTACGAGGTGGCCCGGGTGCTGGCCGAGCGCGGTGACCGGCTGCCGGAGCGGCTGTTCGTGGCCGCCGGCCGGCCACCCGACGAGGCCGGTGACGGGCCGCTGGACAACATCGCGGCGCTGCCCGCGACCGGCTGGTGGCCCGGGTGGTCGCGGCCGGCGGGATGCCCACCGAACTGCTCGACGCGCCGGACCTGCTCGACCTGCTGCTGCCGGTGCTGCGGGCCGACCTGGCCTGGCTGGAGGCGTACCGGTACCAGCCGCGGGGGCCGCTGCCGGTCCCGGTGACCACCTTCGCCGGCGCGTCCGACCAGGCGGTACCGCCGGCGCGGCTGGCCGGCTGGCAGCGACACACCGACACCGAGGTTCGCGGGCACCAGCTGCCCGGCGGCCACTTCTTCCCGCACGATGCGCTCGCCGAGCTGGCCACGCTGATCCGGGACGACCTGCACGCCGGCCGCTCGCCGGCCGGCCGGCCGCCCGGCGCACCGGCGTCCGCTGCCGGATCCGGTGCGACCCGGTCGGCGGACCACCGGGCGCCGTTGGGGGACACCGGCTGGTCGGTGTGGCGGGACGCGCTGCTGCGCGGCACCGGGTTCCCGGCCGCCGGGCTGGACCGGTTCGCCGCGCCGGAACTCGCCGCGACCGCCGACGCGCTGGTACCGGTCGACCCGCAGCGGGCGGTCCACGACGACCGTTTCGTTGCCGCGTACCAGGCTGCGGTGGCGCGGGGTTCGGCGGTGGCGGCCGAGCTGGCCGCGGATCCGCTGCTGCGCGAGGCGGTCGGCTGGCAGAACCTCAACGCGCTGACCGGCCTGGACCACCTGCTGCCCGGCCGCGGCACCGGCCGCCCGTCCAAGCGGCGGGAGCGGGAGACCGCGCTGATCCGCTACTGGCAGCGGTACTGCGGGAAGAACGACACGATCGGCTTCTTCGGCCCGACCTGTTGGGTCACCGTCGATCCGGAGCTGGCCGAGGTGGCCACGGTCCGGCCCGGCAGCGGGCTGACCCGGCGCCGCCGGGTGCACTACGAGACCTGGGCACTCGACGCGTACGCGCAGCGGCTCGCCGACGATCCGGCGATCCGGCGCTGGCTGCCGGTGGTGGTCTCGCCGGAGATCCACCGGGACGGCAGGCTGGCGTACCGGCCGGCGCAACCGCCGGTGTCGCTGTCCGCGGCGGCCGCGGCGGCGCTGTCGGCGGCGGACGGCAGGCCGGCCGTCGAGGTGGTCGCCGAGCTGTCGACCGCGCCGGAGCTGGGCCTGCGCCGCGCCGACGACGGGTACCTGCTGCTCGACGGCCTGGTCCGGCAGGGGTTGCTGCGCTGGGGCGCCGACCTGCCGCTGCACCCGGACGCCGAGGCGGTGCTGCGGGAGCGGATCGCCGCGATCGGCACCGAACCGGAGCGCGGCAGCGCGCGGCGCGGCCTGGACCGGCTGGACGCGGCCCGGGACGCGGTGGCTGCCGCGGCCGGCGACCCGGAGGCGCTGCGCGCCGCGCTCGGCGGGCTGGCCGAGACGTTCGAGGCGGTGACCGGCCAGCCGGCGCAGCGGCGGGCCGGGCAGACCTACGCCGGCCGGGCGCTGTGCTACGAGGACACCGACCGTGACCTCGACGTGGTGTTCGGCCGCCCGCTGCTCGACGAGCTGGCCGGGCCGCTGGACATCCTGCTGCGGGCGGCGCGCTGGCTGACCGTGGCGCTCGCCGACGCGTACGGCGACGCGCTGCACGAGCTGTACCGGGAACTGGCCGCCGAGCCGGGTCCGGTGCGGCTGTCCGACCTGTGGTACCTGGCGCAGGGCCCGCTGTGGGGCGGCGGGGACCGGCCGGTCGACGCGGTCGCGGCGCAGTTCGCGGCGCGCTGGGCCGGCCTGTTCGGCGACACCGGCGACGGCCCGGTCCGGCGCAGCGCGGCGGAACTGGCGCCCGCGGTCGCCGCGGCGTTCCCGGCCGAGCGGCCCGGCTGGTCGGCCGGCTTCGTGCACAGCCCGGACCTGCAGCTCTGCGCGACCGACGTGGCCGCGTTGCGGCGCGGCGACTACCAGGTGGTGCTGGGCGAGATGCACGTCGCCTGGCCCACCTTCGACTGCGCGGTGTTCACCGAATGGCATCCGGACGCCGACCGGCTGCGCGCCGCGCTCGCCGCCGACCTGGGGCCGGGCCGGGTGCGGCTGCTGTACCCGCCGGACTGGCCGCGGCACACCGGCCGGGTCGCGCACAGCCTCGCCGACGCCGACGACGCGCACCTGGGTGTCGCGCCCGGCCCCGTCGCCGCCACACCGGGGCACCTACCGGCCAGCGGCGTGCTGGTCACCGAGCAGGACGGCGGGCTGGTCGCGACCGACCCGGCCGGCCGGCGACGGCCGCTGCTGGAGCTGTTCTCGGCGCTGCTGGCGATGCATGCGGTGGACGGGTTCAAGCTGCTGGCACCGGCCGCGCACACCGCCCGGCTGTCCATCGACCGGCTGGTGGTCAGCCGGGAGACCTGGCGTACCACGGTGGACCGCAGCGGGCTCGCCGCCGCCCGCGGCGACGCCGCTCGCTACCTCGCGGTACGCCGGTGGCGGGCCGAGCTGGGGCTGCCGGAGCGCGTCTATGTCAAGATCGACACCGAGATCAAGCCGTTCTTCGTCGACCTGACCAGCCCGCAGTTCGCGGTGGCGCTGTGCAACGCGGCGCGCGGGGCGCGCACCCGGGCCGGCCGGGACGTACCGGTGTCGGTCACCGAGATGCTGCCCACCCCCGACGAGTGCTGGGTGCCCGACGCCGCCGGCCGCCGGTACTTCAGCGAGCTGCGGCTGCAGATCACCGACGCGGAGGCGATGGATGGCTGACGAGAGCCTGTTCGCGCTGGTCCTGGCGCAGGCGCGGGCGACACCCGACGCGACCGCGGTACGGCAGTGGGAGCGCGCCGAGAGCTACGCGTCGCTGCTCGGCCGGGCCGGTGCCCTCGCGGCGACGCTGCCGGCCGGTGGTACCGGGCTGGTCGGGGTGTGCACCGAGCGCGGCGTCGAGATGGTCGTCGCGGTGCTCGGGTGTTGGGCTCCGGCGCTGGCTACCTCCCGCTGGACCCGGCGCACCCGCGGGACCGGTTGCGGCACCTGGTGACCGAGTCGCGGGTGGACGCGATCGTGGTCGATGCCGCCGGCCGGGAGGCGCTGGGCCCGGTCGACGTGCCGCTGGTGGAGGTCCCCGCGGTGCCCCTGCCGCTGGCGGAGGTGCCGGCCGGCCCGCCCGGCCGGGACCGACTCGGGTACCTCACCTACACGTCCGGCTCGACCGGCACCCCGAAGGGCGTCCTGGTCAGCCAGCGCAGCGTGCTGGAGTTCGTCGACGCCTGCCGGGCGATGACCGGGGCGACCGCCGCCGACCGGCTGCTCGGGCTCACCTCGTTGAGCTGGGACGCCTCGGTGATGGACCTGTTCCTGACGCTGACCACCGGCGCCACCGTCGCGCTGGTCGGCCACCGGGACCGGATCGACCCGGCCCGGCTGGTCGCCTTCGCCGCCGCGCACGAGGTCACCTGGTGCGTGGCGACCCCGCCGGTACTGGCGCTGCTCGACCCGGTGGCGCTGCCGACGCTGCGCACCATCGTGGTCGGTGGCGAGGCGCTGCCGCCGACGCTGGTGCGGCGCTGGCGGGAGCGTCGCCTGTTCAACGTGTACGGCCCGACCGAGACGACGGTGTTCGTGCTGGCCGCCGACCTGCACGGGGCGCCGGACGGGGAGCCGCCGATCGGGACGCCGGTGGGCACGCACGCCGCGTACCTGGTCGACGAGCAGTTGCGGCCGGTGCCCGACGGCGAGGCCGGTGAGCTGCTGATCGGCGGCCCGGGAGTGGCGTACGGCTACCTCGACGCGCCCCGGCTGACCGCCGAACGGTTCGTCCCGGACGCGCTGTCCGGCCGACCCGGCGCTCGGCTGTACCGCACCGGCGACCTGGCCCGGCGGCGGCCGGACGGCCAACTGGAGTTCCTCGGCCGCCGGGACGGTCAGGTGAAGATCCGCGGTCAGCGGGTCGAGACCGGCGAGATCGAGGCGGTGCTGCAGGCGCACCCGGACGTCACCCAGGCCGCGGTGCTGGCACTGCCCGGCCCGATCGGCCCGGAACTGGTCGGGTTCCTCGCCCCGGCGACCGCGCCGGCCGACGACGCGCTCGTCGCGCACGCCGCCCGGCGGCTGACCGACACGATGGTGCCGCGGCGGTACGTGCGGCTCGAGGCGCTGCCGTTCACCGTGGTCGGCAAGGTGGACCGGGACGCGCTGCGAGCCTTGGCGCCGATCGGATCGGTGGCCGTGCCGGCCGACCCGGTCGCCGCCGCCTGGTCCCGGGTGCTGGGCGGCAGTCCCGGCCCGGACGACGACTTCTTCGCCGCCGGTGGGCACTCGCTCGCCGCGATGCGGCTGGTCGCCGAGCTGCGCGAGCAGTTCGCCCGTGACGTCACCGTCGAGGACGTGTTCACCGGCCGCACCCCGGCCGGCATCGCCGCCCGCCTCGCCGCCGCCGGGCCGCTGACCGGCCCGGAGCCGACCAGCGGCAACCCGCCGACGCTGTCGCCCTCGCAGCGGCGGCTGTGGTTCGTTGACCAGCTCGCCCCCGACTCCGCCGCCTACAACATCGCGTTCGCCGAACGCCTCCGCGGCCCGCTGGACGTCCCGGCGCTGCGCCGCGCGCTGCGCCGGCTTTCCGACCGGCACGAGGTGCTGCGCTGGCGCATCGAGCAGCACGACGGTGTTCCGCGGCCGGTCTGCGACCCTAGCGGCGAGGTTCCGCTGCCGGTCACCGATCTCACCGAGGACGAGCTGCCCGCCGCGCTGCGCGAGCGCGCCGGTACGGTCGTCGACCTCGCGGCGGGCCCGGCGTGGCGCGCCGAACTGCTCCGGCTGGGCCCGACCGAGCACGTGCTGTGCCTGGTGCTGCACCACGCCGTCGCCGACGGCTGGTCCCAGTCGGTGCTGTACCGGGAGCTTGCCGCCGGATACTCGGGCATCGACGCCGAGCCGCTGCCGGCCAGCTACGCCGACTACGCCGCCTGGCGGGCCGACCGGGACTCCGCGCGGGGCACCGCCGACCTGGCCTGGTGGACCGAGCACCTGGCGGACGCGCCGACCGTGCTCGACCTGCCCCGCGACCGGCCCCGCCCGCCGGTGCAGACCTACGCCGGTGCGGTGCTCGCGGCGCCGCTGCCGGCCGCGACGGACGCGAACGTACGGGCCGTCGCCGCGCGGTACGGCGCCACCCCGTCGGTCGTGGTCCTCGCCGCGATCGGGGTGGCGCTGGGCCGGCTGACCGGCCGCACCGACCATGTGGTCGGTGCCGTCGTCGCCGACCGTCGCCGCACCGCGTTCACCGACCTGGTCGGCTTCTTCGTCGACATCGTGCCGCTGCGGCTGCGCAGCGCCACCGGCGGCAGCTTCGCCGACGACATCCGGTACTGCCTGGGCGAGGTGCTCGCCGCCGAGGCCCACCCGGGTGCCCCGCTGGAGGAGATCGTCGCCGCGCTCGGGGTGGCGCGCGATCCGTCCCGGGCGCCGCTGGTGCAGGTGCTGTTCAACGTGTTCAACTTCGCCGAGCCGCGGCTGGAGCTGGCCGGGCTGGAGGTCGCGCCGGTGCGGCTGCCGGTGCCGGGTTCGCCGTTCGACCTCACCCTGTACCTGACCGAGCGCGACGGACGGTTCGTGCTGGAGGCCGCCTACAACACCGACCTGTACCGGCCGGAGCGGATGCACGCGCTGCTCGACGGCCTGGTGGCGCTGATCGGTGCCCTGGCCGCCGCGCCGGATGCGGTCACCGGCGAGGTGGGGCCGCGGTTCGACACCTCGGGCGCCGGCGACGCTCCGGAGGTGCCGACCCGGACGGCCGGGGCGGTGTCGCAGACGGGGACGACCGGGGCGGTGATGCCCGCCGGGACGACCGGGGCGGTAACGCCGGCCGGGACGACCGGGGCGGTGGCGCCGGTGACGGACACCGAACGGTTGGTCGCCGAGGTGTGGCGGGCGCTGCTGGACCGGGCCGAGGTGGGCGCCACCGACAACTTCTTCGAACTCGGTGCGACGTCGCTGTCGATGGTGGAGGCCGGCAGCCGGATCGCTGCTCGGATCGGCCGGCCGGTACCGGTGGTCGACCTGTTCCGGTTCCCCAACATTCGCGCGCTGGCCGAGCACCTGGACGGCTCGGCGGACGACTCGGCGCTGACCCGCGCCCGGCAACGCTCGGCGCTGCGCCGCCGCAACGCGTCCCGCCGCCCCGGCCCCGGCCCCCGCTGACCCCACGCCCGCCTGCCTCGGCCGGCCTCGTCCCCGCCTGTCCCGGCCGGTCCGGGGCCGGCCGGCATCGGCCCACTGCGGCGGCGCGGCGGTGCGATCCAGGTCAGGGTCGGTCGGTGCGATCGTCCCGGTGCTCCTGCCACTGTTCGATGCTCCGCCGGAGAGCGTCGCTGACCAGGGACAGGAACTCGGCCGAGGCGGCGAAGCGGGCGCCCGCTGGTGTCTCGCTGCCGAGTACGTCGGCCCCGTGCTGCCATGCGGTCACCAGCTCGTCGTTCATCCGTGCCGCGGCCAGCGTGGACCGGACCCAGATCTCGTCGTCCACGACGTACCGCTCCCGGCGGGCGCCGGCGATCCGTTGCCGGCCGAGCAGTCCCTGCTGTTCCAGGAACCCGACCGCGTGCGAGATGGACGCCGGGCTGACCCGCAACTGCCGTACCAGGTCGGCGACGGTCAGCGCGCCGGAGTCGGTGAGGTAGAGGCAGGCCAGGACCCGGGCCGCCATCGGGGGCAGGCCCTGGCGCTCGAACAGGGCGGTCAACGACTCCGACAGCGCCCCGACCTGCCGCGGATCCCGGTCATGGCTCTGCTCCGGCGCCGGCGCGCGCTCCGGTGCGCGTTTCTGCCGGTGTGCTCGCCGGCGGGTCGCCTGCCGGGCGCGGTCCGCCTGGTAGCCGCCCGGTCCGCCGTTGCGGGTGACCTCGCGCATGATCGTCGAGGCCGGCCGGCCCAGCCGGCGGCCGATCGCGGCGTAGCCGAGCCCCTCGGCCAGGCCGGCCGCGATCTGCCGACGGTCCTCGTCGGTGAGCCTGCCTCCGGGCATCGACGCTCGCCTCCTCCTCGTCCGGCCGAACGCCGCGCGGGTTGCGCGGTGCGGTGTCCAGCGCTCTTCTCATTGCAACACAACCGACGCATCATCTTTGCGTTCAGCTCCAAAGCCATTGCAATACTCTCAATATCGCACGCATTGACAAGGAACTTCGACACCGAAGCTACGTTGACGGATTCATAAACGCAATGTAGCGTTCCGGGCGTTCAGGGATCCCTGAACGTTGCTGGCGGCATCAGGGAGAGCGACATGGGAAAGAGTCTGTCCGAGGCCGGGTTGCGCAGGCTGCGCGAGGTGCTGGTCCGGCATGTCGAGTCCGGCCGGATTCCGGGGTTGGTCGCGCTCGTCGGCCAGGGTGACCAGACGCACGTCGAGGTGCTGGGCACGATGCGAAAGGACGGCGGCGCCGCGATGCGGCGCGACACGATCTTCCGGATGGCGTCCACCTCCAAGCCGGTGTCGATCGCGGCCGGCATGGTGCTGCTGGACGAGTGCCGGTTGCGGCTGGACGACCCGGTGGACGAGTGGCTGCCGGAGCTGGCCGACCGGCAGGTGCTGAAGCGTCTCGACGGACCGCTGGACGAGACGGTGCCGGCGCACCGGCCGATCACCGTACGAGACGTGCTGACCTCCACGTTCGGGCTCGGCATGGACATGACCTCGCTCGGTACGCCGATCATGAACAAGGTGTTCGAGCTGGGGCTGACCCCCAACATGCCCGAGCCGCAGCCGGAGCCGGACGAGTGGCTGCGCCGGCTGGGCACGCTGCCGTTGATGCACCAGCCCGGTGCGCAGTGGCAGTACCAGATCGCCAGCGACCTGCTCGGGGTGCTCGTCGCGCGGGTCACCGGCCAGACCTACGACGCGTTCCTGCGGGAGCGGATCTTCGACCCGCTGGGCATGCGGGACACCGGGTTCTGGGTGCCGGCCGACAAGATGGACCGGTTCGGGCCGCTGTACGCGCCGGACCCGCAGTCCGGTGAGTTCCACGTCTGGGACGAGGCCGAGGGCGGGCGGCACAGCGCGCTGCCGGCGTTCCAGGGCGGCGGTGGCGGCCTGGTGTCCACTGTGGACGACTACTACGCCTACTTCCGGATGCTGCTCGACGGCGGGATGCACCGCGGCGAGCGGATCCTGTCGCGGCCCGCGGTCGAGCTGATGACCACCAACCGGCTCACGCCCGAGCAGAACGCGGCCCGGACCAAGCTGGCCCGCGACAACGTGCACATCTCGTTCGGCCAGGGGCAGCACGGCGGCTGGGGCTTCGGGATGGCGGTCCGCACCTACCGGGGCGACTACGCGCCGGTCGGGCAGTTCGGCTGGGACGGTGGGGCCGGCACCTCGACCTACGCCGATCCGGCGAACGACCTGGTCGGGATCCTGCTCACCCAGGTCGGTACCTCCAACCCCAACTCCGCGTGGGCGTTCCACGACTTCTGGACCACCCTGTACCAGGCCGTCGAGGACTGAGCCCGTCGGCCCGACCGGCCCGCCCGGGGTGATCCTCGCGGGCCGGTCGGGCGGCTCACGGTGCTGCGGCGGGGCGCGGCGCCGGGAGCGGCGGCAGGCCCGTGACCAACGGGTCGATCCGGCCGGCCGGGTACGGCGTGGTGCGGCTGGTGCCGAACAGCTCCCAGTAGAAGTCGTTCACCGCGACCGCGACCGGCGCGTACCGTCGGATCAGCGCGGCGATCGCCGGCGGCGCGCCGGCGATCTCGCCGCCCGCGGCGCACCGGCGCAGGTAGTCGTTGCGCTGCACCGGGCCACCGGCCGGCGGCACCGGCACCCCGCACACGTGCACGACCAGCCAGTTGAGCAGCTGGGTCAGCGCGTAGCCCACGTCGTGACTGCCGTGCCGGGCGACGAAGTCGGCCTCCGCCGCGGACAGCGCGAACCGTGGCGAGCTGGCCAGCCCCAGATCGACCAGGTAGAGCCGGGTTCCGTCGGTGCGGATGTTGCCGAAGTGCGCGTCGAAGTGCAGCAGCCCGGCGGAGTTCAGGAAGCCGAGATCGAGCCGCAGCCGCCGTTCCACCATGGCCGCGGCCGTCGCGATCGCCGCCGGCCCCTCGGCGAGCCGGCTCCGCAGCCAGTCGTCGAGGCCGTCCGGGACGTACTCCAGGAACAGCACGACGCTCGCCGACGCCGTCGCCGCCGCCTCGATCCGCTCCCGTACCGCGGCGGAACCGTGCAGGTAGGCGACGGTGCGGTCGACGTCGGCCAGCTCCTCGGCGAGTGGCGGGCTGCCGGGCAGCGTGCGCCAGTGGTAGAGCAGCGGGAACGCCTCGGTGCGCCGAGCCAGCACCCAGTCGGTCGTCATCGTGTTGGCGGTCACCTCCCGCCACACGCCGAACCCGGGGCCGCCCACGCCGTACTGGCAGTACGGCGGCAGCCCGAACAGGTTCGCCGTGGACAGCACGTGCTCCGGCCGGCGTTCCCGGTCGCTGAGCGGGATCCGCTTGACGAACACCGGGGTGTCGCCGATCGTCAGCAGCGCCGAGGTACCGCCGATGCCGTGCGCCAGCGGCCGGGCGCCGCGCACGAGCCGCGCCAGCTCGCGCTCGTCGAGCGCGGCCAGCGCCTCCGACACCCTGCCGTACCGCGTGATCCGTGCCGGCAGCTCCATCTCCGCGGAGTCGGTCACCACACGTCCTCCCGTCACCGCCGGAGCGGGCTCGACACTGTCCATAGTGGAGATACCGTGGCTGCGCCGGCGCGCGGTGCGGGCCGGCCGCGGCGCCGATCCGCGCATCGGCGCCGGCGCGCGGTGCCGGCCGGCCCGGCGCCCCGATCGCGCATCGGCGCCGGCCCGCCGGGACGGCGGGCGCCCCGCCGCCGGCGCCGATCGGCCGAGGTCAGGGGACGGCGCGGATCAGGACCAGGGAGCCGTTCAGCTGGCTCTGGCGACGGAGCTGGCCGTACCGGTCGTCCCAGGAACCGGAGTCCAGCGCGGTCCGCAGCCGGTCGGTGTACCGTTCGGCGACCTCGGGTTCCACGAAGCTCCAGGCGGAACAGGACTGCCGGGCGGCGGGGTCGAGCAGCATCTCCGGCCGCGCGTAGTACGCCTCGTTGAAGCCGTCGACGCAGTCCGCCGGGATCGGCACGGTCCGCACCTCGGCCCGGCCGCCGAGCGTGTCGACGATGTCGGCGATGGCCGGGTAGCGCCGCGCCTCGGTGTCCAGCACGGCCGGCGCGTACTCGTACAGCCAGAAGTCGCGGACCCGGTCGGGATCGCAGGTCAGCACGACGACCGGTCCGCGGGCGACCCGGCGCATCTCGCGCAGGCCGGCGGTCAGGTCGGGCCACTGATGCACGCTGAAGGTGGTCATCGCGGCGTCGAACGTGTCGTCGTCGAACGGCAGCCGCTCGGCGACGCCGTCGACCGCGGCGGGCAGGTGCGCGGGGCGTTGCGCGCGCATCGACGCGGACGGCTCGACCGGGGTGACCGTGCAGCGCGGCGACTCGTACGAACCGGCGCCGGCGCCCACGTTGACCACGGTCCGGGCACCGTCCAGCGCCTGCTCGATCAGCGCGGTGATCCGGGGCTCCGGACGGCGGTACCGCGCGTACCCGCCGCCGATCGTGCCGTAGTCGGCGTCACCGGCGCTGCCGTCGCTGCTGCGTGCCCTCATCAGCGGGTTCCCTCCTGCCGCGGGACGGTACCGACATCCTCCCGCGGGCACGGCACGCGCCGCCGCGCGGTGGGGCGATCGGCGGTGCCGACGGGGGATCCGGGGGCCGGCCCCGCGGCGGTGCGCGTTCAGCGGGTGTCGGTGGGCGCCCACAGCTGGTCGGCGTCGCCGGCGGCGAGGCTGCCCCGGTAGACGTCGATCTTGTGGTCGATCAGTTTCAGGTTCTCCTGGATCTCGGCGAGCCGGGCGCGCACGTCGGCCCGGTGCGCTTCCAGCAGGGCGAGGCGCTCGGCCTCGTTGCCGGGTCCGGCGGCGACCAGCTCCGCGTACCGGCGGATGCCTCGGATCGGCATCCCGGTCGCGCGCAGCTTGGTGCAGATCACCACCCACTTGAGGTCGAGGTGCCGGTAGCGCCGGCGGCCACCGCTGGTGCGGTCCACCGGGCTGATGACCAGGCCGGCACGCTCGTAGTAGCGCAGCGTGTGCACGCTCACCCCGGTGCGGCGGGCCGCTTCCGCGATGGTCACCCCCTCCGGCGGCAGCGGCTCCCGGGCCACCTTGCGGCGTGCCGGCGGGCCAGGCTCGGCGCGGGTCGCGCGCGGCTCCGGCCGGATCGTCGGTTGCGACTTGACTTCGAGCACGCTCTAAATTCTAGCGTCGTCGGCATGAGGTCACCCGTGCTGTCGCCCGCCCCACCGGCCACGCTGAGCAGCCGCCGCAAGTCCCTGGTCCTCGCGATCTGCTGCATCAGCATGATCGTGGTGGTGATGGACGTTTCGGTGGTGAACGTCGCACTGCCGTCGATAGGCCACGATTTCCATGCCACCGAGTCGGGCCTGCAGTGGACCGTCGACGCGTACACCCTGGTGCTGGCCGGCTTCCTGGTACTGGCCGGGTCGACCGCGGACCGGATCGGCCGGCGGCGGGTCTTCCAGGCCGGGCTGACCGTGTTCGGTGCCGGATCGCTGCTGTGCGGGCTGGCGCCCGGCATCGGCTGGCTGATCGCGGCGCGAGTCCTGCAGGCCGTGGGCGGCACCATGCTCAACCCGGTGGCGATGGCGATCGTGGCGAACACGTTCACCGGCGCCGCCGAGCGGGCCCGGGCCATCGGGGTGTTCGGCTCCATGTCCGGGCTGGCGCTCGCGCTGGGGCCGATCCTCGGCGGCGGGTTGGTGGACGCGTTCGGCTGGCGCGCGGTGTTCTGGATCAACGTGCCGGTGGTGGCCGCGGCGATCGTGGCCGCCGCGCGGTACGTGCCGGAGTCCCGGGCGCAGCGGGCCCGGCGGTTCGATCCGGTCGGGCAGCTGCTGATGCTGGTACTGCTGGGCAGCGTGGTGTTCGCGATCATCGAGTCCGGCTCGCTGGGCTGGGGCTCGCCGGTGATCGTCGGGCTGCTGGTGGTCGCGGCGGTCGCGGTGGTGGGCATCGTCTGGTACGAGCCGCGCCGGGTCGATCCGCTGCTGGAGCTGCGGCTGTTCCGCAGCCTGCCGTTCAGCTCGGCGATCGTGCTCGCGGTGTTCGCGCTGTGCGGGTTCGGCGCGTTCCTGTTCGTGACCACGCAGTACCTGCAGGACCTGCGCGGGATGTCGCCGGTCACCGCGGGGCTGTGCCTGCTGCCGGTCGGCGTGCCGGTGCTGCTGATCTCGCCGCGCACCGGGCGGATCGTCGGCCGGTACGGGCCGCTGCCGCCGCTGCTGGTGGCCGGCACCGCGCTGGCGCTGGGCGGTGCCGCCTCGTGGTGGCTGCGGACGAGCACGCCGCTGCCCGCGGTACTGGCGGTCTACCTGCTGTTCGGGGTGTTCCTCGGGGCCGTCAACCCGCCGATCAGCAACGCGGCGATCGCCGGGATGCCGCGCTCGATGGCCGGGCTGGCCGGCTCGCTCGCGTCCACCGGCCGCCAGGTCGGTACTACGCTGGGCGTCGCGGTGTCCGGCGTGATCGTCGGCCCGGCGCTCGCCGCCGGCGGCAGCGGGTTCACCGGCGCGGCACACGGCGTGTGGTGGCTGGTCGTGGTGCTCGGCGTCGGCATCGTCGCCCTCGCCCTGCTCGGCACCCGGACGGTCCACCCCGCCGCACGGTGACGGGGCGGCGCCATCCCGGCCAGCGGTGGTTGGATGCGGTGATGCGCCGATCAGCGATGCTGGCACTGGTTTTGACGTTCGCCGCGACCGCGCTCGGTGGCTGCGGCCGGAACGAGCATGCGACGATCTCGGTCGACCACCCCGACTCGCTGGCCGACCGGCCGGTGCACGTGCGCATCGCCGGCCTGCCGCCCGGCCACACCGTCTCCGTCCGGCTTCGGCTGGTGGACAAGCGGACACTGGCGTCGACCGCGTCGTACCGGGTGTCCTCGACCGGGGTGGTGGACCTGCGCACCGCGAAGCCGGTGGATGGCACGCCGTACCGCGGGGCCGACCCGATGGGGCTGTTCTGGACCCTGCGCGCGAACTCCGACCAGAACTGGCACCTCGGGTGGACGCTGCGGTTCACGCTCACCGTCCGGGACGGCGATACGGTCGTCGGGCAGCGCACCCTGACCCGCCGCAGCACCGTCCCCGGGTTGCGCAGCCGGAAGCTGCGCCCGGCTACGGACGGCGTGTACGGCACGGTGTTCGAGCCGCCGGCCGGATCACCGCGACGCCCGGGGGTGCTGGTGTTCGGCGGCTCGGAGGGCGGCGAGTACCTCGACGGGGTGGCCAGGCTGCTTGCGGTGCACGGCTTCCCGGCGCTGAGCCTGGCGTACTTCGCCGAGCCGGGGCTGCCGTCGACGCTCCGGCGGGTTCGGTTGGAGTACTTCGCGAAGGCGCTGACGGTGCTGTCCCGCCAGCCCGGCGTGGACCCGAAGCACCTGGCCGTACTGGGCGCCTCCCGCGGCGGCGAGGCCGCGTTGCTGGTCGGATCGTACTTCCCGCGCCAGGTACAGGGCGTGATCGCGTTGACGCCGGCGAACGTCGCGATCGGCTCGCCGCCGTCGGGCACCGCGCCGGCGTGGACCTACCGCGGCCACCCGATCCCGTACACCCGGCAGTTCAACGAGCCGGCGCCGACCGACGTGCCGGACGCGGTGATCCCGGTCGAGCGCATCGCCGGACCGGTGCTGCTCACCTGCGGCGGCAGGGACGCGGTGTGGGCCTCCTGCCCGTACGCCCGCGCCGCCGACGCGCGGCTGACCGGGCACCACGACCGGTACCCGCACCGGGTTCTCGCCTATCCGGACGCCGGTCACCACAGCAACGCCCTGCTGCCCTACGTCCCGGTGATGGGTGATCCCACCGCGCAGGCCGACGAAGCGGCGAAGCTGGCCGAATGGCCGGCCACCCGGACGTTCCTGAGCGACCTCGCGTCGCGCTGAGTGCCGGAACCGAGCTGCCGCCGGATGCGGCGGGAACGGACGTGCGGATCCACACACTTTCCCGGGTTCGGTAAGTACCGCGAGGTCCGCGGCCACCAACCAACGACCCAACGGGAACCGTGTGAGGAGACATCGTGAAGGCTGGGAAGACTCTGATCGCCGGTGCGGCGGTCGCCGCGGCGGCCGCGGGGCTGGGCGTCGCCGGCCCGGCGCAGGCGCAGGTGCAGCACGGGCGCACCGCCGGTGGGGCGGTCTTCGTGCAGACCGACAACCCGGACGGAAACAGCGTGGTGGCGTTCGACCGGTCCGCCGACGGCACCCTGCGGCAGGCGCGAACGTACCCCACCGGCGGGCGCGGGGGTGTGCTCGCCGGCTCGCAGGTCGACCACCTCGCCTCGCAGGGCGCGCTGGCCAGGTCGGGCAACACGCTGTTCGCGGTCAACGCCGGCAGCGACACCATCAGCGTCTTCGGTGTCCGCGGCGACCGGCTGCACCGCACCCAGGTGGTCGGCTCCGGCGGGGCGTTCCCGGTCAGCGTCGCGGTGCACGGCTCGATGGTGTACGTGCTCAACGCGCGCAACGGCGGCTCGATCCAGGGCTTCCTGCGGCTCGGTGACCGGCTGGTCCGGGTACCCGGCTGGCACCGCGGGCTCGGGCTCGACGCCGACCAGACCCCGGAGTTCACCAGTACCCCGGGGCAGGTGGCGTTCACCCCGGACGGGACCAAGCTGGTCGTGACGACCAAGGCCAACGGCAACGCGATCATGGTCTTCCCGGTCTCCCCGCTCGGGCCGGGCCGGGCGGTGACCACACCGGATGCGGGCAACGTGCCGTTCGCCGTCACGTTCGACCCCGCCGGCCGGATGCAGGTCGCCGAGGCCGGCCCGAACGCGGTCGCCATCTTCACCGTCGGGCGGGACGGATCGCTGCAGCTGCGCTCCCGTACCGCCACCGGCCAGCGGGGGACCTGCTGGATCGTCCGGTCGGGGCACTCGGTCTACGTGTCGAACGCCGGCAGTGCGACCGTCTCCCAGTACCGGTCCGAGCGGGGCGAGCTCACCTCGGCGGGAACGGTGCCGACCGACCCGGGCACCGTGGACGCCAGCGCCAGCTCCGACGGCCGGTTCCTCTACGTGCAGACCGGGCAGACCGGCACCGTCGACGAGTTCCGGATCGGGCCGGCCGGCAGCCTCACCGCGATCGGATCGGTGACCGTCCCCGGCTCGGTCGGCGGCGAGGGCATCGTCGCGTCCTGACCGCCGTACCGGTGTCGATCAGCGGGGTTGCCCGAACCGCCGGGCAACCCCGCCTGCGGCGGGTTGCCGTCGTCGCACTCCGGGCGATGGCGGTAAGACGGGGGCTCGCCGCCGACACCGACGTTCATGAACACTTCTGAGCAGACCGGTACGGTGGGCCTGACCGGACGGCTGGCGGTCGTCACCGGCGCGGGCCGGGGTATCGGTCGCGCCGTCGCCATCGAGCTGGCCCGGTCCGGCGCCCGGTTGGCGCTGGTGGCGCGCAGCGCCGACCAGCTGGCCGAGGTGCGCGACGAACTGGCGGCGGCCGGTACGACAGCGGAGGTGTACCCGGCCGACCTTGGCGACGTCGACGCGGTCGCCGAACTCGGCGCCCGGATCGAGCGCGAACTCGGCGGGGTGGGCGTGCTGGTCAACAATGCCGGTGTGGTCGGCCCGATCGGCCCGACCGAGCAGCTGACCGCCGCCGACATCGAACGGTCCTACCGGGTGAACGCGATCGCGCCGGTGTTGCTCACGGCGGCCTTCCTGGCGTCGATGCGGGCGGCCGGCTGGGGCCGGATCGTGAACGTGTCCACCGGCGTGGTGGCGCGCCCGGCGGCGATGGCGCGGGGGAACACGTACGTGGCGGCGAAGAGCGCGTTGGAGGCGCACAGCCTCAACCTGGCGGCGGAGCTGGCCGGCACCGGAATCACCGTCAACGTGTACCGGCCCGGCCGGGTCGACACCGCCATGCAGGGCTGGATCCGGGACCAGGACCCGGACGCGGTCGGCGGCGGCCTGGTCGAGCGGTTCGCCGCGTCGTACCGGGCGGGCGAGCTGATCACGCCGACCCACTCGGCTCGGGTCCTGGTGTCCCGGCTCGGCGGTACCGAGACCGGCCTGGTCCGCGACGTCGCGGACGGCGACGCCGCCTGAACCGGTACGCGGTCGGGCCGCGCCGCCGTCACGCGAGGGCGAGCAGGCCGGCAAGGTCGTCGGCGCACGGCGCGCAGTCGTGCAGGTGCGCGGCCACACCGGGGAACCGGGCGGCGGGATCGAGGCCGGCGAGGATCAGGTCGGCGTACACGTCGAGCACGTCGCGGGTCGCGCCGCAGCCGGCGTCGTCGTCCTGCGTCGCCAGGAAGGCCAGGAGCGCCGGACGCCCGTCGGGTGTCGTGTCGGGCTGCGTCATCGGGTTCCATCCTCGCCCAGGTGGCCGTTGGTGACCAGGTAGGCACGGATCTTGCGGCGCGCGTCGAAGACCGCTTTGTACACCGCGTTGCGGTTCGACCCGATCTGGTGCACGTAGCTGTCCAGCGGCATCCCGTCGACCACGATCGCCACGAACGCGTCGCGCTGCCGACTGGTCAGTTCCTTCGAGACGGCATCCCGGACGGCGGCGAGCAGGTCGGCCGACTGTGCCGCCTGCTCCGGGGAGAACCCGAACCGGTCCGGCAGCCGTTCCCACTGCTCGCTCTCCAGCGGCTGCGCGGCGCGGGCCCAGAAGTGCCGGGAGATCTTCGCCGCGACCTCGAACACCACGAACTTGTACACCCAGGTGGTGAACCGGCTGTCGCCGCGGAACTCGGGCAGCTTGCGCAGGATCGACACGAGCGCGTCGTCGGCGGCCTGGTGGGCGATGTCGTCCAGCTCCGGCCCGGCCAGCCGCAGCTGCCCGGCGCGGCGGCCGGTCTCGGCCCGTGCCGCGCGCAGCAGCAGGGCGTGCAGCCGTGCCTGTGCGGCGGTGCGGGACGTGCCCTGCAGCTCGGCGAGCCAGGTCAGGGTCTGCTCGTCCGCTGCCGGTCGGGGCGGTCTCGGCGCCGATGGGGATGCCACGCACCGAATATAGGCACGCCCGGCCGGCGCCGCGGTGTGCCGCCGGCGCCCGTTGCCGGTCGGTAAGAACGTCGCCGGCGGCCAGGCACCACCCCGGAAGTCCATCGCATCACCCCGGAAGTTCATCGGGTGGCGGTAAGACCCGGGCCGGGGGTGCCACTCACGACTGTGGCCGGTGCCGGCCGGCAGGGAACGCCGGACGTCCTGCGCAGCGGTTCGGCGCCGGCCACAGCCGCGTACCGGACGTTGTGAAGGATCCTGATGGCCCTGCTGAACCCTGGTGACAAGTTTCCCGAACTGCCCGTGCAGCTGCCGGCCGGGCGAGCGATCACGCTGCCCGACGAGCTGGTCGGGCACTACGGCGTGGTGCTGGTCTACCGCGGCTCCTGGTGCCCGTACTGCAACGCGCAGCTGGCGTCGTTCCAGCGGGCGAAGGACAAGCTGGCGAAGGTCGACGCCCGGGTCGTCGCGCTGTCGGTCGACGACGAGGCGACGACCGCGGAGCTGGTGGCCAAGCACGGGCTGGCGTTCCCGGTCGGGTACGGCGCGGACGCCGCCGAGGTGGCCGAGGCGACCGGCGCGTTCGTCAACCCCGATCCGGTCTACCTGCAGTCCACCGGGTTCGTCCTGGACCGCGACGGCAAGGTCGTCGTCTCGGTGTACTCCAGCGGAGCGATCGGCCGGCTGGTCCCGGCCGACGTGATCGGGCTCGTCGAGTACCTGGACGCGCATGCCTGACCCGGTCCCGGACGGCGGGGAAACACGCCGGCGTCGGCGGCCACTGGCGTAGCTTGTGCACAGCGAGATGTTCTGCGGCATCGACCCGGCCGGCGGCCGCACGCCGGCGCGGAGGGGCCACGTGCTCGTCGACCGACGTACCGAAGCCGAATCGCTCGATCGACTGCTCGACGACGTGCGGGCGGGGGAGAGCCGGGCGCTGGTGCTGCGCGGTGCGGCCGGTATCGGCAAGACCGAACTGCTGGGCTACCTGCGGGACCGGGCCGGCGGTTGCCAGATCGTGCCGGCTGCCGGGGTGGAGGCGGAGACCGGGTTCGCGTTCGCCGGCCTGCACCAGGTGTGCGCGCCGATGCTGGAGAGCCTGCGGCGCATCCCGGCGCCGCAGCGGGCGGCGCTCGACATCGCGTTCGGGCTGGACAGCGGCACCCCGCCGGACTCGTTCTTGGTGGGTATGGCCGCGTTGAGCCTGTTCGCCGAGACTGCCCGGGAACGGCCGCTGCTGTGCCTGATCGACGACGCGCAGTGGCTGGACCGGGCCTCGGCGCAGGTTCTGGGGTTCGCCGCGCGGCGGTTGCAGGCCGAGTCGGTGGCGCTGGTGTTCGCGGTCCGGGACGGCGACGACACTGTCGAGGCCCCGGAGCTGGCCGGCCTGGCCGAGCTGCCGGTGCGCGGCCTGCCCGAGGCGGATGCCAGGACGTTGCTGGCGTTGGCACACCCCGGCCCGGTCGACGCCGGTGTACTGGACCGGATCATCGCCGAGAGCCAGGGCAATCCGCTGGCGCTGGTGGAGCTGCCCCGCGGGTTCACCCCGGCGGAACTGGCCGGCGGGTTCGGGCTGCTCGGCTCGGCGCCGCTGCCGCGCCGGATCGAGGAGAGCTTCCGGCGTCAGATCGCCACCCTGACGCCGACCGCCCGGCAGCTGTTGCTGGTCGCGGCGGCCGAACCGGTGGGCGATCCGGTACTGGTGTGGCGGGCCCTGGGCCAGCTGGGCGTCGATGTGGACACCGACCCGGCGGCGCGGTTGGCGACGGAACGGTTCGTGACTTTCGGTGCCCGGGTGACGTTCCGGCATCCGCTGCTTCGTTCGGCGGTCTACCGGGCCGCCGGGTCGGCGGATCGGCGCCGGGTGCAGCGGGCGTTGGCGCAGGTGACGGACCCAAAGACCGATCCGGACCGGCGGGCGTGGCATCGCGCGCAGGCCGCCGTCGGCGAGGACGAGGAGGTCGCGGCGGAGCTGGTGCACTGCGCGGCGCGGGCTCAGGCACGGGGCGGCCCGGCGGCCGCCGCGGCGTTCCTGGAACGGGCGTCGGACCTGACCCCGGACCCGGCCCGGCGCGCGCAGCGGCTGTTGGCCGCCGCGGAGGCTCGGTACCAGGCCGGCCTGCCGGAGCCGTCGGTACGGTTGCTGGCGCGGGCCGAGGCCGGACCGCTCGACGAGGTGGCCCGCGCGCACGCGAACCTGCTGCGGGCCAGGATCACGTTCACCGTCGATCGCGGGGCGGCGGCGCCGGGCCTGCTGCTGCAGGCGGCCGGTCAGCTGCAGCCGCTGGACGCGCAGCTGGCGCGGGAGACCTACCTGGACGCGATGCAGGCGGGCTGGTTCGTCGGTGCCGGTGGGTCCGGCCCGGGGCTGCGCGAGCTGGCCGCGGAGGCGCTGGCCGTGCGGTCCGCGCAGGACCCGGCCGACGGGTGCGATCTGCTGCTGACCGGTCTCGCGGTCCGGTACCGGGACGGCTATCCGGCCGGGGTACCGCTGCTGCGCGAGGCGTTGGACGTGCTGCGGGCGGGGCCGGTCGGCGAGACCGGGTTGCGGTGGCTGTGGTTCGCCGCCACCTGCGCGTTGGATGCCTGGCAGTACCCGGCGGCCGACACGATCACCGCGGCGTTCGTGGCGCGGGCCCGGCGTACCGGCACCCTGACCGCGTTGCCGTTCGCGCTGGCGCAGCGCATCGTGGTGCAGGTGTTCACCGGCGAGCTGGCCGCCGCGGACGCGCTGGTGCACGAGTTCGACGCGGTGCGCGACAGCACCGGGCTCGACGAGCCGGCGTACGCGACTCAGGTACTGGCCGCCTGGCGCGGCGCGGCGGACACCACCACGATGCTGGTGGCCGCCACCACCAAACAGGCGGAACAGCGGGGTGAGTGGTTGGGGTGGCGGCCGGCGGGTGGGCGCTGGCGGTGTTGCACAACAGCCTCGGCCGGCCCGACGAGGCGTTGGCGGCGGCGCTGCCGGCGGCCGAGTCGGACGCGGATCTCGGCGTGGTGACGTGGTGTTCGCTGGTGGAGCTGATCATCGCGGCCGCCCGGCTGGGCCGGCTGGACCTCGCCGGGCGGGCGCTGGCGCGGTTGCGGGCGATGACCCAGGCGGCGGGTACCGACTGGGCGCTCGGCCTGGAGTCGCACTGTCAGGCGCTGGTCGACACCGACGCCGAGCCGCACTTTCGTGCCGCGGTGGAGCGGTTGGCCGGTACGCCGATCCGCGGCGAGCTGGCGCGCACCCGGCTGCACTACGGGGAGTGGTTGCGCCGGCAGAACCGGCGCACCGACGCGCGCCGGCAGCTGCGCGCCGCGTACGAGATGTTCGGTGAGATGGGGATGACGGCGTTCGCCGTGCGGGCGGCACGGGAACTCGGCACCACCGGCGAAACGGTACGCAAGCGCGGCGACGGGAACGCGGCGGACCTGACGCCGCAGGAGGCGCAGATCGTTCGCCTGGTCCGCGCCGGACTGTCCAATGTGGAGATCGCGACCCGGCTGTTCATCAGCCCGCGCACGGTGGAGTGGCACCTGAGCAAGACGTTCGCGAAGCTGGGCATCACCTCCCGGCGCCAGCTGCGGCGCTGACCGCAGCCGCCCGCGTACCGGGGTGGCCCGGGGCGCCGACCGGTGGCGGGCACGGGCGCGACGCCGGCCCCGGCGGCCACACCCTGTGGGGGCGCGCCGAGCCACGGCGCCGTCATCGAACCAGCAGGGGTGAGAGCGATGCCAGCCGTCCACCACCGGTACGCGGCCATCGACGGGCACCGGTTGTTCTACCGGGAGGCCGGTGATCCGGACGCACCGACCATCGTGCTGCTGCACGGGTTCCCGACCAGTTCGTTCATGTTTCGCAACCTGATCCCGGCGCTTGCCGACCGGTACCACGTGATCGCGCCGGACCATCTCGGTTTCGGCCTGTCGGACGCGCCACCGGCCGACGAGTTCGACTACACCTTCGACGCGCTGACCGAGCTGACCGTCGGGCTGCTCACCGAGCTGGGGGTGCTGCACTGCGCCCTCTACGTGCACGACTACGGGGCGCCGATCGGCTGGCGGATCGCGCTGCGCCATCCGGACGCGGTGACCGCGATCGTCACCCAGAACGGCAACGGCTACGACGCCGGTTTCGTCCCGGACTTCTGGCGCACCGTGTGGGACTACCAGCGGGAACGCACCCCCGACACCGAGGCCGCGATCCGCCAGGCGCTGACGCGGGACGTGACCCGGTGGCAGTACCTGACCGGGGTACCGGACGAGACGCTGGTCAGCCCGGACACCTGGCACCACGACTACGCGTTGCTGAGCCGGCCGGGCAACGACGAGATCCAGCTGGCGCTGTTCCGCGACTACGCGACCAACGCGCCGATGTACCCGCAACTGCACGAGTACCTGCGTACCAGCGCGGTGCCGGTGCTGGCGGTGTGGGGCCGCGGTGACGAGATCTTCGGCCCGGCCGGCGCGGAGGCGTTCGCCGCCGACGCGGTCGACCCGGAGATCCGGCTGCTGGACGGCGGCCACTTCCTGCTGGAGAGCGCCGGCGACGAGGTGGCGGCGCTGATCCGCGACTTCCTGTCCCGCCGCCTGCCACGACCTGCCGACGTGCCGGTCGCGATGTGAAGGAGAACGCGATGACGGAGGACTTCGCCGGGCGCAAGCTGATCGTCGTCGGCGGGAGCAGCGGGATGGGCCGGCAGGCCGCGCTCGACGTGGTGGCCGGTGGCGGCAGCGCCGTGGTCGTCGGCCGCAACCGCAACCGGGTGGACCAGACCGTCAGCGCCCTGTCGGCGCACGGCAAGGCGTGGGGGATCACCGCCGATCTGACCCGGCGCGACGAGGTCGAGGACGTGCGGCGGCTGATCGCCACCGACCATGCCGACGCGAGCCTGCTGGTCAACGCGGCCGGCGTGTTCGCCCCGCAACCGTTCCTGGAGCATGACGGCGACTCCTACGACTCGTACCAGGAGCTGAACCGGGCGATCTTCTTCCTGACGCAGACCGTGGTGGCGGGCATGGTCGCCGCCGGCGGTGGATCGATCGTCAACATCGGCAGCATGTGGGCGCACCAGGCGGTCGGCGCCACGCCGTCCGCCGCCTACTCGATGGCGAAGGCGGGGCTGCACGCCCTGACCCGCAACCTGGCGATCGAACTGGCCGGGCACCGGATCCGGGTCAACGCGGTCGCGCCCGCGGTGGTCGCCACCCCGATCTACGAGAGCTTCGTGCCGGCGGACAGGCTCGACGAGACGCTGCACGGGTTCGACGGCTTCCACCCGCTGGGCCGCATCGGTACCGCCGAGGACGTCGCCGCTGCCATCACCTTCCTGCTGTCGGACCGGGCCAGCTGGATCACCGGCAGCATCGTCGACGTCGACGGCGGGGTGATGGCCGGCCGCAACTGATCCCGCCGCCACCGCGGTGGCGACTGTCGCAGGAACCCGAGGGAGGTAGCGATGACACGATCGATCGCATGGGACCGGGTGACCCCGGCCGACGTCCGGCGGGCGATGAAGGAGTACGACAAGCTCGGCCCGCAGCGGTTCTTCGCCGCGCACGGGTTCGCCCCCACCACCACGTACACCCTGGTGCAGGACGGCCGGTCGTACCCGCCGAAGGCGATGCTCGGGGTGGCCTACGAGTTCGCCACCGGGGAGCGGCTCGCCTCCGGCGACTTCGAGGGCGGCAGGGCCGGTGCGGTCACGGTGCTCGGCCGGCTCGGCTTCACCGTCGAGCACGTCTGACCGGGTACGCGCCGTCGGGGACGACGTGCACGGCGGCCTCCTCGGCCGAGGCGCCGCTGCCGTCGATGCCGACGTCCCGAGCGACGAAGTCCTCGCCGGGGTCCGAGTCGTCCAGGTCGACGAACACCAGCCGCCCCGACCGGTCGGCGCCGACCTGGTCGTCGATCGGCTCGCCGTCGGTGTCGGTGGCGTCGCCGATACCGTCCCCGTCCGCGGCATCGCTCACGTCCGGTAGCTCGCGGGCGAGCCGGCGGGACAGCGACTCGTGGTCACCGATCTCGCGGTCGGTGACCCCCCAGGCGGGCCGGTCCGGCGGGGAGTACCCCTCGTCCGGATCGACACCGACCTCCTCGTCGTCGAGGCTCTCCTCGGCCGCCAGCAGGCTCTCGCCCAGCGAACCATCGTCTGAACCGGTCACCGGTCAGTCCCTTCTCCTTGCGGGGCAACACGTGGGGTGGCGCCGGTCGGGCCGGCTTCCGGTCGCCGGTCCGGCCCCGGTGGTGCCGGAGCCGGACCGGGATGGCCGCAGCTCAGCCGCGGTAGGCCTCCAGCAGCCGCAGCCAGACCTCGCTGATGGTGGGGAAGCACGGCACCGCGTGCCACAGCCGGCCGATCGGCACCTGACCGGCGACCGCGATCGTCGCCGAGTGCAGCAGTTCGGCGACACCCGGGCCGACGAACGTGACGCCCAGTAGCGTCTCGGTGTCCAGGTCGACGACCATCCGGGCCTGTCCCTGGTAGCCGTCGGCGTACAGCAGCGCGCCGACGACCTGGCGACCCAGATCGACGTCGACGACGCGGATCCGGTGCCCGGCCCGCTGCGCCTGGGCGGCGGACAGCCCCACCGCGCCGACCTCCGGATCGGTGAACACGGCCTGCGGTACCGCCGCGTTGTCGGCGGTCGCCACGTGCGCGCCCCACGGTTCGTCGTCGACCGGCCGGCCGGCGGCGCGGGCGGCGATCGCCGCGCCGGCCATCCGTGACTGGTACTTGCCCTGGTGGGTGAGCAGCGCGCGGTGGTTGAGGTCGCCGACCGCGTACAGCCAGCCGCCGGCCACGCCGCGCACCCGGCAGGTGTCGTCCACGTCCGGCCACGAACCGGCCGTCAGACCGACCGTGTGCAGGCCGATGTCGCCGGTGTTGGGTTTGCGACCGGTCGCCAGCAGCACCTCGTCGGCCTCGAACTCGCTGCCGTCGTCGAGCACCAGCCGCACCGGCCCGGTACCGCCGGGGCGGCTCAGCTCGGTGACCGTGACGCCCAACCGGACGTCGACGCCGGACTCCTTGAAGCTGTGCTCGACGAGTTCACCGACGAACGGCTCCATCCGCGGCAGCAGCCCGGACTCGCGGACCACCAGGGTCACCGTCGAGCCCAGGCCGCTCCACGCGGTCGCCATCTCGACCCCGACCGGGCCGCCGCCGACCACGGCGAGCCGGCGCGGCACGGTGCTGCTGTCGGTGCCCTGCCGGTTCGTCCACGGCCGGGCCTCGGCGATGCCCGGCAGGTCGGGCAGCGCGGGCGAGCTGCCGGTCGCGAGCACCACCGCGTGCCGGGCGGCGAGCCGGACGATCCGGTCGTCGGGGGTGGCCACCGACACCCGGCGCGGCCCGTCCAGGCGGCCGTGACCGCGCACCAGCACGGCACCCTTGCCGGAGGTCAGCGCGTCGGCCTGGCCGGTGTCGTCCCAGTCGCTGACGTACCGGTCCCGGCGGGTGAACACGCCCGCCGCGTCCACCGGCCCGGTGACGGCCTGCCGGGCGCCGTCGACCCGTCGCGCGTCGTCGACCGCGAGCACCGGGCGAAGCAGCGCCTTGCTGGGCACGCACCCCCAGTACGAGCACTCGCCGCCGACCAGTTCACGCTCCACGATCGCCACGCTCAGCCCGGCCGCCCGGGCCCGCTCGACCAGTACCTGCCCGACCGGGCCGGCACCCAGCACGATCACGTCGTAGGTGTCCTGCGCGGAGTCGTCCGCCGCCGCTGTCGCCTCGGTCATGTCCGTTCCTCTTCCCCGCCGTCCGAGATCGGTCCGAGTTCCCCATGCTTGCCGTCGCGCGGCCGGTTCGAACCCGTGCCGACCACCGGTCCGGCCCCAGGGATCGCCCGCTGCGCCCGGTGGCGTGGGTACCCACCGGCCGCCCGGTCAGCCCGCCCAGCGGCCGGACAGGAAGCTGACCGCGAAGATCGTGGACAGCGGTACGACCAGGCAGAGGTAACCGGTCCTGACCCGCGGCATCCGCAGGCTCGCCGCGGCGAGCCCGACCCACAGCGGCCACCACAGCAGGCTGGCGCGGGGGATCGACAGGTACCAGTACGAGGTGCCCAGGGCGCACAGGCTCAGGCCGACGTAGGCCGCCTCGGGCCAGCGGCGTCGTGCGACCAGCAGGCCCGTGACGACCAGGCCCACCAGCATCGCCAGCAGCTCGCCCGAGAACATGAACGCGAACTGGGTGGTCTGGGTGTGGGCGAACGCCGCGTGCCAGGTGTTGGTCCACGCCTGCCAGGGGCGTGAAACGTACGGCCCCAGCCGCGTTCCTGCGCGTGCTGCCACGCCATCCAGTCACCGGTGTGCACCTGCAGGTACCAGGTGTAGCCGGCCAGCGGGAGGACCGGGAGGGCCAACCACGGTGCCGCGCGCCACCGCCTGCCCCGGGTGACCAGGGCGAAGTGCAGCGCGATCGCGGCGGCCAGGAACAGCCCACTGATGCGTACCGTCGAGGCGAGCGCCGCCAGTGCCGCGGCCAGCGGCCAGTTGCGCCGCTGCGCGGCGAGCCAGGCCGGCAGCGCGAAGGCGAGGAACAACGACTCCGTGTAACCGACGAACAGGAAGATCGCGCACGGGGAGAGGACGAAGAACAGCACGGTGCGGCGGCCGATGCGCGGGTCGGGCAGCTGGAGTTCGGCGATGCGCGCCAGCGAGAACACCGCGACGGCACCGGCGACGAAGGAGATCAGCAGCCCGGACAGCGTCCAGTTCGGGACGACTTCGTGTGTCGCCCGAAGCAGCAGCGGCAGGCCGGGGAGGAACGCCTCCCGGTTGTCCCAGTCGACCTGCCAGGGCCCGACGAACCCGGGGAAGTAGCCGTCTCGCGCTATTTTCAGGTAGAAATCCCAGTCCCAGTGCTGGAAGGGGCCGAGGACCGGCCCGGCGTCGCGGGCCCCCGCATCGGCCGGAAACAGCCACCGGGTGCAGTAGGCGACGATCCAGATCCCTGCCCGGCTCAGCAGGTACAGCCACCACACCTCCGGATCGAACCGGCGCGGCGGCAACCCGAACAGCCGACTGCGCCGGAGGTGGGCTGCGCGGTCCGGGTGGTCCGGTGCGGTCCGTCGCCCGCATCGCAACGGTCCGGGCGTGCCGGATCGCACCGGAAACGACATGCGGCACTCCTTCGGCGGTGCGCGGGCGGGCGAGACCGCCGAGGCGGGTACGGCAGGCGGGCGGTCGTGTGCGCGGCTGTCGGCGCGGCGGTGGCTCGGCCGGTCGGCCCGGTCAGCGGTACGCCGAATGGGTCGGCGGCGGCGTCGTGCCCAGCCCGGTGTCGGTGCGGGGGGACGACGTGTGCGCCGCCGTCCGGCTCGGGGCCGGCCGGGTGGTCGGGCTGGTCGCCGGTCGCCGCGGTGCGGACGAGGAGCCGGGGGCGGGGGTCTCGGACGACGACCGATCGGTCACCAGGGCGGCGCCGGCGGCGCCGCCGCCGACCATCGCCAGGCACACGCCGGCCGCGGCCACGGCGAGGCGGCGCCGGTGCCGCCGCCGTCCGCGGTCGGTGATGTGCGCGACCGGTGCGGGGGACGCCTGCCGGGCGCCGACGGCGGCGGCGTGCTGGAACAGCGACCGTAGTGGGTCTGGCGACTCAGGCATCGTGGTCCTCCTGCACCCGCGGATCCGGCATCCGGTCGGCCAGCGCGAGCCGGCCCCGGGCGAGGTGTGTCTTGACGGTGCTGGTGGACTGGCCGGTCTCGCCGGCGATCTGCTCGACCGTCAGGTCGCAGACGTAGTGCAGGGTCATCGTGCGGCGCTGCTGCGCGGGTAGTCCACTCAGCGCGGCGACCAGCATCACCTGCTCGGGGCCGGGGCCCTCGACGTGCGTGCCGGCGCCGCTGCGCTTCCACGCCTCGGCGCTACGGCGCCGGAACCGCCACCTGCTCACCGCCAGACGCCACGCGACGGTACGGATCCACGCCTCCGGCCGGGCGTCCCGGTCGAGCTGGTGGCGCCGGCTCCAGCCGCGGACGAACGCCTCCTGTACGACATCCTGCGCCTCCTGCAGGTCACCGAGCATCACGTAGAGCTGGCCGACGAGCCTCGCGACCGCCTGCGCGTAGAACTGCTCGAACTCCTCGACGGTCACCGCCACTCCAGATCTCTTCGCACATCACGCATACGCCTGGAGTGCCGCGTCCGGTCGACAGCGCGAACGAAGCAACGGTGTGAAGGTCGTCACTCTACGGCCCGTCGCGGCGACGAGCCCTCCGGTGGCCGGGTCAGGCGGCCGGGGTCAGCTCGGCGAAGCCGAGGGCGTCGACGCAGGTGACGCCGCGAACCTCGACCAGCACCAGCAGTACCGCCTCGCAGCCGGGGCAGCGGGCCACGGTGCCCGGCCCGGCCAGGTACACGTCGAGGGCGCCGAGCGGGTTGCTCGCTCCGCAGTGCCCGCAGATCCCGACCGCGGTGGTCATCTCGGTGCCGAACACGGCCCGCAGGGTGCCGGCGATCGCGTTGCCGTCCAGTCGATCGGTCATCAGGTCCCCCCGAAGCGTTCGGTGCGGATGCGGCCCGGGTCGTGGCCGAGGCCGACCAGCGCGTTCGAGGCCGCCTCGACGAACCCGGTCGGACCGCAGAGGTACGCCGCCGGCTGTTCGTCCGGCGGCCAGCTCACCTGCCGCAGCAGCGCCGCGTCGACCCGGCCGGTGTAGCCGTGCCAGCCAGGCGGCTGGCTGCGGGTCAGCGTGATGCTCACGTCGATGCCGTCGCGCGCGGCGATGCGCAGCAGCTCGTCGCGGTAGATGATCTCGTCGAACGAGCGCGCCGAGTACAGCAGCCGGATCGGCGCGGCGCCCATCGCGGCGCCGTGCTCCCGCAGCATCGCGCGGAACGGGACGATGCCGGATCCGCCGGCGACCAGCAGGGCCGGCGCGGTGTCGGTGGGGCGCCGGACGAAGTACCCGCCGACCGGCCCGCGCAGTTCGATCTGGTCACCGACCTGCAGCTCGTCGACCAGGTACGGCGAGACCTCCCCGTCGTCGAGGCGCTCCACGGTCAGTACCAGGCGTTCGTCGGTCGGTGCCGAGGCGATGGAGTAGCTGCGCTGCGCCTGGTAGCCGTCCTCGGCGGTCAGCCGCACGTCGACGTGCTGGCCGGACAGGTGGCCGGGCCAGTCGGGCAGGTCGAGGCCGATGCTGTGGGTGCGGTCGGTCTCGGCGGTGATCTCGCGTACCGTCGCGAGCTGCCAGCTCAGTCGCCGGCGTAGCGCTGTTGCTTCCATGGGTCTCCGTAGTTGTGGTAGCCGTACCTCTCCCAGAACCCGGGCTCGTCGTCGTCGCGCAGCTCGATGCCGCGCACCCACTTGGCGCTCTTCCAGAAGTACAGGTGCGGGACGAGCAGCCGGGCCGGGCCGCCGTGCTCGGCGGTGAGCGGCTCCCCCTCGTACTCGTAGGCGATCATCGCCTGGCCGCCGGTCAGGTCGTCCAGCGGCAGGTTCGTGGTGTACCCGCCGTCGGAGAACGCCAGGGCGTAGTCGGCGCTGGTGTCGATGTCGGCCAGCAGCGTGTCGAGCGAGACGCCGCGCCAGGTGGTGTCCAGCTTCGACCACTTGGTGACGCAGTGGATGTCGGTGGTGATGGTCGTGGCCGGCAGCGCCCGCAGTTCGTAGAAGCTCCACACGACCGGTTCGTCGACCGCGCCGCGGATGGTGAAGGTCCAGTCCGCCGCCAGCCGGCGCGGCGTGGGTCCCGCCGACAGCACCGGGAAGTCCCGCGTCACGTACTGGCCCGGCGGTACCCGGGCCGGGTCGGCCTCGGCCCGTCTGCGGCCGTGAAACCCACGGGTGACAGCCATCGTCCATGCCCCCTCACTGGCGACGACACCGGTGCCGGCGGGCTGCCGTGGCGCTCGCCGCGGCCCGCGCCCGCACCGGTGATCCAGAGCCCAGTGTGTGCCGACGGGGTGCCGCCCGCGCCGGTGTTTCCCCCGGGTCCATTCCCCGGGGTGGCCGGTCGGCGGCGCTGCGGCGGTGGCCGGCGGCGCCGCGGGGAGGCCCGGCGGTCCTGCGGCGGTGGCCGGCGGCGCTGCGGGGAGGGCCGGCGGCGCCGACCGACGGGCCGCCGGTCGGCGCCCAGACCGCGAAGACCCGCTCGAACGATGCCGGGAAGTGGCGTTCGAGGGTGAACGTCGAGTGTGTCACTGCCATGATCATCATTCCTTCAGGTAGTCGTCGAGACGGTCGAGTTGCCGTTCGCACTGGGTGCGCTGGCCGCTGAGCCATCGTTCGGCCGCGCGCAGCGTGCCCGGCTCGATCCGGCAGCTGCGCACCCGGCCGGTCTTCTCGGTCGCGATGACCCCCGCCCGCTCCAGCACCTGCAGGTGCTGCATCACCGCGGGCAGCGACATCGCCAGCGGCTCCGCGAGCGCCGTGACGGCCGCCGGGCCGCGCACCAGCCGCTCGACGACGCGCCCTCGTGCGCCGGGTTGGCACGATGGGCGACATGGCGACCGGGCAGCACAGCGTGCGGCGAGTACGGCGGGGTGAGGTGGGCGCCGCGGCGGCCACCCTGGCCCGGGCGTTCGACGACGATCCGGTGATGCGCTGGATGTTCGGCGACGAGCAGATCCTGCGGGTCGGCCTGCCGCGGATGTTCGGCACCATGATCCGCCGCTTCCACCTGCACCACGGCGCCACCGAGCTGGTGGCCGGTGCCGGTGGCCCGCTGGGGGTGGCCACCTGGGATCCGCCCGGCCGGTGGCGCACGCCCTGGTGGCGCACGATGTGGGCGGTGCCGTCGCTGCTGCGGGCCATGCCCGGCCGGGTGGCGGCCGCTCAGGCGATCGTCACTGCCATCGAGACGGTGCATCCGAGCGAACCGCACTGGTACCTGGCGTACCTGGGCACCGACCCGAGCGCGCAACGTCAGGGCATCGGCGGGCGGCTGCTGCGCTCCCGGCTCGCGGTCTGCGACGCCGAGGCGGCGCCCGCCTACCTGGAGTCGAGCAACGAGGCCAACGTGCCGTACTACCGCTCCTTCGGGTTCGAGGTGACCCGCGAGATCGCGGTCCCGGACGGTGGCCCGACCCTCTGGGCGATGTGGCGCCCACCAGCGGCCAGGTAGCCCGTACGGCAGCGGGCGCCACCCGGTCCGGCCGGGCCGCGCCACCCGGTCCGCCAAGGTCGTCACCGGCGCCACCCGGCTCGGCCGGGGCCACCCGCGCCACCGTCCGGGCGGGTCACGCGCATCAGCGGAGCGGGCCGGCCGGCGCAGTACGGTGGTGCCCGGAGGGAAGGACGGGGTGCGGTGACGGTCAGCGACATCGGCGGGGCGGGGCAGACGCTGGAACCCGAACGGGTCGACGCGTTCGTTCGCTCGGTGCTCGGCGCCGACGACTACGCCGGCCGCTCGGTGTGCGTCCTGATCCCGGACGCGACCCGCAGCTGCCCGCTGCCGTTGCTGCTCGACGCGGTGCACGGCGCGCTGGCCGGCCGGGTCGCGCGGCTGACCGTGCTGGTCGCCCTCGGTACCCACGCCGGCCTGTCCGAGGCGGACCTCGCCGCGCTGGTCGGCGCGGCGCCCGGCGGCATCGCCGACCGGTACCCGGGAATGGCGGTGCGCAACCACGAGTGGTGGGATCCGACCCAGCTGACCACCGTCGGGCGGCTGTCCGCCGACACCGTCGAACGGCTGTCCGGGGGGCGGCTGCGCGCCGGCGTCGACGTGACCCTCAACCGGGCCGCGGTCGAGCACGACACGCTGCTGGTGGTCGGGCCGGTGTTCCCGCACGAGGTGGTCGGCTTCTCCGGCGGCAACAAGTACCTGTTCCCGGGGATCGCCGGGCCGGAGGTGATCGACCTGTCGCACTGGCTCGGCGCGCTGATCGGCAGCGCCGAGATCATCGGTACCCGGGGCAGTACGCCGGTGCGCGCCGTGATCGACGCCGCCGCGGCGCTGGTACCGGCGCGTCGCCGGGCGCTGTGCGTGGTGGTGGCCTCCGGCAGCGACGCGTTGCACTCGGTGGCCTACGGCGGTACCGAGGAGGCCTGGGCCGCCGCCGCGGAGGTGGCGGCCGAGGCGCACGTGCGCTACCTGAGCGCGCCGGTCCAGCGGGTGCTGTCGGTGGTCTCCACCCGGTACGACGAGCTGTGGACGGCCGCCAAGGGGATGTACAAGGTGGAGCCGGTGGTCGCCGACGGCGGCGAGGTGGTGCTGTACGCGCCGCACGTGCGGACGGTCAGTCATACCCACGACGCCGACATCCGGGCCGTCGGCTACCACTGCCGGGAGTACTTCACCGCCCAGTGGGACCGGTTCCGGGACCACCCGTGGGGCGTGCTGGCACACTCGACGCACCTGCGCGGTGCCGGCAGCTACGACCCGGTGCGCGGCGAGCGCTGCCGGATCACCGTCACCCTGGCCACCGGCATCGACGAGGCGACCACCCGCTCGCTCGGCCTGGACTACCGCGACCCGGCCGGCATCGACCCCGCGGCCGGCTCGGCCGATCCGGACACGATGGTGGTGCCGGACGCCGGGGAGATCCTCTACCGCCTGCGCTGAGCGCGCGGCGCAGGCGGCAGGGCGTCGCCGCGTGGTCAGGCGCGGCCGAGCAGCGCGAACAGTTGAACCGCCGCGGCCTGGTTGAGGGTGCCGACCGGGAGGGACGGATCCGGTGCACCGCCGTTGGATGCCTGGAACCGGAACAGCCCGGTCGCGGGGTCCCGGTTGTCCCGCCACAGCCGCGCGGCATAGCTGTCCAATGTGGACCGATAGCCGGGTGCGATCGGCAGCACGTCGCGGAACAGGAACGCGTTGAACACCGCCGGCTGGTCGTACAGCCGGTCGCCGCTGGTCCAGTAGGCCATCGCGCCGCGCACGTCGCCGCGCGCCAGGCTCAGCCAGTGCCGGTCCCCGGTCGCCCGGTACAGCGTGGCTGCGGTGCCGATCATGGCGCCGGAGTTGTAGCTCCACAGCGTGTCGTCGTAGCTGCCGTCGTCGGCGATGTCGTTGCGGTACAGGCCGGGCGAGCTCATCAGGCAGGACCGGTTCCACCGGTAGGCGCGCACCGCCCAGTGCAGGTAGTCGCGCTCCCCGGTGATCGCGTAGAGGTTCGCGGCCAGCTCGGCGAACAGCCCGGTCACGTTGGCCGCACGGATGGTGTTCCAGCTCGCCTCGACCCAGTGCATGCCGCCGGGACAGGTCTTCGCCGGGTCGGTGTCCCAGCCGCGCAGGTCGGTGCGGAACGCCGCCTCGGCGCCGGCGAGCATCCGGGCGTCCCGGCCGCCGCGGTACGCGTCGACGAAGGACAGTCCGACCACCGCGTTGTCGTCGTAGAACAGGTCACCGTCGGTGCCCAGTGGCGGTGGCAGGTACGAGTCGTACCCGGGATGCGCCGGGTCGGTGCTCGCGTACTGCCCGATCGCGGCGAAGCGGTCGGCGACGTCGGTGGCGTAGCGGCGGTGGTTGCCGGGCAGCGCCCGCACGTCCAGCGTCGCCTGGGTCGCCTCGCGGAACTCCCACAGGTACGAGTACGGGTTGCCGTCCGGCGCCGCGGGCGTGGTTTCCGCGTACAGCCGGTGTCCGGTGGTGCCGAGGTAGAGGTGGTCCTGCAGGGCCCGGTAGCTGGCCTCGGCCCGGGTGGCCCAGCGGGCCCGGTCGGCGCCGGAGCGGTCGGGTGCGGCCGTGGCCGGGCCGGCCAGGGTGACCGCGGGGAGCACCGCCAGCAGCCCCAGTAGCCATCGGCCGGGTCGGCCGCGTCGAGCAGCGCGCATCGTATGCCCCTTTCGTTGGTGATCGGAGCGACGTTAACGCTAACGTTCCTTTCTTCGCAAGAGACCGGTTGATTCGGACGTTACCGATATCGCTGCCTGGTCGGGTCGGGCGGTTCGCCGAACCGGCCGGGAGCCGACCTCTCGGTGCCTATATTCGAGGTCGGGCGACCGGCCACCAGCCAGCGCGTGCCGCTCGCCCCGGCACGGAACCGGAGCGAACAGTCCATCCGTTGCAAGGCGGGAGCGCGACGTGCAGCAGCCACCGAACCTGCAGATCGAGATCCTGGACCGGCTGGCGATCGACGACCTCATCGGGAAGGTGCACAGCGCCGCGGCCCAACCGGGGGCGGCGGAGCGGGTGCACGGGTGGCGCTCGGAGCACGGCACCGAACACGCCACCCCGATGGCGCGCTCGTTCGTGGTGATCGGATCCACGCTGATGTTCCTGCACCCGTGCCCGGACGGGGTCGTGCTGCCCTTCGCCGCCTACCCGGACGGGACCACCAAGGTCTACACCGACGCCGACCACGCCGGGGAGAGCTTCTACCGCGCTGCCGAGCCCGGTTCCGGTACCCCCGCCTGACGACCCGCCTGCCATCCGGACCGCACATCGACGGGCACCCGGTACCGGCGCGCACCGTTGCCACGATTGCGGTGCCGGGTGGCCGGGTAAGGGAGTCGTGTCGGTTCGGCACGGAGGCGAAGGTGGTGTTCAGCAGTGTCTGCGGCCGGAACGCCGTCGGTGCGACGCGGTTCGACCGGCCCACCGGCCGGGGACGGGCAGGCAACCGTGCCGCCGGCGAAGGAGCCGACGTCACCGTTGCGCTGGGAACTGGTCAGCGGCCTCGGGTTCGACCTGGTCCGGCTCTTCGGATCGATCGACGAGGCGGACGGCCCGCGGGTACGTCACGAGCTGAGCGCCATCCTGATCGCGCATCCGCGTGCCGTCGCCGACTGTACCGGCCTGCGGGCGTCCGGTCCCGCCGCGCTGGCGCTGCTCTGTCACGCGCACGAGCGTGCCGGCGGCTGGCCGGCCAGCCGGCTGTGCCTGTACGGGCTGGGCGGCGAGCAGGCCCGGTGGTACCGGGAAGCCGCGCTCGCGGAGCAGGTTCCGCTACGCGACTCGATGCCGGAGGCGGTGGCGGCCCTGGCCGAGCCGCCCCGGCGGTTGCGGCGCAGCGCCACGCTCGTCGCGGGGCGGCGGATCGCCCGGGAGGCGCGTTCGGTGATCGACTCCTGTGCCGCGGACTGGAAGCTGCCGCGATCGGTCAGCACCCCGGCGATGTTGGCGGCCAGCGAGGTCGTCAACGGCGCGGTCGAGGCCGGGGCGGCCGAAGTGCGCATCCTCGTCGAGCGTGAGCCGGGCCGGCTCGCGGTCACCGTGCTGGCCCACCGGGATGACAGCGCCGAACTGGGCACCCTGACCGAGATCACTCTCGACGCGTTCGCCGACGCGTGGTCCACCGAATCGACCCCGTACGGCCGGCGTACCCGCGCGACGTTCGTGGTCGACTGAGCTGGCTGCCACGTCCGCTGCGGACCGTCGGCGAACCGGCATGGCCCCGCCGGGGCGGCCGGCAGGAGAGGAGTGGTTGGTGATGTACCGAAACCTCGTGGTGGCGCTCAGCGGTACCGACGACTCGTCCCGGGTGCTGGCGCACACCACCGAGCTGGCGAAGGCTACCGGTGCACGGGTTCGGGTCCTGCACGTGCGGGCGGTGGACTGTGTCGAGCCGACCACGATGGGGCTGGTGCCGTCGGCCCCGGCGCTGGTGCGCGAGGAGAACGGCACGGCGCAGGATGTGGTGGACCGGGCGGTCGGAGAGCTGACCGCGGCCGGTGTCGACGCGCAGGGCGACATCGTCGAGGCGATGCGGGCCGAGGTCGCGTCGACGGTCTGCGAGCTGGCCGAGGCCGGCGGAGCCGATCTGATCGTGGTGGGCGAACACCAGGGCGGGCTGCTCACCGCGCTGGTCGGAAGCACCGGGGAGCGCGTCGCGCGGCTCTGTTCCGTCCCGGTGTTGCTCGTCCCGTAGGCCGTGGCAGGCTCCGGCCCGCAACTCATTCGATGTTCGTCGAACAATGTAGTAGTGTTCGGGCTCCGGGGAACGTCGAAAGAGGTGGGTCATGCGCGCGTTGGTCATCACCGGACCGTCCGATGCGACGGACACCAGCCAGGTCGGCGAGCTGGCCGATCCGGAACCGGGGCCCGGTGAGGTCACCATCGACGTCGAGTACGCCGGGATCAACTTCGTCGACGTGATGATGCGCCGCGGCGACCAGCCGTACGCGGACAGCTTCCCCGCGTACCCGGGCGACGAGGTCGCCGGCACGGTGCGCGCAGTGGGGGAGGGCGTCACCGGCCTCGCCGCCGGTACCCGGGTCACCGCCTTCCTGACCGCCGGCGGCCTGGCCAGCATCGCGCGCGCCCGCGCCGAGCTGACCGTTCCGGTACCCGACGGGGTGCCGGCGCCGCTCGCCGCCGCCACCCCGGCGGTGCTGGCCACCGGGTACCTGCTGCTCACCCAGGCGGCGCGATTCCGCGCCGGCGACCGGGTACTGGTGCACTCGGCCAGCGGCGGCGTCGGTAGTGCGGTGGCGCAGCTGGTGCCGGTGCTCGGCGGCGGCCAGCTGATCGGCACAGTCGGTCGCGCCAGCAAGGTGCCGACCGCGATCGACGCCGGCTACGCCGCCGCGTTCGCGCGCGACGCCAACTACCCCGACCGGGTGCGGGCCGCGGCGGGTGGCGGCGTCGACGTCGTACTCGACGCGCTCGGCGCCGGCGAGCTGGACAACGACCTCGCGCTCGCCGCACCGGGCGGACGGATCGTGCTGTTCGGCAACGCCACCGGCGGCGCTCCCGCCACCCTGCCGCACATGGGCCGGCTGATGGGCGGCAACCTGTCCGTCGGCGGCTTCTCGATCTCCAACCTGTCCCGCGCCGCGCCGGCCCGGGTCGCCGACGCGATGGCCCGCTGCCTGGACCTGCTCGCGTCCGGCCGGGTCGGCCTCGCGGTCACCGAGGTCGACGGGCTCGCCGCGGTACCGGCGGTGCACCAGCTGCTCGCCGAGGGCCGCGGTCGGGGCAAGTACGTGGTCCGGATCTGATCCGCCGCACGGTACGACCACCCGGCGCCGGGAGCCTCGCTCCCGGCGCCGCGTGCTGCGCCCGGCCCGATCGCGAGCCGACCGCATCGGCGGAACCCGTACCGGAATGCCCGCATCGCTGGTATCCGTACCGGATTGCCTGCCCGCCCGCGCGCGGATGTAGGGACGATTAGCGGGTTCACCCGGATGGTGGGTGCTCCGCACCGTCGCGAGGATGTGATCCCGTCGGCGGCCCGCGCCGGCGGTTGGGAGCAGACATGGATCACGAGCAGACCATTCGTGGCTGGAAGGATCTCGACGCCCCGGGACGGCCGAACCCGGCCGGCCGGATCGAGCTCGACTCGGCCCACGGCGGCATGATCGCCACCCCGCGTACCGACTGGAACTGGCTCAGCGACGACTGCTGCCTGAGCGGTGTGACCTGCGGGGTCACCTGCAGCTGAGCGGATCGGGGCCGGCGGGTGCCCCGCCCGCCGGCCCGCGACCGGCCGCCGGCCACCGGCCGCGAACCCGCCGCGGCCCGCGCGCCACGCCACCCGCCGCCACCCGCCACGACCCGCGCCAGAACGACTGCGCCACACCACCTTGCGCGTGCCCGGCAACACCGTCGGCCGCGTTCGCGGCATCCCGTTCGCCGTCCGTGAGGAGTCATCGTGCCCGTCGACAAGCACCCCCTGCCGGTACTGGGACTGCCGTGGGAACGCGGCGAGCGGCCGGCGCTGACCGGATCCTGGTGGGCCCGCGCGCTGACGCTGGCCGAACGGATCGCCGCGCCGGGCGCACCGTCCCCGGCGGTACCGGGTAGCCCGGACGCCGACCGGGCGGCGCGCCGGCTGGACCGGTGGCGCACCGCGTACCCGGAGGTCACCGACGATGCCGTCGCCCCGGTGCTGACCGGGTACGGGATCGATCCGCAGCGGCTGCTCGATCTGCTCGCCGAACCGGCCGACGAGCTCGCCGCGCGTGCCGGCGCACCGTCCTGGGCCGGCCGGGTCGAACGCATCGTCGCCGAAATGCCGCACCGCAGCGTGGCCAGGACCGACGACTGGCGGGACGCGTTCGCCGCGATCGTCGAGCCGTTCGTCGCCGACGCCGCCGACCGGCTGGCCCGACGTTCGGAGTACACCCTGGCGCCGGACGTCGACGGTCCGGCGTTGCTGGCGGCGTTCCGGGCGGCGCTGGCCCGGCAGCTGGTGGATGCGGCGAGCCGGATCCTGGTGCTGGAACTCAACGTGATGCGGCTCGCCGACCGGCTGTCCGGAGCCGACGCCACCGCCCGGTTCTGGTCGTTCGCCGAACTGCTCGCGGATCCGGCGGAACTCGCCGCGCTGCTCGACGAGTACGCGGTGCTGGGCCGGACCCTGGTCACGCTCGCCGACCAGGCCGTCGAGGCGTACGCGGAGTTCCTGGCCCGGTTCGCGGCCGACCGGCCGGCGCTGGTCGACCGGCTACTCGACGGGGAGCCGGGGACGCTGGTCGAGGTCGCGATGGGCGGCGGCGACGCGCACGACCGGGGCCGGTCGGTCGCGGTGCTGCGCTTCGCCGACGGTGCCCGGCTGGTGTACAAGCCGCGGTCGCTGGCACTGCACGAGCACGTCAACGACATCCTGGGCTGGTACGCGCAGCGGCTGCCGGACGCCGCGCTGCGCCGGGTGCGGGTGCTGTCGGCGGACGGGTACGGCTGGACGGAGTTCGTCCCGGTCGCCGAGTGCGCCGACACCGACGAGGCCCGCGGGTACTTCCGGCGGCAGGGCGCCCTGCTGGCGCTGCTGTACGTGCTGGCCGCAGTGGACTTCCACTACGAGAACGTGATCGCCTGCGGCGCCGACCCGGTGGTGGTCGACCTGGAGTCCGTGTTCCACGGCGACCTGCCGGTCACCACCGGCGCCGCGTTCACCGACGACGACCCGGCGATGGCCGCGCTGCGCGACTCGGTCAGCCGTACCGGCCTGCTGCCGGCGGTGCTCTACGGACCCGACGGCGGGGTCCTCGACGTCGGCGGGATGGGCGGCGACAAGGGCGGCGTGCTGCCGTTCAAGTCGGTGACCTTCGACGCCGCCGGTACCGACGAGATGCGGCTGGTGCGCGACTACCGGGAGTTCCCGGGCAGCCAGAACCGGCCCACCCTGGCCGGTCGCGACCTGGACGTCCGGGAGTTCGCGGCGGACCTGCTGGCCGGGTTCCGGGCCGGCTACCAGGTGCTGGCCGCGCACCGGGATCAGCTCGCCGGGCTGGTCGAGCGGTGCGCGGCCGACGAGACCCGGTGCATCGTTCGGGCGACCCGCAACTACATGCTGATCCTCACCGAGTCCAGCCACCCCGACGTCGGCCGGGACGCGCTGGACCGGGAGCGGGTGTTCGGCCTGCTGTGGGCGGCGTCGGTGTCGGACGCCGCGCGGCTGCGGCTGGTCGGCGCGGAACTGACCGACCTGTGGCACGGCGACGTGCCGCTGTTTCGTACCCGGGCCGGCTCCACCGACCTGTACGGCGTCGACGGCGGCCGGATCGCCGGCGTGCTGCCGGAGTCCGGGCTGGACCGCACCCGGCGGGTGCTCGACCGGCTGGGCGACGACGACCTGGCCGAGCAGGAGTGGGTCATCGAGGCGACGCTGGCGACCCGGGCCGAGACCGGCCATGGCACCGCGTCCCGGTCGGCCCGCAGCGCGCCCGACCCGGCGGCGAGCGTGGCCGAACGCGCGCTGGAGCACGCCCGGACGATCGGTGACCGGCTGGCCGACTCGGCGTACCGGCGCGCCGACCGGGTCGGCTGGCTCGGCATGGACCTGGTGCAGGACACCCAGTGGATGGTCACCCAGCTGCGCGCCGACCTGTACAACGGCTATCCGGGGGTCGCCGTGTTCCTGGCCGGGCTGGCCCACCTCACCGGCGAGCAACGGTACGCGGACCTGGCCCGCGCGACGCTGCGCCCGCTGCCGGCCCAGGTCGACCACGTCCGGCCGATGATCGACCGGGAAGGCGAGGTCCGTGGCGTGCTCGGCCCGTACTCGGGCCGACCGGGGTGGCCTACGCGCTCGCCTCGGCCGCGACGCTGCTGGACGACGCGGAGCTGGCCGAACCGGTGCCCGGCATCCTCGACTGGGTCACCGGCCTGGTCGAGCGGGACGAGACGCTGGACATCATCGGCGGCGCGGCCGGCTGCCTGGCGCTCGCCGAGTCGCTGCTGGACGCCGGCGTCGGCGGGACGGTGGCGGCCCGGCTGGCCGCGGCCTGCGCGGCCCGGCTGGTCGACACCGCGGTCCAGGTCGAGGGCGGGACCGGTTGGTACACCATGGACTCCGGCCGGCCACTGACCGGGTTCTCGCACGGCGCGGCGGGGATCGGCTGGGCCCTGCTGCGGTACGCGGCGCGCACCGGCGACGCCGCCGCGCGTGCCGCCGGCCGGGCGGCGCTGGCCTACGAGCGGTCGCTGTTTCGCCCGGACCTGGACAACTGGCCGGACCTGCGACAACTGCCGGACCGGCCGTGGGCACGGCGCAGCGAACCGGTCGAGGTGCCGCACATGCACGCCTGGTGCCACGGCGCGCCCGGTACCGGGCTGGCGCGGGCGGCGCTGCCGGCCGGTGAGCGGGACGCCGACACGGCCGCCGACCTGACCCGCGCGCTGCGCTCCACGGCGGTGTTCGGGCACTTCGGCAACCACAGCATCTGCCACGGCGACCTGGGCAACCTGGAACTGTTCACCGTCGCCGCCCGCGCCGGCGCCCCGGACGCGGCCGGGCACCGGGACACCCTCGCCGCGGCCGTACTGGGGCACCTGGACCGGGTCGGCCCGCGCTGCGGCACCCCGTCGTCGGTGCCGACGCCGGGGTTGATGACCGGGCTGTCCGGCATCGGCCACGGGCTGCTCCGCCTCGCGGCGCCGGACCGGATCGCGCCGGTGCTGCTGCTGGCGGTACGGCCGTGACCCGGGTACCGCTGCGGTTCCAGCTGACCCGCACCGAGTGCGGTGCCGCGTGCCTGGCGATGGTGCTCAGCCGGTACGGGCGGGACACCTCGGTGCCGGAGTGCCGGGCACTTCTGGGTACCGGCCGGGACGGGGTGTCGGTGTCCGCGATCGCCGCCGCCGCCGAGAAGGCGGGCCTGGCGGTCGGCATCGAGCGCTCCGACCGGCTGCCGGCCGGGCCGCTGACCGGCCCGGCGATCGCCTACCTGGCCCGGCACCACTTCGTCGTCGTGGTGCGCGCCGACGACCGGACGGTGTCGCTGGTGGATCCGGGCGTCGGCCGGCAGCGGCTGCCGCGCGCCGACTTCGACGACCAGTACGGCGGGGTCCTGCTGCGGCTGTCGCCGACGGATCGGTTGCAGCGGCGCCGAACCCGGTGGCGGGACGCGCCGATGGTGCGCTACCTGCGCCAGTTCGCCTCGGTACCGGGCGGGCGGCGGCTGATCGCGCTGACCGTGCTGTTCGCCGCCGGGCTGCAGGCGCTGGGGCTGGGCATCCCGTTGCTCACCAAGCTGGTCGTGGACACCCTGGTACCGGCGCACCGGACCGACCTGCTGCCCGCCGTCGGCCTGGGCATCGTCGCGGTCGGCGTCGCGTACGGCGGGTTGACGCTGGCCCGCGGGCTGGCGTTGCTGGGGCTGCGCGCGCTGGGCGACCGGGAACTGACGCACGGGTTCGTCAAGCACCTGTTCCGGCTGCCGATCGGGTTCTTCCTGGACCGCGGCCGCGGCGACCTGCTGATGCGGCTGTCCAGCGTCTCCACCACCCGCGAGACGTTGAGCCAGCAGCTGCTGACGATGATCGTGGACGGGTTCCTGCTGATCGGCTACCTGGTCGCGGTCGTGCTGCTGTCCCCGCTGTACCTGCTGCCGCTGGTACCGCTGGCCGTCGCGCAGGCGCTGGTGCTGGCCGCGACGTACCGGCGGCTGCGGGTGCTGGCGCAGCGCGAGCTGACCGCCCGGTCGGAGGAACAGAGCTACCTGGTGGAGACGCTGGAGGCGGTCATCCCGCTGAAGGCCAACGGGGTGGAGGAGCGGGCCGTCGCGCACTGGCGGCGGCTGTTCGACCGGTACCAGCGGGCGATGGTGCGCCGCGGCCGTGGCACGGCGGTACTCGGTGCGGCGCAGCGGGCGGTCGGCACCCTGGGGCCGCTGGCGTTGCTGTGGTTCGGCGCCGGCATGGTGCTGTCCGGACGGTTGAGCCTCGGCGCGATGCTCGCCGCCAACGCCGTCGCGCTGTCCATCCTGTCGCCGTTGGAGACCTTCGCCGGTGTCGGCCAGCTGTACCACGCGGTGCGGGCCCAGGTGGAGCGGCTGTTCGACGTGCTCGACACGCCGGCGGAGCAGAGCGGTACGGTCCGGCTGCCGGCCGGCGAACCGACCCGGATCACCGTGCGGGGCTTGGGTTTCCGCTACCACGACAGCCAGCCGCCGATCCTCACCGACGTCGGGTTCGACCTGCCGGCCGGCGGCAAGCTCGGCGTGGTCGGCCGGACCGGGTCGGGCAAGAGCACGCTGGGACTGCTGCTGCTGGGCCTGTTGCGGCCCACCGACGGCGAGGTGCGCCACGACGGGGTCACGGTGGCCGAGCTGGACGTACCCGACCTGCGGTCGCACTGCGGCGCCGTGCTGCAGGAGCTGACCCTGTTCAACGGCAGCATCCGGGACAACCTGGTACTGAGCCGGCCGGACGCCACCGACGCCGAGGTGATCGACGCGGCCCGCGCCGCGGGCCTGCACGACGACGTGCTGGCGCTGCCGATGGGCTACGACACGCTGGTCGGTGAGGGCGGTACGGCCCTGTCGGCCGGCCAGCGGCAACGCATCGCGCTGGCCCGCGCGCTGGTGCACCGCCCCGGCTGCTGGTGCTGGACGAGGCCACCAGCCACCTGGATCCGCAGACCGAACGCGAGGTCGACGCCGCGCTGGCGCGGTTGGCGGTGACCCGGGTGGTCATCTCGCACCGGCTGTCAGCGATCCGCGGCGCCGACCAGATCCTGGTACTGGACCGGGGTCGGGTCGTGCAGCGCGGCCGGCACGCCGATCTGGTGGCGGTGGACGGCCGGTACCGGCAGCTGTTCGGTACCGCCGATTCCGAGACCCGGGGCGGCGCCGTGCCGTCTCGTGACACCGAAAGGAGCATCCGATGAGCGACCTGATCCGGTCGTGGAAGGACCCGGACTCGACGGCGGCGGCGGCCAACCCGGCCGGCGAGATCGACCTGGCCGCCGAGACCGGCGGGATGATCGCCGACAGCTGGGGCAGCGTGTGCCCGGCGTCGTGCAACGCCACCGTCGGCAAGGGCACCTGCATGGTCAGTGCCACCATTGGCTGCTGCTGAGAGGAAGACCGTGATGAGTCACGACGACACGATCCGCGGCTGGAAGGACACCGGCGCCGCGACCCGCCCGGACAACCCGGCCGGCGACCTGGCGCTGACCGGGCACGGCGGGCTGGCACCCAGTTCCGAGCACGCCTCGACGCTGGGCTGCTGCGACGGGTTGACCAACGAGTCGACCTGCGGGCTGTGCCCGACCGACTTCTTCTGCTGACCCGCGCCGCACCGATCCTTCCCGCACACCAGCAGACAGCGAACGGAGAACTCATGACCGAGGACATCGTCCGGTCCTGGAAGGACCCGGACCTGCCCAGCATCCTGGACCACCCCGCCGGGCGGGTCGAGCTGGCGGACCCGGCCGGCGGCCGGCAGATCGCCACCGAGGGCGCGCTCACCTGGGGCTGCTGCCCGGACCAGACCGGCGTGCACTGGAGCTGCCTCAGCGCCTGCTGAGCCGGGCCCACCACCGGACGGAGCGAACGACGAAGGGAGGAATCCGATGGACACCGAGGACGTCCTGCGTTCCTGGAAGGACCCGGAGGTACCGGCCGAGACGAACCCTGCCGGGAACCCGGAGTTGACGACGCTGTTCGGCGGCGCCGTGCTCAACACCGAGGGTTGGCACACGTTCGGCTGCTGCGACACCGACCGCGGCTGCCGCACGTACGGCTGATCACCCGGCCCCGCCGCCGTGCCGCACCGCCGGCGCGGCGGCGGGACCGGCGGGGCCGGCAGCCCACGGGCCGCCGGGTGATGTGCGCAGCGCTCAGGGCGACGGCGCATTGCGGGGCGACGGCGCGCTGCGGATCGCGTCGACGAGCATCGCCCGCGAGCGCACCCCGAGCTTGCGGTAGGCCCGGGACAGGTGCGCCTCCACGGTCTTGACGGTGACGTGCAACGCGGCGGCGATGTCGGCGTTGGTGGCGCCGGCCGCGACCAGCTCGGCGATCTGCCGCTCCCGCCGGGTCAGCTCGCCGCGGCCACCCGGCGCCGGTTGCCGGCCGGCGGCCGACTGCAGCTGGCGTTGCGCGCCGGCGACCATCCGGTGCAGCCACGGTGCCGGCATCGACGTGGCGAGCCGGTGGGCGCGGGCCAGCTGGTCGGTGACCGCCGACCAGCGGCCGGCCCGGGCGGACAGGGTGGCGGTGAGCAGCCGCGCGTACATCTCGTCCGGGGTCCAGCCGAGCGCGCCGAAGCCGGCGACGGCCTCCTCGGCGGCGTCGACGGCCGCGGCCAGGTCGACCTCGGCGAGCAGCCGGGCGCGCGCGGTCGCCACGTGCGCGTCGGCGCCGCGCAAACCCAGCGGCTCCGCGTGGCGGGCCGCCTCGCCGAGCCAGTGCCGCGCCCGCTCACGGTCGCCGCGGTCGAGGAACATCTCGCTGAGCACGGTGCACCAGTACGGCCGGTTGCAGACCTCGACCCAGGCCATCGTCTCGCCACCGCAGGCGCGCAGCAGCGTGTTCGGGTCCACGCCGGTGTCGCCGGCCGTGGCGGAGATCCGGGCGGCGACCCGGGCGGCGATCTCGGCGAACCAGTCCCGCTCGGTACCCAGCGGCCGGGCGAGGGCGTCGCGCACCACCGTGGCGGCCTCGGCCGGGCCCGACACGTACACCCGCGCGGACGCCTGGAACGCCACCGCCAGCACCACACTGGCACCACCCAGCCGGCGGGCCGCGTCCACGGCGTCCCGGGCCGCGTCCAGGGCCGTGTCGAAGGCGCCGAGCCGGCTGCTCGCGTACGAGCGGCCGACCAGCAGGTACGGCAGCAGGTCGGCGTGCCCGGCCCGGTCGGCGATCGCGATCGCCCGCTCGAAGTGGCGCAACGCCACCGCATCGCGCTCCAGTTCCAGTTCGGTCCAGCCGAGCATCCCGAACGGGTCGAGCAGCTGCACCAGGTGGCCGTCGCTCAACGCGTCCAGCGTGGCGGCCGCCGCGGGCAGGTCGGTCGGCACCGGCCCGCCGGTCATCGAGGTCAGGAACGCGCGCGCCACCTGCACGGCCGCGCGGTAGGCCGGGTCGGTGACAGCACCGACCGCGCGCTGCGCGAGTGCCACGAACTCGGTCACCGCCGCCGAACCGCCGAACGCCGCGCACATCGCACCCTCCAGCGCGAGCAGCACCACCTGCCGCGGGTCGCTGGTACCGGCCAGCTCGGCCTGCAGGGTCGCGACCGCCTCGGCGTAGCGACCCAGCAGCCGGGACAGCCGGGCCCGGACCAGCGCGTGCCGGGCCCGCTCGGCGGCCGGCGCCGGGGCGCGCAGGATCTCCTCGGCGGCGGCGAGGTCGCCGGTGGCGATCAGCTGGCGTGCCGTCTCGACCTCGATGGTGGCGACCAGGTCCGGCTCGGTCGGGCCGAGCAGCGACCGGGCCGCGGTCAGGTACTCCACCGCGACGCCCGGCGCCCGCGGCCCGACCTGCTGCGCGCAGTCGAGGAGCAGCCGCGCCGCCGGTACGTCCCCGGGCTGGGCGGAGCGCACCACGTGCAGCGCCCGTACCGGTGCGGTGCTGCCCCGGCGGCCGAGTTCGGCGGCGAGCCGGCGGTGCAGCCGCCGGCGCACCGAACCGGGCAGCTGCCGGTAGGCGAGGTTCTGCAGCACCGGGTGCCGGAACCAGAGGCGGCCGTCGTCGTCGAGCCGGAGCAGGTCCCGCTCCTGCAGCCGGTCCAGCGCCGCCTCGTACCGGTCGGCTCCGGCGCCGCCCGCGTCGTCGTACCGGCCCGCTCCGGCACTGGCCACGCCGTCGTACCGGTCGGCTCCGGCGCCGCCCGCGTCGTCGGTGCTGCAGGCGAGTACCAGGCTCGGCGGGCAGCCGTCGCCGGCGACCGCCGCCACCCCCAGCACCCGGGCCTGGTCCGGTGGCAGGCCGCCGACCTCGGCGCGCAGGGCCGCCACCGCCGGGCCCGCCGCGGCGTCGCCGCCGTCGATGCCGGTGCGCAATGCCAAGGCGTACAAAGGATTTCCGCCGGATGCGGCGTGGGTCTCGGTGAGCCGTGGCCCGGCCGGCAGGCCGACGAGGCGGCCGACGTCGTCGACCGACAGCGGGCGCAGCGACAGCAGCCGGTGCTCGACGGTCGGTGAGCGCAGCCCGAGCGCCTCGGCCAGCGCCGGCGGGTCCTGCCGGTGGCGGTGTGCCACGGCGGCGACCAGGCCGGTCTCCGGGGGGTCCAGCAGCAGCCGGCCGAGCAGGTCGAGCGAGGCGGAGTCGGCCCAGTGCGCATCGTCCAGGCACACCAGCGTCGGGCGGTCGAACGCCGCCCGTACCGCCCGGTACAGTTCCCAGCGGGTCAGGTCGGTGCCGCCGCGGTCGCCGTCGACGGCGATGCCGAGGCCGCGCAGCAGTGGGGTCAGCGCCGAGTACGGCACGCCGGTGGTCATCCGGGCGCCGGCGGCGTGCACGGCGTGCAGGTCGGCGCCGCGGGCCCGCTCGGACAGCGCGGTCAGCAGCCGGGTCTTGCCCATCCCCGGATCGCCGGCCAGTTCCACCAGCACTGCGGCGCCGGCCAGGCCCGACCGCACCGCCGCGTCGAGCGCCGCGAGTTCGGCGGCGCGGCCGACCAGCGTGGTACGACTGTCCATTCCGCGTCACCTTTCCCGCACGCCGTGTGTACCCATCTTCGGGCATGACCGCCCAGTCGGGCAGCCCCGTCCGAGCTGGGTACGAGTGCGCGAAGAACGCGCAATGCCAGGAAAAGTGGTGATTCGTTCTCGACGCCGATCCAAAACCGTGGCACGTCGAGGGTTAGAAACCGCGCCGGGTGGACATCACCAACATGACAACAAGTTGCCGTGCGGCAATTGATTGGGGTGTGGGTCCGCCCGCGGGCTCCGATCACGCCGGCCCGGCACCCGCCCGGCGGCCGGCGCCGCCGGGCGGGACCGAACGAGGGAGCCATGATGCTGAGCCTGCTGCTGTGGATTCTGGCAGTGATCCTGGTGGTCGCGGGCGTCGTCTCGCTGCTGCGGCGCCGGATTCTCTGGGGCGTCGTACTGATCGTCGTCGGCCTGCTGGTCGGCCCCGGCGGCGTGAGCATCTTCACGTGATCGAGCGACCGGTACGGCCCGGAGCCGGGGCGTCCGGAGATCGCGGGCCGCACCTGCCGCCCGGCTCCGTCCCGACCATTCGAGGAGGTGGCACATGAGCATCGGCATCGGCATCTTCCTGCTCGTCGTCGGCGCGATCCTCGCCTTCGCCGTGCACGCCAGCCTGGGCTGGATCAGCATCTCGGCCGTCGGCTGGATCCTGCTGGCGGCCGGCCTGGTCGACCTGGTCATCACGCTGGCCGTGTGGTCGCGCCGGAGGCGTTCGACCCGGCTGACCCAGCGGCAGGTGTACCGGAACGGGCAGCCGGTGGCCGGCACCGAACAGCGGCAGGTCGTCAGCGACGCGCCGCCGGCCGGTGCGGCCGATCCGCCACCGGACGTGCGGGCCTGAAGACGGCCGGGGCGCGGTCCCCGTCAACGGTGGGAGACGGCGGCCCCGGGAATCGGTGACACCACGAGGGGGATTTCAGATGGCAACGGATGACAAGGCGGCCAACAAGAAGGACGAGTTGGTCGGCAAGGCGAAGGAGAAGCTCGGCGAGGCCACCGACAACGAGCAGTGGCAGGCCGAGGGCAAGTCCCAGCAGGCGAAGGGCAACGTCAAGCAGGCGGGCGAGAAGGTCAAGGACGCCTTCCGCGACTGACGCAGCAGCGCCCGAACAGCAGCGCGGCCCGGCATCTCGCCGGGCCGCGCTGTCGCGCACCCTGGGCTGGCGGGTCCGCGCGCTCCGAGGGCCCGGCGCGGTCTGTCAGCCGAGCTGGCCGAGCACGACGGCGACCACGGCCAGCGGTACCAGGGCGACGACCACCGCGGGCCGTGGCCGCGGCGCGGCGGCCAGGGTGCGCAGGCCGAGCGGGACGAAGGCGACGGCGAGCCCGGCGGTCTCGACGACCGATGCCACCGTGCTGCCCTTGAGTACGCCGATCATCAGGCCGGCCATCAGGGCCAGCGCGGCACTCCGTGCCGGGCCCAGGGTCCGGGACAGATAGCAGCCGGCGGCCAGCACGATCCAGCCGGCCATGATGCACCCGGTGAGGCTGGACACGACGTACTCGGGGCGGGCGTAGTAACCGGCGACGGCGGTCGTGGCCGCGGCCACCCCGGCGGAGTCGACCAGCCCGAACGCGAAGGTGTTCGCGCCGTAGTGGAAGCTGCGGGCGAACAGGCCCAGCAGGACCAGCCCGGCGCCGCAGGCGGCCCACCGGGGCCGGGTGGCGCCGACCCGCTGGGCGACGGCCAGCACGCCGGGCCAGAGGCTGAGGATGCCGGTCAGGAAGGTCGCGTACGCCGCGTTCATCAGGGCGGCGTGCCGGCCGTACGCGGCGAGCTGGTCCGGGAAGAAGAACGGAACGCCCAGCCGCAGCAGGGTACCGGCCAGCAGCAGGATCGGCGCGACCGTCAAGGACAGTCCGGACAGCCACGGCCCCGGGAACCGGAACCGGTTCGTGCCGTCCGGAACGGATCGGTGGTACCAGCGTCGAGTCGGTTTCGTCATGGCCACCAGCGTGGGTGTCGGCACGGTCGTGCCGCATCGGTCCGGCGCCTGACATCGTCCCCCAGCGGGCCGGTCCGACGGTGCCCGCAGCGGTACCCCCGTGGTCTGTCAGCCCCCGGTACGACGCTTTCGGCCGCGGCGCGGGCTAGCGTGCCGGAGGTGATCGTCGATACGGGTGGGTGGCGCTGGCTCGCCGTGGACTCCGCGGCCGCGCTGCTGGTGGCCGCGGCGTGCGGCTATGCCGCGGTCGAGTCGGGTGCCGGTGGCGGGCACCTGGCGCTGGCGTTGGTGGTGGGGCTGCCGGTGGCGGCCCGGCGGATCTGGCCGCTGCCGATGGCGGGCGCGGCGCTCGCCGCCGGGCTGCTGGCCCTGGACCTCGGTGCGATCTCGACGGTGGCGACGCCGGCCCCCTACGCGGCGGTGGCTGCCACCCAGTACCTGGTGGGTGCCCGGTCCGGTAGTCGGGTGTCGGTCGTGGCGATCGTGCTGTCGGTGGTCGCCGCGGTGCTCGTGTCGGGCCGGACGCCGGGGTCGGCGGTGCTGGTCGCCGCGCTGGTGTGCGGGCCGTGGGCGGCCGGCAGGTACCTGCGGCACCGACGGGATCGGGCCCGCCGGGCAAGCGCCGAGCTGGCGGAGCAGGCGGTGGCCGAGGACAGGCTGCGCATCGCCCGCGACATGCACGACGTGATCGCGCACAACCTGTCCCTGATCGCGGTGAAGTCCAGCGTGGCGCGGCACGTGGCGGCGATCCGGCCGCAGGAGAGCCAGGATGCGCTGGCGGTGATCGAGACGACCAGCCGGGAGGCGCTGACCGAGCTGCGGCGGGTTCTGGGCCTGCTGCGTGCCGGTGCGGACACGATGGCGCCGGCCGGAACCGAGGACGACCTGCGGGACCTGGCGGAGCGGGCCCGGCAGGCCGGCGTCGAGATTGCCGTCGTGCTGCGACGGCCGGACCTGCCGCCGGACGGGGTACGCCGCACCGTGTACCGCATCGTGCAGGAGGCGCTGACCAACGTCGTCCGGCATGCGGGGCCGACCCGGTGCCGGCTCGTCGTGGCCGCCGAGCCGGCCGGGGTCACCGTCGAGGTCTGCGACGAGGGGCCGGCCGGGGCCCCGCCGGCGGCCGCGGTACCGGGTGCCGGCCACGGGCTGCGCGGGATGCGGGAGCGGGTCGCGGCCTACCACGGCAGCCTGGTGACCGAGGCCCGCGCGGGCGGCGGGTTCCGGGTGGCCGCGCGCCTTCCGTACCCGGCGGTCGGCGAGGATGGACGACCGTGACCGAACCGATCCGGGTGCTCATCGCCGATGACCAGACCCTGCTGCGGGACAGCTTCCGGGTGCTGCTCGACGCGGCCGACGGTCTCACCGTGGTCGGGGAGGCGGGTACCGGCGACGAGGCGGTACGGCTCGCATCGTCCGAGGCGCCGGACGTGGTGCTGATGGACGTCCGGATGCCGCGGATGACCGGGATCGAGGCCACCGAGCTGATCTGCGCCGGGACCGAGGTGCGGGTGCTGATCCTCACGACCTTCGACCACGACGAGTACGTGTACTCGGCGCTCCGTGCCGGCGCCTCCGGGTTTCTGCTCAAGGACACCTCGGCGGCCGACCTGCTGGCCGGGATCCGTCTCGTCGCGGCCGGCGAGTCGCTGCTGGCGCCGACGGTCACCCGGCGGCTGATCGCCCAGTACGTCGGTCAGCCGCGGCCGTCTCGGTCGTTCTCCCGGCGGCTGTCGGAGTTGACCGGACGCGAGCGGGAGGTGCTGGCCCTGATCGCGCGGGGGCTGTCCAACCCGGACATCGCCGCGCACCTGACCGTCAGCCCGGCCACCGTCAAGACGCACGTCGGCCGGCTGCTCGCCAAGCTCGACGCCCGTGATCGCGCCCAACTGGTCATCGCCGCGTACGAGACCGGGCTGGTCACCCCGGCCGGGGAGTGACCCGGCCGGGTATTCCTTTTGTCGGTTTATACCTTCATAATCGTCCTTGCGTGCTAAAGAAACCTTCGGGCGCGGCTCGCACGATCGTCCGCGCGGCAGGGGAGGACAGATGCGCCATCGACCGCTCGTCGCCGCGCTGGCCGTCGCCGCGTTCACCGCCCTGACCGTCGCAGCCGTTCCGGCGGGGGCTGCCCGGGCGGCCAGCCCGGAGCCGGTGATCGGACATGCCGTGTTCAACGACCCGGCCGGCTCCGCCGCCGCCCAGGACGCGGTGTTCACCCAGCTGGCCGGGCTGATCGAGCGGGTACCGGCCGGCCAGGACATCGAGCTGACCAGCTACGGCTTCGACGTCGTGGACGGCGACAACGCACCCGATCTCGCGGCCGACCTGATCGCCGCGTACCAGCGGGGGTGCACGTGCGCGTCATCGTCGACCACGCGTCCGCGGCCAACGCCCCGGTCGACACCCTGCGCACCGCGCTGGGCAGCGACGACACCGCCGCCTCCTACCTGGTCGACTGCAAGGACCAGTTCCCCGACGGGCCGGACCGCGGCTGCATCGGCACCCGCCAGTACCTGTGGCCGGGTACCAGCACGCCCACCACCGCCTACAACCACAACAAGTTCGCGCTGTTCTCGCAGGTGGCGCTGTCCTCCGGCACGGTCTCGGACGTCGTGTACCAGGCGTCGGCCAACATCGGCACCTGGGACTCCCAGGACGCCTACAACAACGCCTTCACCTACACCGACGCGCGCACCTACGGCTACTACCACCAGTACTTCGACGACCTGCGCAGCTACCGGCACAGCAGCAGCGGCGACAACGACTACTACCGCGACTCCGGCACCGGGACGAAGTACCGGGTCTTCTTCTTCCCGCGGCACGAGCCGGCCGGGGCCAGCTTCACCGACTCGTCCAGCGACACGGTCTACAACATCCTCCGGTCGGTGGCCTGCACGCACACCAATCCGGACGGATCGAAACACCAGACCCTGATCCGGGTCGCCAACTGGGCGCTGGACCGTACCGACGTCGCGCAGCAGCTCGACACGCTGGCGCAGGCCGGCTGCTGGGTGGACGTGGTCTACAGCAATGTCAGCTCCGGCGCGAACGCCGCCCTCAGCTCGGCGAAGAACCTGCAGGTCACCAAGTGCGACTACAGCACCGGCGGGCGGCGGATCCGGGTGCACTCCAAGTACCTGCTGATCAACGGCGGCATCACCGGCGACCCGGGCGCGCACCTGTGGACCGGCAGCCCCAACATCGCCTGGGGCGAGCTGCGGCAGGCCGACGAGGCGCTGCTGCGGGTGCTCGACCAGGGTGCGCACGACGAGTACCTGGCCGACTTCTGGCACCTGCGCGACACCTGCCGGGCCAACGGCGGCGTCGTCAAGTAGCCGGGGTTCACCCCGGCGACCGGGCCCGGAGAGCCTGGCCGGCCAGTCGTGGCCCACCCGGCCCAGGCGTGGTCGGCGACAGCTGGAGTTGCCCGTCGAACGCGGGAATCCGGACCGGCCGGCCCGAACCGGTACGACGGCCGTGCCCGGCTGCGTCGCGCGGCTGGGGCGCACCGGTCGCCCCGAACCTGCCGGCAGACCGGCGAACGGCGGCAGCAGGTGATGCCATCGCGACGACACGGCGGAACAGTTGGCTGCCACCGTGCGGCACGCCCGCACCGGAGCCGACACGATGCAAACCATGCGTGAGCGATTCCGGCTGCGTCGCGACGTGACGCTCGCCGGCGACGATGCCGAGTACCTCGGCCTTCGGCTGGGCGACTACGAGATCGCGCTGGCCGGCTGCGACCTGGCCAGCCGCGCGTTGCTGCTGCGGCTGGCCAACGGCTGGGTCGATGCCGAGTCCCTGCACCGGCTGCCCGGCGGGGCCGGCAGCCAGCCGCTGCGGGCGCGGGCACTGCTGCTGCGGCTGCTCGCGCTGTCGCTGCTGGACCGCCGGGCCGAGCTGCCCGGTCGGCCGCTGCTGGAGGTGCTGCCGCACGCGGCGCGGGTCGGTGCCGAGCGGCGATCGGGCCAGCCGTCCGTGCCGGCCAGCTGCCGGCTGTCCCGGTTCGTGGTGCTGCGGCCGGACGCGGCGGGGCTGGTGGCGCGTTCGCCGTTGAGCGCCACCGCGATCCGCTGCCTGGACCCGCAGCTGGTACGGCTGCTGTGCGCCGCCGCGACCGGCGAGCACACCCCGGCCGAACTCGCCGAGCAGCTGGACGTGGACACCGACTCGGCGCGCTCGATCGTCGCGGAGCTTGCGGCGGCGAGGATCCTCGTCTCGGCGGGGGTGCACACGACCGAGCACCACGCGCAGCCCTACCTGTTCTGGTCGGTCGAGGAGCTGCAGCTGCACGACCGGTCCCGGCCCGGCCGGCACGCGTTGCCGCTGGGCGGAACCCGCCGGTTCGAGGGGCGGGTGGCGCCGGCACCGCTGGCGAGCCACCGACCCTGCATCCGTACCGTCGAGCTGACCCCGCCGGATCCCGGAGCGGTGACCGGCGGCGACGCGACCCTGTCCGACCTGCTGGCAGCGCGGCGCAGCATCCGGGAGCACGACCCGGCACATCCGATCAGCCTGGCCCAGCTCGGCGAGTTCCTCTACCGGGTGCAACGGACCCGGTCCGCGGGCGTCCGGTACGGACAGGAGCTCGGCGCGCGCCCGTACCCGAGCGGGGGCGGCATCTGCGAGCTGGAGGTGTACCCGGCCGTCTGGCGCTGCGACGGACTCGCGCCCGGCCTCTACCACTACGACGGGCTGGCGCACCGGCTGGAGCTGCTCGGGGACGAGGCCGGCCGGCTGTCGGCGATCCTGGACTATGCCCGGGCCAGCCTCGGGGCCGGTGAGCTGCCGCAGGTGCTGCTCGTCGTCACGGCGCGCGTCGCCCGCCTGCTGTGGCGCTACGAGGGCATGGGGTACGCGATGACGCTCAAGCATGCGGGTGTGCTCACCGAGCTGATGTACCTGGTGGCCACCGCGATGCGGTTGGCGCCGTGCGCGGTGGGCGGCGGCGACTCCGTGGCGTTCGCGCAGCTGTCCGGGCTGGATCCGATCGAGGAACCCAGCATCGCGGAGTTCGCGCTCGGCTCGGTCGGTGCCCGGTGAGGTTCCGCGCGCAGGCGCTGCGCCACTACGAGCGGGGCGAGCGGCTCGACGAGCCGCTGCGGTTGGCGTCGGTTCCGGTGTGGATCGGGGCGCTGGTCGTGTTCGCCGTGCTGGTGGCGGGGGCGGGCTGGTCGCTGCTGGTCCGGCTGCCGACCGAACTCGCGGCCGACGGGGTGCTGCACCGGGATGCCGCTGGCTGGCAGGCGGAGGTGTCGGTGCCGTTCGCGGCGGTGGCGCCGGTACGGGCCGGGCAGCCGGTGTCGTTGACGCTGCGGTCGGTGCCGGCCGCGGTCTACGGCACGCTGTCCGGCCGGACCGTGGGCGTCTCGGCCGCGACGGCGACCAGTGCCGACGCGGCCCCGCGCGCGACCGTACGGATCCGGATCGCCGTCACCGCCGGCGGCGAGCCGCGCTGGTCGGGTGGTCCGCCGCCGTTCGCGGTGCCGCCCGGAACGCCGGTCCGGGCGCGGATCGTGGTGGCCCGGCAGCGGGCCATCGAGTGGGTGCTGGCGCGGTGAGTACCGGCTGGGCGCGGCTCACCGCGCGGGCCCGACGCCGTACCCCCGTCGTGATCCAGCTGGAGGCGGTCGAGTGCGGTTCGGCGGCACTGGCCTCGGTACTCGCCTACCACGGCCGGCACGTGCCGCCGGAGGAGATGCGGGAGGCGTGCGGGGTCAGCCGGGACGGTTCGACGGCGTCCGGGTTGCTGCGTGCCGCGCGCCGCTACGGCCTGGTGGCGAAGGGGTTTCGCTGCGAACCGGCCGCACTGGCGAACGTCGGGTTGCCGGCGATCCTGTTCTGGGAGTTCTCCCACTTCGTGGTCGTGGAGCGGCTGACCGAGCGGCGGGCGTACCTGAACGATCCGGCGAGCGGGCGGCGGGTGGTGGCCAGGACGGAGTTCGACGCCGCCTTCACCGGCGTGGCGTTGACGTTCGCACCGGGCCCCGACTTCCGCCGGGGAGGAAGCCGGTACCGGCTGTTGCCGGCGCTGGCCGGCCGGCTGCGCGCCGCGGTCGGCGCGGTGCCGGCCCTGGCACTGTTGACCGCGACGCTGGCCGCGTTGGCGTTGGTGTCGCCGATGCTGGCGCGGGTGTTCGTGGACCGGGTACTGGCCGCGGGGGCGACCGCGACCGACGCGACCGTCGTGCTGAGCACGATCGCCGCGGCTGGTGTGCTGACGATCCTCGCCGGGCTGTGCCAGCAGCGGCTGCTGGTGCGGGCCGAGTTCGGGGTGGCGGTCGGGCAGGCCGCTGACCTGATGGCGCACCTGATGCGGTTGACGATCGGCTACTTCACCCAGCGGCAGCCCAGCGACCTGACCCGCCGGGTGCGCAGCGTCGATCGCGTCGCGGACGCGGTGACCCGGCAGCTGGCCGGCATGGTCACCGACCTGCTCCTGGTCGCCGGCTACGCGGTCCTGCTCTGCTGGTACGACCCGGTCATCGGGCTGTGCGTGCTGTTGCTGGCCGGGCTGAACGTGGTCGTACTGCGGGTGTCGGCGGCGCGGCGGGTCGCGACCGCGGCGGCGGTGGAGGCGGCCCGGACCCGCCGGGACACCCTGCTGTACGGGACGGTCGCGCTGATCGAGCCGATCAAGGTCGGTGGCGGGGAGGACGATCGGTTCGCCCGGCTGGCGGCCGAACAGGCCGCGACACTGTCCGCCGAGCAGCGCGCCGCCGCACCGCTGGCGGTGCTTGGTGCGGTGCCGCCTCTGCTGGCCGCGGCGGGTACCGCGCTGCTGATCGTGCTCGGCAGCCGGCACGTGTCGCTGGGGACGCTGACGGTGGGGTCGCTGGTGGCCATGCAGAGCGTGCTCGCCGCGCTCCACCGGCCGCTGCAGTCGGTGATCGGCACCACGGCCGGGATGCAGCAGCTCGGCGCCGATCTGGCCCGGTTGCGCGACATCGAGCACGCCCGGCCGGCCGATCCGCCGCGGCCGGCCGGCCGCACCATCGGTACCGGCGTGCTGGTCGCCGACCGGGTCGACTTCGGGTACACCCCGGCCTCGGCGCCGGTGCTCGCCGGCTTCACGGTGCGGGTGCCGCACGGCGGCTGGGTGGCACTGGTCGGGGCCACCGGGTCCGGCAAGTCGACGGTGGCGCGGCTGCTCGCGGGTCTCTACCGGCCCCGTTCCGGCCGGGTCACGGTCGACGGCATCGCACCCGACGAGGTCGACCCGGCACACTGGGCGGCCCGGGTGGCGATGGTCGACCAGGTCCCGTCGCTGTTCTCCGGCACGGTGCGGGAGAACGTCACCATGTGGGACCCGGACGTCGACGAGGGTGCCGTACTGCGGGCGCTGCGGCTGGCCGAGCTGGACCGGGAGGTGCTGGCGCGGCCGGGTGGGCTGGACGCGGTCGTCACCGAGCGCGGCGCGAACTTCTCCGGTGGCCAGCGGCAGCGGCTGGAACTGGCCCGAGCCCTGGTCCGCGAGCCGGCGGTGCTGATCCTGGACGAGGCGACCAGCGCGATGGACCCGGAGACCGAGCTGCGGGTCGACGAGAACCTGCGCCGGATCGGCGTCACCTGCTTCACCGTCGCGCACCGGTTGTCCACGATCCGGGACGCCGACCTGATCCTGGTGCTCGACCGCGGCCGGGAGGTCGATCGCGGCCGGCACGAGCAGCTGATGCGGTGCAGCGAGACGTACCGCCGCCTCATCCGGTCGAGCGAGTAGGGGGTCGCGTGGACGACAGGGACTATCGCCGCGCCGTGGCCGTGCTGCGGGCGTTGACCACCGGCACCGGCCACCCGGTCCGGGTACCGCTCGGCCCGGCGCCGGCCGATCCACGCGCCGCGGTGGCGGCCGTCGCCGGCCGCAGCGGGATCCGGCTGCACCGCATCACCCTGGGGCCGGCGTGGTGGCGGGTGAACCTCGGGCCGCTGCTGTGCTGGACCGGCGCACCCGTACGGCCGGCCGTCCTGCTGTTCCGCGGCCGGTGCTACCGCCGGGTCGATCCGGATACCGGGGCCGTGCAGAGGATCTCGGCCGCCGTGGCGGCCGAGCTGGGTGACTGCGCGGAGCGGCCGGTGCTGCCGGTCCCGGCCGGTACCGGTGCCGGCGGGCTGCTGCGCCGTGCGCTGCACGGCAGCCGGGCCGAGCTGGTCCGGCTGGTCCTGGCCGGTGCGCTGGTCGCGGCGTTCTCGCTGGCCACCCCGCTGGTCAGCGGCGTGGTGTTCGGTGCGCTGGTCGACGGCGCCGGGGTGTCGCTGCTGTCCGGGCTGACCCTGGCCTACGGCGCGGCGTCGGTGCTGGCCAGCCTGCTCGGCGTGGCGGCGAACCTGCGGGTGCTGCGGCTGGAGGGCATCCTGCGGTACGACACCGAGCTGCCGCTGTGGGATGCGCTGCTGCGGCTGCCCGCCCGGTTCTTCACCCACCGCGGCGCGGGGGAGATCACCGACATCGCCCTGAGCATGTCGGTGACCCGCGACAACCTGGCCGGGCTACCGGTGCAGCTGGTCGGCGCCACGTTCACGGTGCTGCTGGAGTTCGTGCTGCTGCTGGTGGTCAGCCCGGTGCTGGCGGCGCTGGCGGCGGCGCTGATCGGGCTGGCGCTGCTGGCCCTGCTGCCGCTGTTCCGGGTCGCGGCGCGTCGTCAGCGCGAGGCGCTGCCCCGCGAGTTCGGCATGATCACCCTCACCAACCAGGTGCTGTCCGGGATCGAACGCATCCACCTGTCGGCGGCGCAGCGCCGGGTGTTCGACCGGTGGTCCGGCCGCAACCGCGAGGCGCAGCGGTCGGTACGGCGGGTGCGCTGGGCCCATGCGCTGCCGACCGTGCTGGCGTCGATGCTGCCGATGGCGGCCCAGCTGATCCTGTACGCGCTGGCCGTCGGCCCGGCGTCGGCCATCCTGACGCCGCAACGGTTCTTCACCGTCAACGCCGCGTTCGGCCTGCTGTTCGGTTCCGCCACGGTCCTGTTCGCCGGCGCCGCCACGGTGGTGCTGGTACTGCCCCGAATGAACTGGGTGGGTACGGTGCTGGCCGCGCCACGGGAGCGGCAGGAGGCCGGCGCCGATCCGGGTGCGCTGCGCGGTGCGATCGGGTTCCGGCAGGTCTCGTTCGGCTACCGGTCGGACGGGCCGGCGCTGATCCCCGACCTCGATCTGGAGATCGCGCCGGGGGAGTTCGTCGCGGTGGTGGGCCCCAGCGGAAGCGGCAAGTCGACGCTGCTGCGGCTGCTGCTGGGGTTCGAGACCCCCTCGGCCGGCCAGGTCCGTTACGACGGGCGCGACCTGGCGACCCTGGACCTGGCCGCGGTGCGCCGCCAGTGTGGCGTGGTGCTCCAGCACTCCAGCCTGCTGCCCGGTACCGTGCGGGAGAACGTGGCCGGCGGTGACGGCGACCCTGCCGAGGTGCAGCGCGCCCTTCGCCTCGCCGGGCTCGCCGACGAGGTCGCCGGCTGGCCGATGGGCCTGGAGACGATCGTCGCCGCGGGCACCAGCACCGTGTCGGTCGGCCAGGCGCAGCGGATCCTGCTCGCCCGGGCGCTGGTGCGCCGGCCGCGGATCCTGCTGCTGGACGAGGCAACCAGCGCGCTGGACAACCGCACGCAGCAGGTCGTGGTGGCCAACCTGGCCGCGCTGCGGGTGACCCGGCTGGTGGTGGCGCACCGGCTGTCCACGGTGCTGGACGCCGACCGGATCGTCGTGCTGGACGAGGGCCGCATCGTGCAGCAGGGCACGCCGGCACTGCTGCGGGCGGACACCACCGGCCCGTTCCACCGGCTGGCGCGGCGGCAGCTGCTGACCGACCCCGAACCGGACGCCCGGCGCTACGACGCGGTCGCGGACTGAAGCGCGAACGCGCCGCCAGGCCGGACGATCCGGTCAGCCGTTGTCGATGCGCCGGTCGACGGACACCAGCCGGCTGGGCGCGAAACGCTGCGCGATCAGGTCGCCGACGATGTCGTCGGCGATGTTCTCCAGCGTCGCCCGAAACGACTCGGTGAGCATCGCGATCAGCGCGCTGGCCAGCTCGACCGCGGCGCTGTCCAGGTCGGCCCAGGACCGCTGGCTGCTGCCGACCCCCGAGGTGGTGGCGACGACGCGGGTGCTGACCGAGCGCATCAGGTCGTCGCCGAGCGGCCGCAGCCGCTCCAGCGTCTCGGCGAGCAGCACGATCGCGGTGGTCGGGTCCACCCCGGAGCGCCCCAGCGCCAGGGCCGCCTGCAGCGCGCGCGGCCGTACCGGATGGGCGACGCCGGCTTCGGTGCGGCTCACCACGCCGTGCCGGGCCAGCGCGTACATCAGGGTGGGCTTGTCCTGGCCGAGCCGGCGCAGGGTGGCGAGCAGGGTGCTGTCGCTGGGCGAGTCGCCGGCCACGCCGAGCATGGCGCCGATCGCGGCCAGGTTGAACCCCTGCCGTTGCAGCGTTCGTATCGTCCGCAACCGGCCGACGTGCTGCTCGTCGTAGTAGACCAGCCGGCCCTGCCGGCACGGCGGCGGCAGCAGCTTGCGGCTCTGGTAGGCGCGGATGTTGCGTGCGGACATGCCGACCGTGGCGGCCAGCTCGGTCACGCTGTACCGGCGGGACCGACCGGCCGCGATCGGCACCGCGGCGACCTCGTCGTTCATGGTTGTCTCCTCCCCAGGTACCTGTCCGACCGTAGAGCCATCGGGGCGGAGCGCACATTCGGGTAAACCCTCGATTCGGCTCCCGGGCGGCCGGATTGGCACCGATTCGTGCAACGGCGACGGCAGATCGTGCGATCGACCGCGCTCGATGCCTCCGGCGCTGCCGGCGACCGGGCTCGATTCGCTGCCGCGGCCGGTACCGGCGACGGCACCGACCCGGTCCGCGTGCGAGCACCGCCACGGCTGAACCCGCTGCCATCCCGGCCGGGCCCTTCTCGTTGCCACGAAACGGATCTAGCTTTCTCCCGGAGGTGCCACCAGGCGCTGCCGACAGTGAGGAGAAGCCATGAGCGACAAGGAACTCGACCAGACACCGGAGCGCCGGTTCATCGAGGCGTACTCGGACATGGTGATGGCCGTGTGGCGGGACGAGGCGGAGGCGGCGCGGCTGGAGAGCGACCCGCGCGGCTACGCGATCGCCGCCGGGCTGACGGTCGCCGACGGTGCCGAGGTCGTCCTCGACCGCAGCCAGCCGAGCGAGGTGCTCACCCAGGAGCAGGTCCTGGCCGACTGGAACGCGACCCCCGGTCGGCACGTCCTGCATGTGCCCGGTACGCCGCTGATCGACCTGAGCGAGCTGACCGAGGACGAGCTGGACCTGGTCGCGGCCGGCTACAACGCCGCCACCGCACCCGGAAACAACAACAACAACCACAACAACGTCATCGTCCTGATCGTCTGACCGGCCGCGCGGTCGGGCCGGCGACCGGGACCGCCGGCCCGACCGTTGCACCGATGGATGGCGTCGCCGGCAGCGCCCGCCAGCGTCTCGTGCGGGACCGGCCGGATGCGCATCCGCTGTCTTCCGGTCGAACCGCGTTGCTGCTGTAGTGGCTGCGAGTCCAGCGGATGCGCCCGGCGTCGAACCGGGTTCGCGGGCAGGGAGGGTCCATGACGGTGGCAGCCGGTTTCCATGCGGCGAGCGGCATCGACCGGATCGTGCTGCGCAGCGGTACCTACCGGGTCAGCGAGGCGGAACGTACCTGGGAGCGCATCCGCCCGGTGTTGCCGATGCTGGGCATCACCCGCATCGCCGACATCACCGATCTGGAGGACTTCGGCATTCCCACGCACACCGGGCTGCGCCCGACGGGTGCCACCGTGGCGGTGAGCATGGGTATGGCGATCGACCCGGCCCAGTCGCGGGTCAGCGCGGCGATGGAGTCCATCGAGGCCTGGCACGCCGAGAACCCGGGCGTGGCACCGGTTGCCCGCGGATCGGCACACGATGTCGGACTGCCCTACGACGTGCGTTCGCTCAACCTCGCGGCCGGGTCGCTGCTCACCGAGCACACCGTGCTGGACTGGGTGGCGGGGACCGGGTTGCTCACCGGGACCCGGATGCTGGTGCCGGCGGATCTGATCCTGCTCGACTCGGTGCGGCAGCGCACCCTGGCGCTGGCCCTGTTCGTCCCGACCAGCAACGGAAACGCCTGCGGGAACTCGGTGACCGAAGCCGCCCTGCACGGGCTGCTCGAACTGGTCGAGCGGGACTGCATCAGCGATCTGGTGGAGCGCTCCGCGGTCGACCGGATCGGCGTCGATCCGGACTCCTCGACCAACGAGACGACCGGGCAGGTGGTGGCCGCGCTGCACCGCACCGGCTGCCGGATCGAGCTGATGGACATCACCAACCCGGTCGGTGTTCCCTGCTACAGCGGGCGGATCTGGGCCGACGGCTATCCGGCCAACTACGGCGGGTTCGGCTGCCACCTCGATCCGCAGATCGCGGCCGGCCGCGCGCTGGGTGAGGCGATGCAGTCGCGGCTCGCTGCGGTCGCCGGGGCCCGCGACGACATCGTGCTGGCCGCCTACGACGAGCGGCCCGCGGCGCCGCCACCGGACTTCTCCTTCGGCTCCGTGGTACCGATCCGGCCCCGGCCGGCGGGACTGCCGGACTCGGCGAGCGCGGCGCTGGGGTGGCTCGCCGAGCGGGTACGCCGGCACACCGGGGTCGAGCCGTTCGCGGTCGACCTCAGCCGTCCCGAGGTCGGCGTGCCCGCGGTCAAGGTGTTCGCGCCCGGGCTGCGGCTGTTCCCGCTGGACGGCCTGTCGTTCGCGGACGGTGAGGCATGAGCGACTACCTCTTCCTCGGACCGTCGCTGTCGCCTGCCGAGGCCACCGAGCTGCTGCCCGGCGTGACCGTGCTGCCGCCGATCCGGCACGGCGACCTGTTCCGGGTCGACGCCGGCGAGGGCGACCGGGTGCTGATCGTGGACGGCTTCTTCCTGCACACCGCTCCGGTGCGGCACAAGGAGATCCTCGGTACGCTCGCCGCGGGTGCGGTGGTCGCCGGTGCCGGCAGCATGGGCGCGCTGCGCGCCGCGGAACTCTGGCCGTACGGGATGCGCGGGGTCGGTGCGGTCTTCGAGTTGTACCGGGACGGCGTGGTGACCGGCGACGACGAGGTCGCCGTCGTGCACGCGCCGCAGGAGGACGGGTACCGGTCGCTGAGCGAACCGCTGGTCAACATCCGGCTGTCGCTGCGGGCCGCGGCGGAGTCGCACGCGATGACCGTGGCGGCCACCGAGCGGGTACTCGCCGCCGCCCGCGCGCTGCCGTTCCGCGCCCGGTCGCTGCGCGCCCTGCAGCGGCTGGCCGCCGGCGCCCATCCGGCCGCCGACGACATCCGCACGTTCCTGGACTGGCATCGGCGGCGCCGCCCGGACGCGAAGGCCAGCGACGCGCGCGCCCTGCTGGCCGCGGCGGCGGCCGGCTCCCTCGCGCCGCACGGCCCCGGGGACGCGCCGATCGACAACGTCGGCACCGGCAACCAGCGGCGGTGGTGGCTGGAGCAGAGCCGGCCGGCCGCCGACGGGGTCAGCCGGCTGGACCTGGTGCTGGCGATCATGCTGCTGCACCCGGAGTATCCGGCGCTGCTTCGCCGTGCGGTGCTGGCCAGCCTGACCGGTCTGGCGCCGGGCGACCCGGACCTCACCACCCGGGCCGTGGCCTGGCTGCGTGAGCACGGCCTGATGACCGGGTTCGACGCCGACTGGTTGTCGATGGCCGAACGCCGCGTCCTGGACCCGGCGGCCGGTGCGCTCACCGCCATGGTCCGGGCCGGTGGTGCCTGGCGGCTGCCGGAGCTGTCGCCGCCGCCGTTCGCCGACCGGTTGGACCGCCCGGAACTGTGGCGGGCGGCGGCCCGGGTCGTCGAGCTGGCCGGGCGGGCCAACGCGTGGCTGCCCACCACCGGCGGCGCCCGGCGGCTGCACTTCCGGCCCGAGGTCGTCGATGCCTGCTTCGCCCGGCTGTGGGGGTGCGAACCCGCGGAGATCGACAGTGCCGCGCGGGACCGCGGCTTCCCGACCCCGAGCCTGTACCGGCGGCATGCCGAACGGTACGTGGCGCTGCTGAAGACCGGCGGCCCCGGCCCGCTGCCGCCGTTGCTGGGGCTTGCCGCGACGGCCCCGGCCGAGCGATGACCCCGCCACAGCCGCCAGCACCGCCGACCGACCGACTGCCCTGGGAGAGCCCATGCCTGCACCGAAGGTTGCGCTGATCTATCCGCCGGTCACCGATCCGACCTCCGGGTACCACTCGCTGTGCTACCTGGACACCTACGCGCGCTCGCGCGGGTTGCCGGCCGCGGACATCATCGACGCGAACATCGAGGCGTTCCACCACTCGTACACCGACGCCGCGGTGGCCGACCTGGCCGCGAGGCTGAGCGAGCCGGTGGCGCCGGACCCGCTCGGCTTCTACCGGCTGGAGCAGTTGCAGGCCGAACGGCTCGCGGTCGGTGATCCCGACCCGGCGGCGATCCGGGCCGCGGTGGCCACGATGCAGGATCCCGTCCGCTTCTACGACTACGACCAGTACCGGCACGCGGTCGACTCGATCACCGCCTGGATGAACTGCGTCGGCGCGATGGGTTATCCCGGCCAGTTCCGCAGCGGGTTCAGCCCGAACGCCCCGGCGCCGATGATGCTCGGTTCGATGAAGGTGCTGCGGCGCGAGGCGGCGATCGCCCGGATCAACCGCCCGTTCCAGCACTACTACGAGAACTCGCTGCTGCCGCGGCTGGCCGGCCGCTACGACGTGGTGGGCATCAACGTGACCTACCAGTACCAGCTGCCGTACGCGCTCTGGTTGATGCGGTTGATCCGGCGGGCGATGCCGGACGCGTTCCTGATCGCCGGCGGTACCGAGATCTCCGACACCTGGAAGTACATGGTGGACAAGTCGCGGCTGTTCGAGCTGTTCGACGAGCTGGACGCGGTGGTGGTCGGCGAGGGGGAGACCGCCTACGAGCACATCCTGCGTTCCCGGGCCGCCGGTGAGCTGCCGGCCGGGCATGCCAACGTCCGGCTGCACCCGCGGCACGGCGCGGTGCGCTCGCTGCCGCTGATCTACGAGCCGATCCGGGACCTGCCCACGCCGGACTTCAGCGGGCTGCCCTGGGACTCCTACCTGAGCCCGGAACGGTTCGTCTACTACTCGCCCACCCGCGGCTGCTACTGGAACAAGTGCACGTTCTGCGACTACGGGCTCAACGGGGACAGCCCGACGAGCCCGTGGCGGCAGAACACCGTCGACCTGATGATCAGAGACGTCCAGCGGCTGTCCGAGGTCGCCAAATTCGTCTACTTCTCGGTCGACGTGCTGGCCCGGCGGCGATCCTGCGGTTCGCCGAGCAGGTCGTCGAGCGCGGCATCGACGTGCGGTGGGGCGCCGAGATCCGGCTGGAGAAGTACTGGTCGGCGGAGCGCTGCGCGCTGCTCAAGCGGGCCGGCTGCACCGCGGTGTCGGTCGGTTTCGAGTCCGGCAACCAGCGCATCCTCGACCTGATCGACAAGGGCATCACACCGGCGCAGGTGCGTACCACGATCGAGGCGATGTCCGGCGCCGGTATCGGGGTGCAGATGATGGCCTTCACCGGGTTCCCCAGCGAGACCGCGGCGGAGGCGATGGACACCGTGAAGTTCCTCGCCGACAACCGGAAGTCCTGGACCTACGGCGGGGTGGGTACCTTCGTGCTGACCTCCGGTGCGATCGTGGCCCGGCACCCGGAGCGGTTCGGGATCGAGAACCTGCGGCCGATCCCGGACAGCGACATCCACCGGGTGCTGCTCTACGACGAGCCGGGGGTCGCCGAGGCGGACCGGCGGCGGGTCGACGCGGCGAAGCAGGCGCTGGACCCGTGCGACTACCCGCGACCGTGGATGAGTGCCACCGACACCCCGCACACGTTCTTCTACCACGGCCGGTACGGCACCGAGGTGCGCGAGCTGACCCAGGCGGCCAAGCGGCTCACCGCGGCCGACCAGCACACCGCGTACCAGGCCAACGGCGAGTTCGTCGGGCGCCCCGACGATGCGCTGCTGACCGCCTACCGGGACGAGCACGGGCTGTTCGAGGGTGACACCCCGCCGGCCGGGTGTGCGCTGTTCCGCCGCGCCGACGGGCAGCTGTTCCTGATCCCGGCGAACGTGGAGCGCGTGTTGCGCAACTTCACCGCGCCGACCAGCCTGGCCGAGGCGACGGCCCGGACCTGGCTGGCGGACTCGACCCGGCTCTGGCGGCTGTACGCGTCGTTCGTGGCCGAGCGGCTGCTGCGCCGGGCATCGCGGGCGAGTTCGCCCGAGGTGGGCCGGGCGCCCGCGGGTGCGGCGCTCCCACTCGCGGTGCGTTGAGCCTGATCGCCGGCGGGTCGCCCGGTACGGCGGCCGACCCGCCGGCGATCAGCACTGCTCCAGCGCGTCCGGGTGGCCCAGCAGCAGCGTCACCAGTTGGGTTCGCGACCCGGCGCCCAGCTTGCGGTACACGTGTGTCAGGTGCGCCTCGACGGTCTTCACCGTGACGCAGAGCCTCTCGGCGATCCGCGCGTTGCTGGCCCCGGTGAGTACCAGTCGGGCGATCTCCCGCTCGCGGCGGGTCAGCGGCGATCCCGGATGCGCCGACGACCGGCCCGCGAGGCCGCCGATCCGCCGCTGTTGCTCGATCGCCGATCGGCGCAGCCGTTCGGACCCGGTCGCCTCGGCCAGCCGGCGGGCCGCACCCAGATGGTCCTGCGCGTCGCGCCACCGCCGGCAGCGCCCGGCGGCGATCGCGGCGAACAGGTGGGCGTCGGCCTCGGCGATCCGCCAGCCGAGCGACTGGTAGGTCGAGATCGCCGTGCCGGCCGCCGGCAGTGCCGCTTCCGGCCGGCCGCGGTGTTGCAGCCAGCGGGCCCTGGCGAGCCGCGCGTGCGCCGACATGCCGGGTAGCCCGAGCCCGCGGGCCTGCCAGAGCGCCTGGGCAACCCACCGCCGGGCGGCGGCGTCGTCGTGTCGCCGGATGGCCAGTTCGAACAGGACGCTCGACCAGTACGGCCGCGTCGCGCGCGGCACCAGCCCCAGCGACGCGCCACCGCAGCAGGCCAGCAGCGCCGCCTCCGATCCGCGCAGCCGGGCCAGCGCACGCTGCGGCAGCGATCCGTACCAGGTCGCGGCGGTCGGGGGCGGCGGGTCGGCCCCGGCGTTGCCGGCGGAGCTACCGTCCCGCTCGGCGAGCGCGGCGGCCAGCAGCGCGGTAGCCAGCGTGCCGAGATGACCCGGCGGCGAACCCTCGACGGCGCGCAGTGCGTCGCGCAGGTCGGCCACGGCGTGCCCGACCGACCCCAGCCGGAGCGCGGCGGCGCCCCGGCCGACCAGCAGCCGGGGCAGCAGGTCACCGCGCCGGGCCGTACCGGCGGTGCGCAGCGCCTGATCGAAGTGGTGCCGGGCTCGACGGTCGTGTTCGAGCAGCAGTTCGCTACCGGCCACGATCATCGCGAGGTCCGGGGCCGGGTTGGGCATCGCGTCCAGCGCGGTCGCGACGGGTTCGAGCGCCGCCAGCGCCGCGGTGCGGTGCCCGGCCGCGGCGGCTGCCAGTGCCTGGATCGCCGAGACGGTACGGAGGCCGGGGTCGTCGCCGCGTTCGGCCGCGGCGCGCCGGGCCTCGGCGACGAGTTCGTCGGTACCGGATGCGTTGCACAGCACGGCATCGAGGGCGGCCTCGGTGAGCAGCGGCAGCCGGCCCGCGGCGCCGGGTTCCGCGGTCAGCCTGGACCGTACGACGGTGAGCGCCTCGTCGGGGTGGCCGAGCAACCGCTGGCACCGGGCCCGGGTGGTGGCGGCCCGGTCGCGCAGCTCGGCCGGGCCGGCCGGCGGGTGCCGGTCCAGCAGGTCGCTCGCCTCGTGCAGGGCGCCACCGGACGCCATCGCCTCGGCCAGCTCCACCCGGGTCTCGGCGACCTGGTCGGCATCGGGCGGCAGCAGGTCCAGCGCGCTGCGGAGCAGTTCCGCGGCCCGCAGCGGATTCCGGGCGTGGCTCTGCCGGCCGGCCGCCCGCAGGGCTTCGACCGCGGCGTTGTCGCTGCGGGCGGCGGACAGCCGGACGTGCTCGGCGTAGTCGGCGGCCGGGTAGCCCCGGGATCGCAGCAGCGTGGCGGCGGCGGCGTGCAGCCGCCACCGCTCGCCGGGCCCGAGCCGCCGGTAGGCGATCATCGCCACCAGGGTGTCCCGGAAGCGCAGCCCGTTCGTCCCGTCGCTGCGCAGCAGGTCGTGGGCGACCAGCGCGTCGATGCTGCGGGCCGCGTCAGGGCCGGCCGCCAGCGCGGCGACCTCCTCGACGGCCAGCGGTGCGGTGGGCCAGTGGCCACGGGTGCGCTGGCCGCACGCGAGTACCGAGGCCGCGGCCAGGCACCGCTGGTGCCGGTCGGCCACCGCCGACAGTTCGGACCCGGTCTGCTCGATCGCCGACTGGGCCGCGGCGGTCAGCCACGCCGGTGCCGCCGCGCCGGCCAGTCCCGACGCGGTGACCAGGGCCAGCCGCGGGTTGCCCGCGCACAGCGTGTACAGGGCGGTGTCCTCGGCCAGGCCGCTGAGCCTGGTGACATCGGCCGGCGACAGCGGCGGCAGGGTGAGCCGGCGCTGCCGGGTGGCCCGGGACAGCCGGTCACGCATCCGCGGCGAGCACTGCCGCGGCCGGTACGCGACGACGGTGAGCACGCCGTCCGGCGGCTCGCTCAGCAGCCGGCCGAGCAAATCGACCGAGTCGGGGTCGGACCAGTGCGCGTCGTCGAACAGCAGCAGCCGCGGCGCCGGGAGCCGGGTCAGCCAGTCGGCCACGGCGCGGTGGACCCCGCCGGGGTCGCGGGTCTCGGCGCCGGATCGGGTCAGGATCTCCCGGGTGAGGCCGTGCGGCCGGGCCGGCGCGAACCGATCCCCGCTGGCGGTGACGACCGACGCGCCGGTACCGGCCGAGCGGTACGCGAGCTGGTCGAGCAGCGCGGTCTTGCCGCTGCCCGGGTCGCCCAGGATCTCGATCACCGCGGAGACACCGTGGCCGGCGGCGTGCAGCGCGATCGCCAGCTCGTCGAGCTGGCGATCCCGCCCGACGAGGGGCCGGGGTGTGGCTGCTGGCTTTCGCACGCGGACTCCCGGCTGGCCGGCACGCACGGCGTCGCCCGCCAGCACACCTGCCGATGTCGGGACGCCGATACCCGCTCTTTTGTCATTTGCTGTGGTGCGCTAGGAGATTAGAGGACCGCCGTACCAATTGCCCATCGGCCGTCCGTGTCCAGCTGGTGACTGGAAGTGCCGATCCTGGCTTAAGGTTGATTTAGGGCCGCGGGCCACGCACCTGGCGTCGAGGGCTGGGCCGGGCGTCGGTGTCCTCCGCCGGCTGGGCCGTGTCGGGCCACCGAACGGGATGGTGCGGTCGTGCCGGGGCGCGGCGCAGCCCCGGCACGACGTGTTCACGAGGCGGGCGTCGCGTCCCGGAGGTGCGCGAGCAGCGCCGACCGGAACGCCTCGGGCCGGTCGAGATGCGGGCCGTGCCCGGCGTCGGGGATCACCACTTCCCGGTAGCGGCGGTACGTGTCGAGCACGGCGCGGGTCTGCGCCACCATCGGTTGCGGCGGGGCGGTCTCGGCGCCGGGCCAACCCGGGATCGCGCCGAGCTGACCCAGGTAGGCGAGATCGTGCAGCGAGGTGTCCGAGACGATCACGTCGTCGGCACCGCGCAGCCACAGGATCGGCGGCTTCGGCCGTACCGACGACAGGTCGTCGATGCGGAAGTGGTTCGGTGCCATGGTGTTGAGCACGCCGCGCTCGCCCGGCCGGGTCCCCGGCCAGGTGTCGGCCGCGACGGCGTCGCCGGGGTAGTGGTCGTCGCCGGTGCGGGTGGACAGCATCGACTCGACGAGCATGTCCAGGTGCGGCGGCACGCACGGCGGCTTGACGTACTGGGCGAGCAGCACCTCGCGCGGCGACAGCGGCGACTCCGCGCCGGTGTCGCCCTCGGCGAGGCGCCGGACGAACTCCGGGTTCGCCGCGCCGGCGCCGGCGCCGACCCCGTCCGGGCCGATCGGCTCTCCGTGCGCGCCCCGGGTACCGCCGAACCCGTACGGGGAGACGGGGTCGACCAGGGTCAGCGACGCGATCCGGCCCGGTGCGTCGAGCAGGTAGCGCAGCACCACGCCGCCGCCCATGCTCCAGCCGACCAGGTGTACCGGCGCCAGGTCGAGCGCGTCGACCAGCGCGGCGAGGTCATCGGCGTAGTCGGACAGGCCGCGGGTGGCGTCGACCGGTGCCGGGTCGGTGTCGCCGAACCCGCGCAGATCCATCGCGAGCGGCGCCAGGCCCGCCGGCAGCGCGAGCATGGTGTCCTGCCAGAAGTGGCCGGACGACACGTTGCCGTGCACGAACAGCACCGGGGCGCCGTCGGTACGGGAGGCGACCCGCAGGACGTTGATCCCGAGCCGGGCCGTCTCGACGCGGTCGGCGACGATGCCGGGCAGTAGCGTTGTCATCGGTTCCCCTCTCCGAGCCAGTTCGCCACCTGGGACTCGACCGCCGGGTACCAGCCGAGTTCGAGGTGGTTGGCGCCGGTGACCAGCGCCGTGCCGGCCACCGTCGCGATGCCCGCGGTGGCGAGCGCGCTGCTTTCGAACACCACGCCGTCGCTGGGGCCGCGGTCCTCGTTGAAGATGCCCACCACCGACGGCGAGCCGCCGGCCAGCAGGTAGGTGGAGACCGAGGCGGGCACCCCGGCCTGCTGGATGCGCGAGATCAGGGAGCCGGCGTCGATCGCCGCCTGGATGCCGGGACCCTTGGTGTAGTAGCCCTGCCCGCCGTAGTAGGTGGTGTACCAGTCCTGCTGCGTCTGGTCGACGCCGTAGGTCTGGTCGAAGCGGGCCAGCATCTGCCGCTGGCCGGGGTAGCAGTCGTAGCCGCCGGTCGGGACGAACGAGAACTCCGGATGGTAGGCGTACACGCCGTAGCAGGTCATGTAGGTGTGCGGGGCGGGGGAGTTGATGCTGCCCCCGCACTCCGGCCAGATCGACAGGTCGTGCGCCCAGCCGTGTGCGAACGGGTAGTCGTACCCGGCGTTCGGGCCGCCGAGGGTGATCAGCTTGCGCACGTCGCCCGCGTACGGCCGCCCCCAGCTCGGCCGCACCGACGAGACGTACATCCGGGCCGACATCTCGCCCTTGCTCCAGCCCACCAAGTCCACTGTGGACACACCGAGTTTGGCCTTGATGATCGCGATCGCGTCACCGACCTGCTGCGCCTGCATCAGGTTGTCGCCCTCCTTGTGCGCGAACCCGACGGCGAACACGCGGTAGCCGGCGTTCGACAGGTACTGCATCATGCCGGTGCCCGGGCAGCTGGCGGCGCCGCAGCCGAACCCGCCCGACTCGCCGGGGTTGGCCCACGCCCGGTCCGGGTTGTCGTTGGCGCCGTGCACCAGCAGCACCGGAACCGGGTTGGGGTTGGTGCTCGCGCCCGGGGCGGAATAGAGCAGGAACCGGCCGGAGAACGGCTCCTTCGCACCGCCGAAGAACGTCACCCGCTGCCCGTCCTGGTCGCCGCGGCCGTCCGGCGGGTAGTCCTCCTGGGTGAAGCCGGGTGTGCTGTCCAGGTAGCGTTCCACCGTGTCCCAGCCGTTCGCGACGCTGGTGTAGCGCTGCTCCATGGTCAGGTAGGACGGGATCGTCGCGGCGCGTGCCGCGGTCGGCACCAGCAGCGTGCCGAGCAGGGCCGCGACCACGACTGTCCACAATCGACGCATTGAACCTCCCGGTTCCGGGGGCGACCGACGAGGCGACCGGGCGGTCGCCGGGTCAGCGGCTCCGCAGTGAGTCGGCGACCGCGGCGGCGCCGCGCTCGCCGAGCAGGATCGTGTAGTGGTTGGTGCCATCGACGGTGCGCACCGCGAGCCGTTCGGGCAGTGCGGTGGGGTCCGGGTAGAGGGCGGGCGGCGCGCCGAGCATCCCGTACTCGGCGCGCAGCAGTACCGCCGGATGCCGCAGCCGGCGCCAGCCGTCCGCGAGCGCGGTGCCGGCGAACGTGTCGACCGAGTCGGCCCGTACCGCCTCGGCCGAGACCTTGCTGTGCAGCCGCGGCGGCTGCCCGGTCAGGTCGTAGTCCAGGTACGCCTCGACGTCGGTGCTCCACTCGGTGAACGCCGGGTGCCGGCGCCAGAAGTCGCGGTGCTCGGCCACGCTGCCGAAGCTCATCGCGAGCCGGCGCGCGGCCGGCCCGATCACCGCGGCGAGCCGCTCGTCGTCGGTGTCGCCGGGCGGCATCGGCAGCGGCGGCCCGCCGTCCACCAGCACCAGCCGGTCGACCCGCTCGGGGTGCCGGTCGGCGAGTACCAGCGCGACGAAGCCGCCCATCGAGTGCCCGGCGACCGTGGCGCTCCCGACGCCCAGCGCGTCGAGCACGGCGACCGCGTCGTCGGCGTGCGTGGCCATCCCGTACGGGCCGGGCAGCGGCGAGTCGCCCCGGCCGCGCAGGTCCGGCGCGACCAGCCGGATCCCGGCCGGCAACCGGTCGGCCACCGGCTGCCAGGCCAGATGGTTGGCCGTGATGCCGTGCAACGCCAGGACGGTGCGGGGCCCCTCGCCCCAGACGCGCACGGTGAGCTGCCCGCCGGGTACCGGTATCTTCATCGCGCGCTCCAACCGCCGTCGAGTACCAGTGAGCTGCCGTTGACGAACGACGCGTCCGGCGAGCACAGGTAGCTGACCGCGGCGGCGACCTCGGCCGGTTCGATCAGCCGCTTGATCGCCGGTTCGGTCAGCATCACCTGCGACACCACGTCCGCCTCGGGGATCTGGTGGGCCGCGGCCTGCGCGGCGATCTGCCCCTCCACCAGCGGTGTGCGCACGTACGCCGGGCACACCGTGTTGGAGGTGACGCCGCGCGGCCCGCCTTCCAGCGCGACCGTCTTGGACAGCCCTTCGGTGGCGTGCTTGGCGGCCACGTAACCGCTCTTGTACGCCGAGGCGCGCATCCCGTGCACCGACGAGATGTGCACGAGGCGGCCCCAGCCGCGCTCGTACATGCCCGGCAGCACGGCCCGCACCAGCAGGAACGGCGCCTCGACCATCAGCGTGAGGATCTCGTGGAAGCGCTCCGGCGGGAACTGCTCGATCGGCGCCACGTGCTGGATGCCGGCGTTGTTGACCAGGATGTCGACGTCCAGCTCCAGCGCCGCCAGCGCGGCGGTGTCGGTCAGGTCGAGCACCAGGCCGCGGCCGCCCAGCCGGGCCGCCGCGTCGACCACCCGCTCGTCCCGGTCGATCAGCAGCACCGAGGCGCCGTCGTCGGCCAGCCGCCGGGCGCACGCCGCGCCGATCCCGGAGGCGGCTCCGGTCACCACCGCGGTGCGGCCCGCGAGGCTGCTGTCCCGTTCCACCATCTGCGCTCCCTCCTAGCGGGTGTGGTCGCGAGCCGGTCGGTCCGCCGCTTCCGGGCCCGCCACGTGCGGGTCCGGCACACCCAGGATCCGGGCCACGATCTCGCCGGTACTGGCCAGCACCGCGGCCGGCACGCTGTCGTGCTGCTGCCACAGCACCCAGCGCATCCCGACCATCTCGCCGAGCCCCATCAGCGACCACGCCATCAGTTCCGAGTCACCGCGGGGGATCTCGCCGGAGTCCATCGCCGCGGCCAGCCGCGCGGAGTACCCGGACACGATCCGGTCGTAGTGCCGGCGCAGTTGCTCGGGGGCGACGAACTCGGCCTGCCGCATGATCCGGTAGAGGCCCGGATGCTCCCCGACGAAGTCGAAGTACGCCGCGAAGCCCGCCCGCTCGGCGGCCAGCCGGGTCGGATGCCCATCGGCGGCCCGCGCCATCGCCCGCCGCACCCGGCGGTTGAGGTCGTCGACCAGCTCCGCGAACAGCTCGTGCTTGCCCGGGAAGTAGATGTAGAAGGTGCCCTGGGCGACGCCGGCGGTTTCGGTGATCTTCACGACCGACGCGTCGTGGTAGCCGTACTCGACGAAGACGGCTTCGGCCGCGTCGAGGATCCGTTGCCGGGTGCGGGCGCCCTTGGCGCCCAGCCGCCTGGTCCGGTCGGCCGTGGTCTCGGTCATGGTTGCCCCCGCATCGCCCAGTCCCGCAACAGGTTCCGGCATGGCTTGCCGATTCCGGTGCGCGGCAGTTCGGGCACCATGAGCACGCGCGCCGGCACCTTGAACCCGGCGATCCGGTGCCGGCACCAGTCGCGTACCGCCGCGGGCTTCAGCTCGTCGCTCGCCACCACGAAGGCGACGCCCACCGCGCCCCACCGCTCGTCCGGTACGTCCACCACCGCCGCGTCCCGGACCGCGGGGTGCGCGAGCAGTACCCGTTCCACCTCGGCGGGGTGCACGTTCTCGCCACCGGCGACGTACCGGTCGTCCAGCCGGCCGACGATGCGGTACCAGCCGCGCCGGTCGCGCTCGGCCAGGTCACCGGTGTGCAGCCAGCCGCGGTGCCGCGGCCCGCGCCAGTACCCGGCGAACACCCCGGCGCCGCGCACCAGCAACTCGCCGCGGCCCGGGCCGTCCGGCACGCCGGTCAGGGTCACCTCGACACCGGGATAGGGCACGCCGACGAACCCGGCAGAGGAGTGCACCTCGGCCGGCGGCACGCAGAGCACGTTCGGGCCGGCCTCGGTCAGCCCGTAGCCCTGGCACAGCGGCACCCCGAGCGCCCACCAGGACCGCGCCAGCTCGGCCGGCAGTGCCGCGCCGCCGGAGATGGCGAGTCGCAGCGAGGACAGTTCGGCGCCGGCCGCGGCGGCGAGCATCATTCGGTACATGGCCGGCACCGCCATGGTGACGCTGGCCCGGTGCGCCGCGATGAGTCCGAGCACCCGGGTCGCGTCGAACTCCGGTACCAGCACCAGGGTGGCGCCGCGGGCGAGCGCCAGCAGCGGCAACACCGTCCACCCGCCGACGTGGTACTGCGGCAGCAGCTGCAGCACGACGTCGTCGGGGGTCAGCCGGGCCACCCCGTCCAGCGCGTCGTCGGTGGCGGTGCACATCCGGCCGCTGAGCGGCACCCCGCGTGGCCGGCCGGCGCTGCCGGAGGTGTAGCAGAGCAGTACCGGGGCGTCCGGGTCCGGTTCGGCGTCGACGCGTGGCGCGGCGGGTGGGGTGGTGAGCGGCGCGACCGGCGTCCGGTGGGTGGCCTGCGCGAGCGCGGCCGAGGCCGCCTGTCGGTGCGCTGGATCGGTGAGCAGCATGGCCGGTGTCGCGTCGTCGAGCAGCACGGCGAGTTCGGCGGGCCGCAGCCGGTGCGGCAGCGGGGCGAGCACCATGCCGGCTCGCGCACACCCGTACAGCAGGGCGATCTGTTCGATCCCGGCGCGGCACAGGGTCGCGACCCGCTGGCCGGGAGCGAGGCGGGCCCGCAGGAAGGCGGCCCAGGCGTCGGCGCGCGCGTCCAGCTCCCGGTACCCGACGACCTGCTCGCCGCAGCGCACGGCGGTGCCGCCGTGGCCCGCGCGGCGGCGCAGCTGGGTACCGAGATCTGCCATCGCGACCCCTCGGCCGGAAAAACTGAATCAACTGTCATATTGGCCGGCGCTGCGCCGGCCCGTCAAGGCCGGCGCAGCGCGCGGGAAGCCCCCTGCGCAGCGCGTGGCAGGCCCCGGCGCAGCGCGCGGCAGCCCCGGCGCGGGGCAGAGGTGATCAGTGCGCCGGGCACCCGCGCCGACGAGATCAGGGACGACCGCCGCTGGCGGCCAGCACCGCCGCGAGGCCTTCCCGCAGGTCCCGGACGAAGTAGCCGGGAACCTCCAGCGACGGGAAGTGGCCGCCGCGCTCCGGCGACCGCCAGCGGACGATCCGCCGGTACCGTTCCCGCGCCCAGGGCAGCGGGCACTTCTCGATGTCGCGGGGGTACACGACGATCGCCGACGGGACGTCGACCCGCAGCTCGGGGTCGAGCGCGAGGTGGCTCTCGTAGTAGATGCGGGCCGACGACGCGCCGGTGCGGGTCAGCCAGTACAGGGTGACGTTGTCCAGGAACCGGTCCCTGGAGATCGTCTCGAACGGGCTGTCCCGGGTGTCGCTCCACTCGGCGAACTTGTCGAGGATCCAGGCGAGCAACCCGACCGGTGAGTCGACGAGCGAGTAGCCGATGGTCTGCGGCCGGGCCGCCTGCAGCTTCGCGAACGCGGCGCGGTGGCCGTGCCAGAACTCGCGGGTCTGCTCGGTCCAGGCGCGCTCGGCCGCGGTCAGCTCGTCGGTGGACAACCCGGGCGGCGCCTGCGCGGTCGTGGTGTGGATGCCCAGCACGTGCGCGGGGAACCGGCCACCGAGGACGGTGGTGATCGGGCCTCCCCAGTCGCCACCGTGGGCCAGGAACCTGCGGTAGCCGAGCCGGCCCATCAGTTCCACCCAGGCGGCCGCGATCCTCTCCAACCCCCACCCGGTGACGGTCGGCCGGTCGCTGTATCCGAAGCCGGGCAGCGACGGGACCACCACATGGAACGCCGGCGCGTCCGCGTCCCGCGGGGCTGCCAGGTCGTCCAGCACGTCGACGAACTCGGCGATGCTGCCCGGCCAGCCGTGCGTCATGATCAGCGGAGTGGCGTCCGCGCGCGGCGACCGGCGGTGCAGGAAGTGGATGCCCAGCCCGTCGATGGTCGTGCGGAACTGGCCGATCTCGTCGAGGCGCGTTTCGAACGACCGCCAGTCGTACCCGGTGCGCCAGTGGTGCACGACCTCGGTGAGGTCGGCGAGCGGAACGCCCTGCTCCCACCGGCGTGGGTCCGGCGCGGCATGACGGACCGTCTCGGCCTCCGGCAGTCGCGCCGCGGCCAGTCGGGCGCGCAGGTCGTCGAGGTCGGCGTCGGTCGCGCGGGGGTGGAACGCCTGTACTTCGTCGGTGTGGCCGCTCATCGGTGGCCGCCGTCGGGCCGGACCGACGCGGTGATGGCGCCACGACCGGCGTGCGGTGCGGCGTGCCTGCGGGACCGGTGGCTGGACATGGGGCCTCCTCGTCGTCGGCGAGCCGGCCCGGGAGCCATCTGGAACCGGCTAAGACGGTTCTAGCATGTTACGCGCGCGACGGGCAACCGGCTAAGGTGGTTCGATGACTGCTCGGTTCCCCGACTTCCGCCTCGGTAAGGTGCTCGCCACCAGCTTCACCGGCACCCTGTCGGAGCGGCACGGCGACGCCGTGGAGCGCATCCCCACGCCGGGCCGGCTCGTCGACTGGCTGGCGGTGAGCGGCCTCGCCGTGCCGTCCTGCACCCCAGGCCAGCTCGAACAGGCCCGGGAGCTGCGCGAATCGATCCATGCGGCGGCGACCGCGGCGGCGCGCCGGGACCCGCTCCCGGCGGCCGCGGTGCGCATCATCAACCGCTACAGCGCCCAGGGGCGGGCCGCGGCGGTCCTGACGCCGGAGGGCAACCGGCACTGGCAGCTCGGCTCCACGTCCCCGGTGGCAGACGCCCTGGGCGTCATCGCCGCCGACGCGATCGGCATCCTCGCCGGCGAACGGGACGGACGACTGGCGTTGTGCGCGTCGCCGACCTGCCAGGCGGCCTTCTTCGACACCAGCCAGAGCCGCACCCGCCGGTGGTGCGACATGAACACCTGCGGGAACCGGCAGAAGAAGGCGCGCTTCCTCGCGGCCCGGCACGAGCGCTCCGGACCGGCACGGTAGCGGGACGCGCCGGTCGATCTCGCCGCGGCCCACCGGCCCGGCGAGCGCCCGACGGGCCGCCGCCGGTCGCTGAGAGATCTGCCGGGCAACGCGGTCGGCGCCGGCAAGAACCGCCGGATCTCGACCGGCACGGACGGCGGCGACCGGACGAACGGCCGAACCCGCCGACCCCCGTACCGGCCTACCCTTCGTGGTGCGGTCGTCGAACTGGGGGGTGTCGACGCCGCGGGGGGAAGTCCAGTCGGCATGGCTCCGGCACCTGATGGCTTCAACCGGGGAAGGCTCCGTACGCCCGCGTCGGTGGCGGAGTCTTCCCTTGCCCCACCGCCACCGGCAACCGCGTCCGGCCCCGGCGACGAACGCCGCTGGGGCCGCGCGGCGCGCAGCGCCGGCTCTCGCGGCAGCAGGCCGCCGACCACCGGATCGCCGGGCCGGCCGCCTTCCGGGTAGGTCCTTGAGCCGGCCCCGGGTCCGCCTAACGGCGCGTGCCGGGGGCGATGGGAGGATGGCCGAACGGCCGGACGCATCCCGCCCACCGGCCGATGGTGCACCGCTGGGCCAGTTTGACCCGCATCCCGGTGCCCGCGACGAGACTGGACAGGGTGACCCGGGGTGGCGAGGTGCGCCACGTGGCGTACCACCGACCGGCGGGAGCCGTGCTGCGGCACCCGGAGCTACCGGTCGGACTCCCACCGACGGTGGCCGCGCGGGTGTGCGTACCGCGGGGTCCGTCGGTACGGATCGCGCGCCCGCGGCCGGAGCGCCGGCTCACCGAACTCGCGGTGGCCGGGACGGTTCTCGTCACCGCCGGGCCCGGCGAGGGCAAGACGGTGCTGGTGGCCGGGTGGGCCGGCTCCGGCCAGGCCCCCGGCCGGCTCGCCTGGTACACACTGCCGGAGGCGGACGCCGACCCGGTGACGTTCTGGTCCGGCGTGCTCGCCGCGGTGGGCCGCACCGGCGTACGGCTGGGCGATGGCCGCCCGAGGCTGCTGGCCCCGCCGGACGGCCGGCCGGACCGGCAGGTCGACGAGATCCTGGCGCTGCTCTACGACCTGTCGGAGCCACTGGTGCTGGTACTCGACGGCGTGCACACGGTTCGCGACCGCTCGGTCCTGGAGCGTCTCGACCTGCTCCTGATGCAGCCGCCGCCGGCGCTGCGGCTGGTCCTGCTCGGCCGGACCGATCCCCGGCTGCGGTTGCACCGGCTGCGACTGGACGGCCTGCTCGGCGAGATCCGCACGCCGGAGCTGCGGTTCGACCGCACCGAAACGGTCCGGTTCCTGCGGGCGCACGGCCTGTCGTTCGACGATGCGCAGACCGCCCGCCTGCTGGTTCGTACCGGCGGGTGGGCGGCGGGCCTGCGGTTCGCCGCGATGTCGGCCGACCGGGCGGACCCGGCCCGCGGCCTGGCGCGGTTCTCCGGCGCGACGGCACCGGTCGCGGACTACCTGGCCGACGAGGTGGTGGCGCCGCTGCCGCCCGCGATCCGGTCGTTCCTGCTGCGGACGAGCGTCGTCGATCGGGTCAGCGGTTCGCTGGCCACCGCGCTGTCCGGGCGGCTCGACAGCCAGCGGCTGCTGGAGGGCCTGTCCGCGGACATCGGACTGATCCAGACCGCGGACGAGCGCGGCGAGTGGTTCGCCTACCACGCGCTGCTCCGCGAGTACCTCTACCACCGGCTGCTGCTGGAGGAGCCGGACGCGGCGTCGGCGACCCACCGGCGGGCCGCCCGCTGGTACGGCGAGCACCTGGCGCCGTTGCCGGCACTGCGGCACGCGGTGTCCTCCGGCGACGACGAGGAGATCGGTCGGATCCTGTTCACGCTGGCCCTGCCGCGGCTGATGTCGGACGAGGGCGCACGGCTCGTCGACGAGGTGCGGCCGCTGGCGGCCAACGCGCGGACCGCACCGTCGCTGGCGACACTGACCTGCGCCGCCGTCACCGACATGCACCGGCGCGACTTCACCCGGGCCGGTACCCGACTGCGGCAGGCCCGGTCGCTGCTGCCGGACAAGTCGGGAGCGCTGCGCCACGCGGCCGACGTCGGGCTCTCGGCGCTGGAGGCGATCACCGCCGGGTCCCTCGGCGAGCTGGCCGCCGCCCGCAGCGCGGCGATTCGGGTACTGGCCATGACGGGGTCGGACTCCGCGTCGGAGCTGCCGGCGCTGGCCGAGTACCGGGCGCTGGCGCGCTGGCGCATCGGCCGCACCCAGCTGTGGCAGGGCGCGGTGAGCGCCGCGTACCGAACGCTGCGGGAAGCGGCCGTCGTCGCCGGGGCGTGCCGGCTGGACCTGGCGGTGCTCAGCGCCGACGCGCACCGCGCGGTCGCCGAGGTCGCGCGCGGCGAGTTGCGTACCGGCACCCGGCTGGCGCGGTCCACCCTGGCCAGCGCGGAACGCGACACCTCGGGCCGGGAACCGTACCTGGCCGCGGCGTTCCTGGCGCTGGCGCTCGCCGAACTGCAGCAGGACCATCCGCTCGTCGCGGCCCGGTACCTGGCGCGGGCCGGTGCGGCCGCGGACGCCGGCGCCGACCAGCTGATGGGCCGGGCCGTCCGGGTCGCGGAGGCCAGGCTGCGGGTGCAGAGCGGCGACCAGTCGGTGGCCCGGCGGGTACTGGTCGAGCTTCGAGACGGTGCGCTGCCGGGCCTGCTCGCCGGGTGGCTGCAGGGGGCCGAGATCGAGGCGGAACTCGCCGCGGGCGCACCCGAGCAGGTCATCGAACGGCTGGACGCGCACCGCGATCCGGGCGACTGGGACCGCATCTGGCTCGGCTGGGCCGAGCTGGCGCTGCACCGACCGGACAGCGCCCGGCGGCGCATCGCGCCGCTGCGCCGGTCGGCGGATCGCGGGCGTGCCGTGGCCGTCGAGGAGTCGCTGATCACCGCGCTGGCGGCGGAGGCCCTCCGGCAGGACGGTGCGGCCGTCGAGGCGGTGGACCGGGCGCTCGGCCTGGCCTGCGAGGACCGGCTCAGCCACCCGTTCCGCATCGCCGGCGACCGGCTGGCGCCGCTGGTTCGGCGCCAGCAGCGGGTGCTCGGCACGTACGCGGCCTTCGCCGACACGCTGTTCGACGAGCGCATCGGCACGACCAGCGAGCCGCCCGCCGAGCCGCTGACCGAACGCGAGCTGACCGTGTTGCGCTACCTGCCGTCGATGAGCAGCAACGACGAGATCGCGGCCGACCTGCACCTGAGCGTGAACACCGTCAAGACGCACCTGAAGAGCCTGTTTCGCAAGCTGGCGGTCAACAACCGGCGGGAGGCGATCCGGCAGGGCCGGGTACGCGGGCTGCTGGACCCGCCGGCCGCGACGCCGGTCCCGCGTCCGGGCGTCAACGACCCGGACTGACGCGGCTCGGACTGACGCGGCTCGGCCGGACGCCGCTCGGACCGGGGCACGAAACGCCGGCCGGGGCACCGACAACGGGTCGTTCACCCGCATCGGGTGAGGACCGGGGCGTCCGGGTCGGGGACGGTGGTGTCGTGCCGTGTTGGCGGCGGCGTCCGCCGGCCGAGGCACGGCCGTACCGGGGGAGGAGGCACAGTCATGAGCCAGTCGAGCACTGCACGGTCGTGGGCGCGGGGCGGCACGATGTTCGCCGCCACGATGCTGCTCATCGTGGGCGTGTTCCAGGTGTTCCAGGGCATCGAGGCGATCGTTCGAGGTGGTTTCTACGTCGTCGCATCCAACTACCTCTACAAGGTCGACACCACGGCCTGGGGGTGGATCCACCTGTGCATCGGCGCGGTAGCCGTACTGACCGGGATCTTCCTGTTCGTGAACGGCTCGGCGTGGGCACGCGGAGCCGGGATCGTCCTGGCCAGCCTGTCGGCCATCGCCAACTTCTTCTTCATCCCGTACTACCCGTTCTGGGCGCTGCTGATGATCGCGCTGGACGTGTTCGTGATCTGGTCGCTGGCCGCGGTCGGTTCGACCAGCCGGCGCCAGGAGCAGCTGGCCAGCGGGGCGAGCGCGGGGGCGGAACGGTGGCCGATGACCCACCAGCCCGGCGCCTCGGCGCGGATGGACGCGCAGACGACACGGACGGCGGAGCCTGATACCGAGCATCGGGCCGAGGCGCCGGGATCCCGGCACTCCTCGGCGCCGCCGAGCTGACCGCCTCGCACCAATTGCGACGGTCTGCTGCGCAGGTAGCCGCCCCGGGGAACGGCCCACCGGGCACCGACGAGGCCTGGTGGACCGGACCGGGGCGCAGATCCGCAACGGGTGAGATCAGCGGGGTGCGATCGCGCCCCGCGAACACGTTGATCCGGTGCCCGGGCGGGAGCGTGCGGATGCCGCCGGGCCACGAATCGGGGACGGAGGAACGATGAGCGATCTGGTAGCGATCGGGTACCGGGACGTCACCACGGCCGAGATGGCCCGGCAGAAGATCCTGGAACTGCAACGGGAAGGGCTGATCTCGGTCGCGGACGCGGTGATCGTCGAGGCCCACATGGACGGCACTATCAAGCTGCACCAGCTGCGCAGCAGTACCGGTCGGGGTGCGACCGGCGGCGCGCTGTGGGGCGGGCTGATCGGCCTGCTGTTCTTCGCGCCGCTGTTCGGGATGGCGGTCGGCGCGGCCGGCGGCGCGCTGTCCGGCAAGCTCGCCGACACGGGTGTGAACGACTCGTTCATGCGCGATGTCGGATCGAAGTTGCAACCCGGTAAGGCCGCGTTGTTCCTGCTGGTCGATCAGATCACCGAGGACAAGGTGGTCGCTGCGATGGCGCAGTACGACTTCCAGGGCACGTTGCTTCGCACGTCGCTGAGCCGGGAGGCCGAGCAGCACCTGGTAGACGCGGCGGCGGCCGCACGCGCCCCCGTCGGTTGAGCGACGGGATCGGCGTCCGTGCTCGCCACGGCGCCGGCCTGGCTGCCCGGCGCCCGCGGCGCCCCCGGCATCCTGCGAAGCTGCGCGGGCCGGGCCGGGCCGGGCCGGGGCGGCTCGGCTCGGCCGGTGCCGTCGGCGGGCAGCCGGCCGAGCGGCACGATCGCGAGCTTCGCCGGTGTCTAGACGGTTGCCCGCTCCGACAGTTCGACCGCCGGCGGCTGCTGCACCGGATCTTTCAGGCGCTTGCCGATCTGCACGAACAACAGGACGAGCCCGACGGTGAGCACGGTGTGGCCGATGCCCGCGACGATCGGCACGACCTCCGGGACGCTCTGGCCGAGTACGGTCAGGCAGCCGTGCACACCCATCATGGTCACGCTCACCGCGATGCCGGCGTTGTACAGCCAGAAGAAGGTGGTGTGCAACCTCGTGCCGGACAGCTGGAACTGCTTGTCGAGTGCCAGGACGATCAGGAAGCCCAGCATGCCCAGGGCCAACAGGTGGGTGTGCGTGACCGCGAGCTGGGTGTCCCCGGTGAAGTGGTTGGCCTTGGTGAACTCGCGGTAGAACAGCCCGGAGCTGACTCCCAGGATCATGTAGGTGTGTGCGGCGTAGTACGACGCCCGCATCGATACCCGTTTGGCGCTCATCGTTCCTCTGTCTCCTTGTCCCGGGCAGCACGGGCTGCTCGGGGTCGTCGTTCGGCCGAGCCGGTGTGTTGCCGCGCGGCGCGGCGGTTCCGGTCGGTCCGCGCGGCCGGCAGTGCGGATGCGCGGTGGAAGGCCCGCTGGGCCAGCACCGTGTCGTGGCGGCTCGCCCGGAGTGCGGTCATGGCAGGCAGCGTGCTCCGGTGCGCTTGGAAACGACTTGGAGCGCGCGGCATGGCCCGAGCGGGCTGCCACTTCTCCGTCGCAGGCCCGGCCGGATCGTCCGGGTGGTCGGCGGCGGTCAGGCGCCCTGCGGCGGTGCGAGAGTCAGGATGGCCCGGCCGGTGTCGTAGGTCTGCACGTACCGGTCGAGGAAGGTGGTGCCGATCAGACCGTTGAGGGCCAGGTCCTGGAACATCACGGTGGGTCGTGGCAGCGCGGTGCCCGGTGCCGCGGCGAGCGCGACCGCGCCGTCGATCGGGATGAACCGGCGCACGAACGGGTGTCCGGTCTGGTCGACGCCCTCGACGGTGCGGGCCGCGGTCTCGCTGCCGTCCACCGAGCAGGCGGGCATGAACCGGGTGTCCAGGATCGTCTCCGCCGACCCGGTGTCGATTTCGACCTCGGTGACGGTGCCGTCCGGCAGCTGCAACTCGACCAGCAGGTCGACGGCGGGGCCGTCCCGGTGTGGTCGCACCGGAACCTCGATGCGGTGCCGCGTCGTGGGCCCAGACACCGCGCCGAGCGCGACCGTCGACCGGAACGGATCGATGGTCAGGGGAAGCTCGCCGAGCAGGTCGAGTCCGAGGATCCCGTCGAAGCCGTTCGCGCCGTCTGCCGGACCGAGATCGGCCTGCCCGGCGGTGCCGGCGGCGAGCAGCCGGCCACCCAGATCGAGGTGCGGCAGCTCGACCAGCGGGATCTGCACCGCCTGCCCCGACATCCGGTGACCGGTGTAGCTGTGCCCGGTGGCCGCGAGACCACACCGTTCGACCAGGGTCGGGGAGACGACCGTGATCCCGATCCCGGTGTCCACCAGGAACCGCGCCGTCTCGCCGCCGGGCAGCCGGACGGGGATGCGCACCAGGTGCTCGACGCGGTCAAACGGGATCTCGACCATCCGGCAACGATATCGGGCGCTTTCCACGCAGCGGGGTACCGCTGGGGGCGAGCCACGGCCGGCGCGGGTCGGGGGAGGCGTCGAGCCCGAGGCGTACCTCGACGGCTGCTCCCGCTCGTCGCTGGTTGGCTGCGCCGGCTCGTCAATGATACGGTGTCTAATCATTAGACGTCTAATGTATCGGGGAGCCGGCCGGGCGCCCCGCGCGGGCCGACAATCCGGCCCCGCTGACCGGGTGCGCAGCGCCCACCGAGACAGGGCACCAAGGAGGCAACGAGATGACAGGCACCCAGCGGCAGACACTCCGGCGGCGCATCCAGCCGAAGCTGATGAACCTGGCCAACGTCCCGATGCGAGGGCTGCTCGGGCTGCCCGTCGCGACCCCGCTGGGCGGCCGGCTCATGCTCGCCTACATTCACGGCCGCCGCACCGGCAAGCTCTACAAGCAACCGATCAGCTACGTGCGAGACGGCGAGGTCCTGCTCACCCCGGGCGGCGGCAAGTGGAAGCTGAACCTCGACCCCGCCACCGCCGTACGGCTGCGCATCCGCGGCCGTGATCGGGTCGCCCGGCCCGACCTGGTGCGCGACCAGGCGGAGGTGACCCGGCTGCTCGCGATCATGTCGGCGGCAAACCCCGCGCTGCAGCGCTTCGTGCCGCTGCCCAAGGATGCCAGCGGACGGCCCGACCAGCAGGCCCTGGCGCAGGCGCTGCGGCACGGGTTCTGCATCGTGCGCTGGCGCCTCGAACCCGTCGACTGAGACGGCCCGCCGGCCCGCCGTCGTCCGGCAAGGTGGGGGCTGCACCGGTACGGCCCCGTCATCCTCGCGGAGCCGGTGCACCGAGCAGCCGATCGTGGTGCGGACGATGCGGAGGGTGTGGTGGCGGGATGACGGACGTCCTCGTGGTTGGCGGCGGGATCATCGGCCTGTCGGCCGGGTGGCACCTGGCGCGGCACGGCGCGCGGGTCACGGTGGTCGAGGCCGGCGAACCGCTGCGGTTCACCTCACGCGCTGCGGCGGCGATGATCGCCCCGGTCGGCTACCTGGAGCCGGCCGACGACCAGTTCCTGCGGCTGCGCACCGACGCCCACGCCGACTGGGACCGGTTCGCGGCCTCGTTGCTCGACGACACCGGCGTCGACCCGGCGTACCAACGGATCGGGTCGCTGGTGGCGGCGTTCGACGACGCCGGGCTGGCGCGCGCCGATGCGCTCCGGACCCTGCACGCACAACTCGGCATCGACTCCAGCGTCGTCGACGCCGCCACCGCGCACGAGCTGGAACCGCTGGTACGCGGGATGATCGGTGGCCTGTGGGTGCCCGGCGAGGGGTGCGTCGACCCGGACGCGGCCGGCCGTGCGCTGCTGCGCGGGATCCGGTCCCGGCAGGGCACGGTGCGCACCGGCGTTCCGGTGTCGCGACTGCGTTCCGACGGAGACCGGATCGTCGGCGTCACGCTGTCCGACGGTACCGACCTCGACGCCGCGCTGGTGCTCGTCGCGGCCGGCGCGGCGAGTACCGGCCTGGGCGGCATCCCCGAGACGGCGCGCTTCCCGCTTCGCGCCGTCAAGGGCCAGTCGTTGCTGGTGCGCGACCGCACCGAGGCTCCCACGGTGCGCACCGTGCTTCGCGCCGGGGCGAACCTGGTACCGCGCGGGGACGGCCGGCTGATGATCGCCGGTACCGTCGAGGACGCCGCCGGGCTCGGCGACCACAACACGGTCGCCGGGATGTACGAGGTGCTCGACCGGGCGGTGGCGGCGGTCCCGGCGGTTCGCGAGCTGCCGCTGGACGGCTGGTGCGTCGGGCAGCGTCCGGTGGCCGCCGACGACGCCCCGGTACTCGGTCCGAGCGGCACCGACGGGCTGTGGTGGGCGACCGGGCACTCGTACTACGGCATCCTGCTGTCCGGGCTGACCGGGCGGCTGCTCGCGGACGCGGTGTACGGCGATCGCGCGGCGGCCGACCGGCTCCGGCTGTTCGCCGCCGAGCGCTTCCGCACCGGCACCCCGAAGTACGCGTCACTGACCCACGACCGACACGCCTGATCCGGTCCCGGACCGCTGGCGCCGCACCGGATCCGCCGCGCGGCGGCGAGCGTCCGGAGCCGGGGCGTCCGGGGCCACAAGTGTCGGGGACGCCGGCGGACGGGGCGTCGGGTGCCCAGGTTCGCGGACGGGCAGGGCCGGGGGGCGGGCAGGACCGGGGGCGGGAAGGGCCAGGGGTGGGAAGGGCCGGGGCGGTAGGACCGGGAACGGCGTACGCCGCAGGGCAGACGTGCGGGTCTGCCCACGGGTGGACGCCGACCGGCCCGGCCCGGACGGACAGTGGGCGGCATGACCACATCGCACTCCAGCACTCGCCGGCCGTGGAGCCGGCGCTCGCTGCTCGGCACGCTCGCGGTCGCGCCGGCCGCCACCGTCGGCGGCGCCTGGGCACTGACCGAGGCGGCCGGTGCCACCGGCTCGGACCGCAGCGGCGCACCGCGCGGCGGCGACTCCCCGGTACCACCGGCGTTGCGCAAGGGCGGCGAGTTCGACCGGTACCTGAGCGGACTCGCGGCGAAGGACCAGTTCTCCGGCACCGTGCTGGTCGCCCGCGGCGGCCACCCGGTGCTGTCCCGCTCGTACGGCTTCACCGACCGGAAGACGCGGGTCCGCAACAGGGCCGACACGATCTTCTGCCTGGCCTCGGTGACGAAACTGTTCACCGCGACCGCCGTCGCCCAGCTCGTGGCGCGCGGCAAGCTCGCGGTCACCGACACGATCGGCGAGCACCTGAGCGGGTTCAGCGCGCCGGTGGCCGACAAGGTGACCATCCACCACCTGCTGACCCACACCTCCGGGCTGGGCGACTTCATGCAGGACAAGGGGTACTTCGACGCGGCGAAGACCTGGACCACACCGGAACGGATGATGGACGGGACGCTGGAGTTCATCCGCAAGGAGCAGCTGGCGTTCGAGCCCGGTGCGGGCGAGCGGTACAGCAACGCGGGCTACCACGTGCTCGGCTGCATCGTGCAGCAGGTCTCCGGCCAGTCCTACTACCAGTACGTGCAGCGGCACGTGTTCGGCGCCGCCGGGATGACGGACGCGAGCTTCTGCACGCTGCCGCAGTGGCAGAGCGAGCGGCGCATCGCCCATCCGTACCCGACGGACAGTTCCGGCAAGCGCCACGACGCGCTGTCCACGGACGCGTTCGTGTTCATCGGCGACCCGGCCGGCAACGCCTTCGGTACCGCGCGCGACCTGGTCCGGTTCGCCCGCGCGCTGGCCGCCGGGTCGCTGCTGGCCGCGCCGTACCAGGAGGTGTTCTTCACCCCGAAGACGGCGCTGAAGCCACTGCCGCCCCCGCCGGGAGCACCGTCGATGGCCGAGTACGGCAGCTACGGCGCGCAGTTGCGGCTCATCGACGGCCGCCGGTGGACGGCGGGGCACTCCGGCGGTGCGCCCGGCGTCTACGCCAACGTCGACTGGTTTCCCGGGACCGACTGGACTGCGGTGGTGCTGAGCAACTACGACGCGCCGCGGAGCCCGACGGCCCCGACCGTCGATCTGAAGCTGCGCACGATCCTGACCGCCAGCTGACCGCGCCTCCGCGACCGGCGCCGGCCCCGCGTCGGGGCCGGCGCAGCCGTCAGTGTCCGCCGTCCGCCTCCAGCACCGCGGCCAGCGCATCGAGCAGCTGCGTCCAGCCCGGTTGCAGACCGGCGATCGCCGGCGCCGCCTCGGGCGCCACGTCGGACACCTCGATGCGCAGCTCCACGCCCGTCCCGCCGGAGCGGTCGCGGTGCAGGTCGAGCGTGTGGATGGCCGAGAACAGCGGCGTACCCGTTCGGTCGACCGGCGCGAGCGTGAACACCAGCCGGCGGCCGGGCTCGGCCTCGATCACCCTGCCCCCCGACTCGTACCGGGCGCCGTCGCCTTCGCGCAGCACCAGCCGGATCGGTGTGCCGGCGTGCGGTGCGATCTCGAGTGCCTCGACGGCGAAGTGCGGCGGTGCCCACCACCGGACCGCCCGCGCCGGGTCGGTCCACGCCGTCCACACGGTCCGCGCCGGGGCCCGGACGATCCGGTGCAAGCGCAGCACCCGGACGCCCTCGCCGGTGGGCCCTGCTGCGGTCTCGGCGGCGATCGCCGCCTCGTACCCGTCCAGTACGGCATCGTCGGGGTCGTGCTCGGCCAGCCGACCGAAGTGGTCGGCAAGCTGGTGCAGCGTGGCCCGGTCGAGCCGCGCCACGCGGCGGCGCCCCAGCTTGTGCAGCCGGACGACGCCGGCCGCCGCCAGCGCGTGCAGGTGCTTGGTGGTCTGCGGTTGCAGGGCGCCGATCGCCTCGGTCACCTCGCCCACGGTGCGGGCCCGGACCGCGAGCAGCTCGACGATCCGGAAGCGGGTCGGTTCGCCCACCGCGGCAACCGCGCGCTGGGTGTCGACCGGCGCGCCGGCCCCGTCCCCGTCCCCGGCGCCAGGGACGGGGACGCCTGGTTCGGCGCGCCCGCCCCCGCCGTCGCGCGTCACTCCGCCGCGACGAGCCGGGCCAGGTTGTCCAGCTCGTTGGTACGCCCGGCGACCAGCCGGCCGGTCCACTCCTCGTCGTGCATCGGTTCGACCCGCATCACGATGCGGGTGCCGTCCTCGACCGGGGCCAGCTCGATCTCGGTGAGCTGCTCGTACGGCTCGTGGTCGGGCACGAAGTCGATCACCGACCGGTAGCCCAGCCGCGCGGGTTCGTCGATCTCGGTGAAGACCTTGCGGGACTCGGTGGCCAGCGGCATCCCGTGCTGCTGCATGAAGGCGACCTGTTCGGGCGCGACAGCGGTCATGGTGTACACGAGGTCCCCGCCGGGCCGCAGGTCGAGCTGGGTGACGTCGGTGCGGAAGCCCTCCGGCGCCCACCAGCGGGAGATGCCCTCCGGGGTGGTCCACAGCTGCCAGACGCGCTCGGGTGTGGCGGCAACGACGCGTTCGATGATCTCAGTCATGCGCTCATCATACATTCCTCTAGGGGAATGTAAAGCCCGCGGAACGGGTCGCCGCCGTCCCGTCGTCCTCGCGCGGCGGGCCGCCACGAACGGCTACGCGTCGTCGGTGCCACCCTCCCGCAGCGAGCGGATCATGCTGCGCAGGATCCGCAACGCGGTCGCGCGCTCGGTCTCGGTCAGTCCGGCCAGCATGCGGACCTCGACGGCCCGGACCGCAGCCGATGCCTTCTCCAGGCTCCGTCGGCCGCGCGGGGTCAGTCGCGCGGGAAGGACCTTCCCGACGGCTGCCTCCGCGGGCCTGGTCACGTAGCCGTCCCGCTCCAGCGCCTGCAGCAGCACGTTCATCGACTGCCGGGTCACGAACGCGCCGCGGGCGAGCTCGGAGTTCGACAAGCCCGGTCGCTGTGCCAGCAGTTCGAGGCAGGAGTAGTGCGTCACGCTCATCCCGAGCGGTCGCAGCACCTCCTCCATGGCCGACCGCAGCACGCTGGACGCCTCCTTCAGCAGGTAGCCCAGGGATGTCTCCAGGTCGATGCCGGTACCGTCTTGACTCATGTCAGGATTCTGACATACGCTGCTGCATGTCAGAAGACTGACACGAACGAAGGAGCAACGTCATGCCCGCCACCGGCCCCGACTTCATCTCGCTGCAAGCGCGCGATCTCGACGCGTCGCAGGCGTTCTACGAGCGCTACCTCGGCCTGGTCCGCGCACCGGTCGGACCCGCGCACGCCGTGGTCTTCGACACCAAACCGATCGCGTTCGCGCTCCGCGACCTCGTCCCCGGCACCGACCTCGAATCCGTCGCCCAGCCCGGCATCGGCGCCGCGATCTGGCTGCACGCCACCGAGGTCCAGGCCATCCACGATGCCCTCGTGTCGGACGGCCACACCATCGTCTCCGCACCCGTCGACGGCCCCTTCGGCCGGACATTCACCTTCGCCGACCCGGACGGCTACCAGATCACGCTCCACGACCGCGCCTGATCGGCCCCGTTACCGACGATCACCAGCCGGCAGGCCGCGGTCCGGCCCGCGACAGGCGGGCCCGGGTGCCGCCGGTCGCGCCGGGCGACCGAGCCCCGCGAGGCGGCCCCGGGGCGACACCGCGGACGGCCCACCTGCTCTCAGCGCTGCCGCGGGACGGGGACCTCGGCGACGCCGTCGGCGCGAGCCCGCGCCTCGGCGTACCAGTGCGGCGCGTTCCACCGTTCGGCGATGGCCGCCGCCTCGGCGAAGTGGGTGGCCGCGTCGCTCGCGCGGCCCAGCAGCAGGGCGAGTTCGCCGAGCGTGTGGGCGATCGGGGGGAGGGCCAGCGACAGGCTCTCCACGCCGGCCGGCGGACCGTCCCGGTGCGGCAACAGGTCGGCGTACAGCTGCTCGGCGGTGCCCGGGTCGGCGGCGCCGGCGCCCGCGAGTGCGACGACGGCCATCGCGCGCAGGCTGGTCAGGAACGTGAAGAAGAAGTCCCGACGGATCGGGCCTGCCGTCCTGTTGACCCGGCGAGCCTCCTCGGTGCGGCCGGCAGCATGCAGGGCGAGCACCAGCAGGTCGCCGGCCATCGGCCCGACCTCCTCGTGCAGCGCGCGCACCTCGTCGAGGTGCTCGCCGAGCGTGCCCTCGCCGAGCCGGATCGTCGCCAGCGCGAGCCGCAGGAACCCCGCGTGTACCGAGCCGGCCCGCGCCATCCGACCGGCGGCCTCGGTGTAGAGCCGCGCGGCGTCGGCGAACCGGCCCTCGATCAGTACCAGGGTCGCCAGCGCGATCTCGGCGACCCCGATCGGCTCGGGCATCCGGTAGGCGCGGGCGAGGTCGAGCGCCTGCTCGATCGCGCGGCGCATCTTCGTCGGGTCGTTGCCCTTGGCGGCGTCCACGGCCAGGTTGAGCAGCCCGGTGACCCGGTAGCCCGGCCGGTCGTGCTCGACGCCGATCTCGATCAGCTCCCGGGCGTACTTCGGATGCTCGGTCCCGTGCACCAGCACCAGCAGCGCCGCGGCCCGCAGATCCGGATCGGTGGCGAGATCGAGCGCCTCGCCCGCCGCGGCGAGAGCCGCCGAATCGTCCTCGCCGACCAGCTCGATCGCGTAGGCGCTGAGCAGCCGGGAGCGTACCTCGGGGCCAGGTCGGTGCGGCGCAGCAGGGCGCGCAGCCGGCCGACCACGCGGTGATCGAGCGTGCCGTAGGTGCGGATCTGCCAGGAGGTGGGCTCGGTCCAGGCGGTGAACGCGGCGATCGTCAGGTCGTCCCGGCCGACCGACTCGGCGTACTGCACCGCCCGCTCGCGGGTCTCTCGGGCCGCGGCGACGGCACCGGCCCGGACCTGCGCGCGCAGCAGCCGGCCGAACAGCTTCACGCGCTCGTCCGGATCGGTGCAACCCGCCACGGCGTCGGTGAGCAGCGCCGCCGCCACGTCGTGCGCATAGCGTGCCTCGGCCAGCTCGGCGGCCCGGACGCAGTAGCCGACGGCTTTGGGTGACCCGGCCCGGGCGTAGTGGTGGGCGAGGGCCGCGACATCGCCGCTGCCCTCCAGCGCGGCGGCGATGCGGGCGTGCATCCGGGTCGCCCGCAGCCGGCTGACGTCGGCCACCAGCGTGTCCCGTACCAGCGCGTGCACGAACCGGACGACCCCGGGCGCCGGCTCGTCGAGCAGCCCGGCGATGACCCCGGCGTCCAGCGCGTCCAGCACGCCGTCCTCGTCGCAGTCGGCGGCCCGCACCAGCACGTCCACCGAGGCTTCCCGGCCGGCCACCGCCGCCAGCCGCAGTACCGACACGCCGGCCTCGGGGAGCCGGGCGAGCCGGCGCCGCAGCACGTCGCGTACCCCTTCGGGGACTTCGGACAGCGCGACCAGGGCGCCCTCGCCGCTGAGCAGCCGCGCGCTCTCCCGCACGTAGAACGGGTTGCCGCCGGTACGGTCCGCGATCCCGGCCACGGTCGCGTCGTCGGCATCGCACTCGGCACGGACCAGCGCCGCAACCGCCGCGCCGGTCAGGCCGGGCAGCTCCAGCCGGAACGGCTCGGCCCGGGCGAGGGAAGCCAGCGTGTCGGTGAGCCGCTCGCTCTCGTCGCCGCGGTAGGCCGCGACGAGCAGGACCGGGGCCGGCACCGTACCGCTGCCGGCGAGCAGTTCCCGCGTCGCGGCGTCCGCCCAGTGCAGGTCGTCGAGCAGCACCGCGACCGGCCGGTCCCGGGCCGCCGAGGCGAGCCAGTGCCACACCGCGCGGCGCAGCCGGAACCGCCCGGCCGCCGCGTCACCGTCCACCGGCACCGCGTCGGACAGCAGCGGCGCCACGTCGTCGGCGAACTCGCCCGGCGGCGCGGTCTGCGCCACCGTCCGCAGCGCCTCCACCCACGCCCACGCGGGCGGGGCGCCGTCCCCCTCGGGGCAGCGCCCGGCGGCCACCAGCCACCCGTCCGCGGCCAGCCGGGCGCCGAGCCGTTCCAGCAGCGTCGACTTCCCGAGCCCGGCGTCCCCGGTGACCAGCGCGACGCGTGCCGCCCCGGTGGCGGCCTGGCCGGCGACCGCCAGCAGCGCCGCCAGCTCGCCGTCGCGGCCCACGAACAGGACCTTTCCGGCCTCGTCGCGCGCCGTCGTCGAGGCGCTCGCCAACGGCGGCTTCGCTTCCAACGCCGGCTTCGCCTCCACCGGCCGCGTCTTCGCGTCCGGCGGCGGGACCGCCGCGCGCAGGACGTCGGTGCGCTGGGTGAGGATCGCCTCCTCCAGCGCCACCAGGTCCGGGCCGGGGTCGAGCCCCAGCTCGTCGGCGAAGGTGGCGCGGGCCCGGCGCAGCGCCGCCAGTGCCTCGGCCTGCCGGCCGCTGCTCCACAGGGCCAGGGCGTGCAGTCGCCAACCCTCCTCGCGCAGCGGCTCGTCGCGGGTGAGCCCTTCCGCCTCGACCACCACCGCCGCGGGGTCACCGATCCGCAGCCCGGCCGCGACGTGCAGTTGGCGGGCGACCAGGCGCAGCTCGTGCAGCCGGGCGGTCTCGGCGGCGGCCCACGGCTCGTCGGCGACCTCGGCGAAGGCCGGGCCCCGCCACAGCCCCAGCGCCTCGGCCAGGAGGGCGCGCGCCTCCCGGGCGTCGGCGACGGTACCGGCCTGATCGAGCAGTTCCTCGAACCGCCACGCGTCCACCGCCCCCGGCGGCAGCCGCAGCGCGTAGCCGGGCGGTGCACTCACCAGCAGGCTGGCCGGGGTCCGCGGCGGTCGCCCCGGCTCCAGCAGGCGGCGCAGGTTCGACACGTACGCCTGCAGCGACGACAGGGCGCGGGCCGGCGGCTCGCCGCGCCACAGGTCCTCGACCAGCCGGTCGACCGGCACCACCTGGCCGCGGGCCGCCACCAGCAGCGCCAGCACGCCGCGCTGCCGCGGACCGCCCAGCGGCACCAGCGTGCCGCCGACCTCGGCCGCCAACGAGCCCAGTACCCGGATCAAGACCATGACCTGGCACATCGTATGCGCGGTCGCGAGCAGCACGCCAAGTCGGCTCCAAGTGCCTTCCAACCGCCCGGGAGCAGTCTCACCACGTCGAACGCAGGAAAGGCAGGAGCCAAATGACCGTCAACACCCAGGACATGGAAATCGTCCACCGCGCCTTCCGCCGGGAGTCGCGGCTGCTGATCGAGCTGGTCTCGGCGGTCGCCCCGGGCGACACCGCCCGCGCCAGGGTGCTCGCCGACCACTTCCGCGACTACCGGCTCGGACTGCACAACCACAGCGAGGGTGAGGACGAGCTGCTGTGGCCGCCGCTGCTGTCCCGGGTCGACCTGGAGGCCGAGGTGATCCTGCGGATGGAGGCCCAGCACGAACGGATCGCGGCGACGCTGACCCGGCTGGACGCGGCGATGCCCGCCTGGGAGGCCACCGCCGCGGTCACCGAACGCGACACCGTCGTGGCGGCCCTCGCCGACCACTGGGCGGTACTGCTCGAACACCTCGACGACGAGGAGACCACCCTGCTGCCGCTCGCCGCGCAGCACATCACCGAGCAGGAATGGGCCTCGCTGGGCACTCACCTGGTGGCCAACACTCCCAAAACGACCCTGCTGACGCTGTTCGGTCTGGTCCTGGAGGATGCGGATCCCGCCGAGCGGGCCCTGCTGCTGTCCGTCCTTCCCGCACCGGTACGCGGCTTCTGGCACCTGATCGGCCGCCCCCGCTATGCCCGCCACATCCGCCGCGTCCGCGCGGCCTGAACCACCCCACCCCGGCTCGTACCCGGCGTGGCCTGGCCGAGCCGCTGGCTCTCATCCGAACCAAGCAAGGAGACGACCATGTCCCGCAAGACCGTCAACACCGTCCTGATCACCGCCGGCATCCTGTTCATCGGGTACGTCGGGGTGAGCTACGTGCTCACGCCGGAAACCACGGCGCCGGGGTTCGGCCTGCCGCACTGGCCCTCCGGCGACGGCGACGGCTTCCTGATCCTCAAGGGCATCCGCGACATCGTGTCCGGTCTGGTACTGGCCATCCTGCTGGTGACCGGTCACCGCCGCGCCCTGGGCTGGGTGCTGCTGGCCACGGCCCTCACCCCGCTCGGCGACATGACCACCGTGCTCGCCCACCACGGTTCGGCGGCCGTCGCGTTCGCCGTGCACGGCCTGACCGCGGCGCTGGTCGTCCTCACCGGCCTGCTCACCCTGCGCGAGACCCGCACGACCACCGCGCCCCCGGCCCCCGCCACCCGGTGACCTCGGGGCGGCCACGTGGCTTCACCCCGTCCGACGGGGCGGCAGCCGGAGCCGCCTGCCGCGTGCGTGCTGCGTGGTGGCGTCGCGAAGGTGGCGATCACCCTCAGCGTGCGCGGCCGGTTTGGTTTCACCGCGAACCCGACATGTCGCGGCGGTCCGGCAGCGACGGCGCCATGAGCACACCGCAGATCGCTACGCTGGCACGGTGATCCGGGACGAGCTGCTGCGACTGCGTGCAAGCGCAGCGATCGAGGCGGCGACGCTGGACCGGGAGCTGACCGAGTTGTTCGTGGCATCACGCGATTCGAACGCCGACGACGAGCACGACCCGGAGGGCGCCACCATCGGCTTCGAACGCGCCCAGCTGACCGCGCTGCTGGCCGCCACGCGGGAACGGATCGGCGAGATCGACGCCGCGCTGCGCCGGGTCGACGCAGGGTCCTATGGCGTCTGCGAACGGTGCGGGCAGCCGATCGCCGAGGAACGGCTTGCCGCCAGGCCGGCCGCACGTTGCTGCATCACCTGCTCGTAGCCCACGCTGCCGCCGGGTCAGCGAACGCTGGGAGGCACGGTTCGCCGGGAGTTCGCGGACCGGTCGGCCAGCCGACCGATGAGTTCCGGGCCGCGCGGACGTCACCACTTGCAGCGTTTGCGAGCGGCTGACGCGTGTTCGGATCTGGAGGAGACGGATGGCGAAGCTCATCTACTCGATGATCACCTCGCTCGACGGCTACGCCGAGGCGGCCGAGGGCGGCCTCGGCACCGGCGCCGAGGACCCGGAGGTACACACCTTCATCAACGACCTCTACCGTCCCGTCGGCACCTACCTGTACGGCAGGCGGATGTACGAGACGATGGTCTACTGGGAGACCGCGCACAGCCAGCCCGACCTGCCGCCGCACATCGTGCAGTACGCGCGCGACTGGCAGGCAGCGGAGAAGGTCGTGTACTCCACGACGCTGCAGTCGGTGTCCAGTGCGAGGACCAGGATCGAGCGGAGCTTCGATCCGGATGCGGTGCGCGCGCTCAAGGCCGAGTCCGACCGCGATCTGACCGTGGACGGTCCGAACCTTGCGGCCCAGGCGATCGCGGCCGGCCTGGTCGACGAGTACCACCTGTTCGTCACCACCAGCGTGGTCGGTGGCGGCAAGCGGTTCTTCCCGGACGGGGTGCGCCTGGATCTCGAACTCGTCGAGGAACGCACCTTCGACAGCGGCATGATCCACGCCCGCTACCGCACCCGCTGAGCCGCGCCGGTGCAGCGATGGCAGACCCGGATCGCCGAGCACCACGAAGCCGGGATCCGGCGGCGTCGTAGGGTCGCGCCATGTCGCTTCGTGAGCTGGCCGTGCTGGGCACCGCGAGCCAGGTGCCGACCCGGGCCCGCAACCACAACGGCTACCTGCTGCGATGGGACGGCGAGGGGTTCCTGTTCGATCCGGGCGACGGCACTCAGCGCCAGCTCGCGCACGCCCGGCTCGCCGCCTCCGACATCACGCGGCTGTGCCTGACGCACTTCCACGGCGACCACTGCCTCGGCGTACCGGGCGTGCTGCAGCGGCTGTCGCTGGACCGGGTCCGGCATCCGGTGGATGCGTACTATCCAGCGAGCGGGCGGGAGTTCTTCGCCCGGTTGCGGTACGCCTCGGTGTACCACGAGACGACCGAGCTGCGCGAGACGCCGGTCTCCTCCGACGGGGTGATCGCGACCGGTGCGTTCGGCACCCTGACGGCGCGGCGCCTCGACCACCTGGTGGAGTCGTTCGGGTACCGGATCGAGGAGCCGGACGGGCGCCGGATGCTGCCCGACCGGCTGGCTGCGGCGGGCCTGCGCGGGGCCCAGATCAGCCGGTTGCAGACCGACGGCAGCGTTCAGCTCGACGGGCGCACCGTGACCCTCGCCGAGGTGAGCGAACGCCGGCCCGGCCAACGGTTCGCGTTCGTGATGGACACCCGGCTCTGCGACGGGGTGTCCGCCCTGCTCGACGACGCGGACCTGGCGGTGGTCGAGTCGACGTTCCTGGACGCGGACGCCGACCTCGCCGCCGGGTACGGGCACCTGACCGCCGGGCAGGCCGCCCGTGCCGCCGCCGAGTGCGGCGTCCGGACCCTGGTGCTGACGCACTTCTCGCAGCGGTACGACGATCCCGCCGCCTTCGGGGCGGAGGCGGCCCGCTACTTCGACGGCACCGTCGTGGTCGCCGCCGACCTGGACCGCGTCCCGGTGCCTCGGCGCCGCTGACCCGAACCGCCCGCTCGCGATCGGGCGCGGCCCTCGGTCCCGGCCCTTCGCGGCCGGGACCGAGGCGGGTGCGGCGACCTCAGCCGAAGTCCACCGCGACGTGCGAGATCCGGCCGCCCCAGCCGTCCTGCGGGAAGGCGTCCGAGACGCGGACGTAGACCGCCTTGTCCGGCCCGAGGTAGGGCGTGAGGTCGATCGTGCGGTCGGCCTTGTTCGAGCCGTCGTGGATCTGCCGGTCCTCCTTCAGTACGGTGGTCCACTGCGTGCCGTCCGGGCTGACCTGGACCAGGAATTCGTTGTCGATCGCGAGCGTGGCGCTGGCCCGGCTGGTGTCGGACGGCAGCGGGAACTTGTAGACGAAGTAGTGGTCGTTGTCGGCGAAGCGGTTGCGCACTCCGTTGCTCTGCGAGCCGTCGGCGTCGAACATCCACGTCAGTTCGGCCGCGGTACCGGTGTCGAAGTCGATGGTGTGGGTGACGAGGATGTCCGCCGTTGCCCGGAAGGTGAGGCCCGGACCCGCCCGGACCGTGGCGGTGACCCGGTGATGGCCGTCCACCGCGTCGGCCGGTACCTGCACGGTCATCGGGATGCTGCCTCGGGCCGGATCGGCGCTGCCGTTGGGGTGCAGGGCGATCGAGTCGTGTGCGGCGGTGACCGTCCATCCGGCGGGTCCGGCGGTGCCGACCCGTACGTTCATCGGTGCCGGGCCGGGTGAGGTCGCCAGGACGGTCAGGGTCAGGGCCAGCCGGGTCGGCTTGCTGGCGGCGGGAATGACCACCGGCATGGCCGGTGACAGGGTGGCCGACAGCGACCACCGTGGCGCTGGCCGTGGAACGGCGGCGATCAGCGCGCTCAGAGCGCTGGCCTGGGTGCGCCAGTCGAACGCGTTCGGGGCGGCGTCGCTGGTCGGGCCGGACCAGCGCTCGCCCAGCTGGTCGCCGGCGTTGCGGTCGGCCGTCCAGATGCTCGCGGCCTGCCGCTGGACGAACCGGGTGTAGCGCGGATCGTGCGTGGTGTCGGCGGCGTCCATCAGGTACCGCATGAAGATGCCCTTGAACTGCTTGCCGTTGTCGTCGCAGGTGCGGTCGGTGGCATCGCAGGACTCGTGTAAGACATCGTTGTCAACCAGCGACGGGGAGGCGATCGCGGCGTCGGCGAGGCGCCGCGCGGTGGCCAGCACCGACCGGTCGTGGGTGGCCCGCCACAGCTCCAGCCCGGCGCCGATGGCAAGGCCCTGGTTGTAGCTCCAGACCGTCTGCCCGTTGCTCTGACAGGAATCGGTCAGCCCGTCGTTGACCAGGCCGGAGGAGTTGATCATCCCGGAGCCGGTGAACCAGTTCCACGCCGTCGTGGCGCGCGCGAGCCAGGTGCGGTCACCCGGGATCCGGTTGTGCAACTCGGCGGTGAGCCGGATGAACAGACCGTTGGTGACGGCGTTCTTGTAGGTCTTCTCGGCGTTCCACCACACGCCGCCACCGCAGGTGCCCGGGTCCCAGTACCCATAGGCGTAGCTGGCGATGGTCGTCGCCATGTCCAGGTACTTCCGGTTGCCGGTGAGGTCGTACGCCTCGACCCAGGTCAACCCCCACCACTCGGAGTCGTCGATCGCCCGGCTGGTGAAGTTGCCCAGCAGCGGGTCGCCGGACAGCACGCCCGGCGGGAAGGGGCCCTTGTCCTTCTCGAACGTGTTGTCCAGCTGAGGGAGAAACCTGCGGTCCCCGGTGCGCTGCATGTAGTCGCCGACGGTCTGCAGCGCGACGGCGGAGTTCCACCAGCTCGACGGCCACCATGCCTTGACCGGGTCGTACGAGTGCATCAGGACGTCGGCCGCGACCCGGGAGCGTGCGACGGCGGTGGCACCGGAGCCCGCCCGGTGGGCGGAGGCCGACGCCGGCGTCGCGGCGGTGCACACGGCCAGCAGGATCATCAGCCCGGCCAGCAGGCGCCCGGCCTGACGGATGGCGAGTCTTCGCATACGGTTCTCCTTCGCTCCGGTGGCAGGCGCAGCTGCGCCACCCGTTGTAGTTCGGGAGAAGCGTCGCGAACGCAACAAAACGTCCGGAGTGCGGGACAACCGGTGCCGCACACCGTCCGTCCCGACCAGGCCGGCATCGTCCCGGCATCGGCGCCGTTCGAGGCTCGGAGCGGGCATGGTTCGGGCGGCCGGTCCGGGTGGGGGCGGCCGGACGGCCGATGGGAACCGGGACGGATCGGGCCCACGATGACCGGGAAGGTGCCCGGGCTCGGTCGGGGGCGGGCGCGACGACACCGGGGGGCTGTGATGGCTCGCGCGCTCGGGCGTATCGGTACCGGCAAGTGGAGCAGGTTCGCGGTCGTGCTGTTCTGGCTGGTCGTGGTGGCGGCGGCCGGCCCGCTGGCCGGCAAGTTGACCGGCGTGGAGAAGAACGAGGCGAAGTCCTGGCTGCCGGGCAGCGCCGAGTCCACCCAGGTGCTCGCCGCCGAGTCGAGGTTCACCTCTCCCAACACGCTGCCCGCGGTCCTGGTGTACACCCGGCCGGGTGGGTTGACCCGGCCCGACCTGGCGAAGGCGGCGGCCGACGCGCGCGCCTTCGGCCGGTTCGGCTCGCTGGACGGCAAGGTCGTCGGGCCGGTACCGTCCCGCGACGGTCAGGCCGCGCAGACCGTGATCCCGCTGAACCTCGGCAGCAACGGCTGGTCGAAGGCCGGTACCGAGGTCGACCGGATCCGGGCCATCGCCACGACCGGCGCGGCCGGAATGACCGTGCACGTCACCGGGCCGGCCGGCAGCGCCGCCGACTCGTCGAAGGCGTTCGCCGGCATCGACAGCACCCTGCTGTACGCGACGGTCGGTGTGGTGGTGGTGATCCTGCTGTTCACCTACCGCAGTCCGATGCTGTGGGTGCTGCCGGTCGTGTCGGCCGGGGTGGCGCTCGCCGTCGCGCAGGGGGTGATCTACCTGCTGGCGCGGTACGCGCACCTGACCGTGAACGCGCAGAGCGCGGGCATCCTCACCGTGCTGGTGTTCGGCGCCGGTACCGACTACGCGCTGCTGCTGATCGCCCGGTACCGGGAGGAACTGCGCCGGCACGAGCAACGGCGCGAGGCGATGGCGGTGGCGCTGCACCGGGCCGGTCCGGCGATCCTGGCCAGCGGCAGCACCGTGATGCTCGGCATGCTGTGCCTGCTGGTCGCGGAGACCAACTCGACGCGCGGGCTGGGACCGGTCGCCGCGATCGGCGTGTTCGTGGCGCTCGCGGTGATGCTGACGCTGCTGCCGGCCCTGCTGGTCATCGTCGGTCGCTGGGTGTTCTGGCCGGCACGCCCGCGGTACGGCTCGGACGAGCCGACCAGCCGCGGGCTGTGGGCCAGGACCGGCGCCCGGATCGCCCGCCGTCCGCGCCGGACCTGGGTGATCACCGCACTCGTCCTGGCCGCGCTGTCGGTCGGGCTCGTCACGCTGGACGCCACCGGCCTGACCAACGCGCAGTCGTTCCGCGGCCACCCGGACTCGGTGGCCGGCGAGCAGGCCCTCGCGGCGCACTTCCCGGCCGGCGCCGGCAGCCCGGTGGTGGTCGTCGCCAACAGCACCCGGGCCGCCGCGGTGCGCGCCGCCTTCGCCGGTACGCCGGGTATCGACGCGGCCACCGTCACGCCGCCGATCAGCCGCGGCGGCATCGCCTACCTGCGCGGAACGCTGACCTCGGCGCCAGACAGCCAGGCCGCCTACGACACCGTCGACCGGGCCCGTGCCCGGGTGCACGCGGTACCCGGCGCGCACGCCCAGGTCGGCGGCAACACGGCGGTCAACCTCGACGTGCAACGGGCCGCGGTCCGCGACCGCAACCTGATCATCCCGATCGTGCTGGCGGTGGTCTTCGTGATCCTGGCGCTGCTGCTGCGCGCGGTGCTGGGTCCGCTGATCCTGATCGGCACCGTCGTGTTGTCGTTCGCCGCGGCGCTGGGCGCCAGCGCGCTGGTGTTCCGGTACGTGTTCGGTTTCGGCGGGGCGGACGCGTCGCTGCCGCTGTTCGTCTTCGTGTTCCTGGTCGCGCTGGGCATCGACTACAACATCTTCCTGATGACCCGGGTCCGGGAGGAGTCCGCCCGGGTCGGTACCAGACGGGCCGCGGTGGTGGGCCTCGCCGCGACCGGCGGGGTGATCACCTCGGCCGGCCTGGTACTCGCCGGCACCTTCGCGGTGCTCGCCACGCTGCCGCTGACCGCGTTCGCGGAGATCGGTTTCGCGGTGGCACTGGGCGTGCTGCTCGACACGATCGTCGTACGGTCGATCCTGGTCACCGCCCTGAACCTGGACATCGGCCGGCGCATCTGGTGGCCGGGGCGGCTGTCCCGGGAGCCCGAGGCGGGCCCGGTCGAGCCGGTCGGCTCGTCCAGCCGGACGCTCGGTTGACCAACCGTGAGCCACAATGGTGCGGCAGCGTGCATCGGGCAGCGGGAGGGCGGACGGGTGCCGAAGGCGTACTGGATCAACACGTTCCGGGTGATCGACGACCCCGACCGGGTGGCCGCGTACGCGGAACTCGGCGGTGCGGTGATGCGGGCCCACGGCGGTCGGTTCCTGGCCCGCGGGCTGCCGGCCGCGGCGTTCGAGGAAGGCGCGATCGAGCGGACGACGCTGATCGAGTTCGACAGCGTGGCGGACGCGGTGGCGGCGTACCGGAGCGACGCCTACCAGCACGCGCTGGCGGTGCTGGGCGACGCCGCGGTGCGCGACATCCGCATCATCGAGGCCGCCGGCTGACCGGTGCGCCGACCGCCGGCATGGCCCTCGCTCCGGGCCGCCCGGGACGAACACGCGTGGGTCGATGCGAACGCCCGCCAGCTCAGCCGGCGGGCGGCCGGGGGCCGGACGACGCCGGGTCGCTCGGGTGCGGCGTGAGTGGGGTGATCTGCTCGGTCAGCCACGGTGCCATGGGCAACGAATCCAGCATCGTCCGCAGGTGTTCCGGGTTCCGGGCCCGCCACAGGCCCAACGCGTGCGAGCCGTCCGGCCAGGCCGGCAACAGCCACAGCCGGATCAGGTGACCGTGTTCGGCCAGTTGGTGCGTGCGGGTCGCCTCACCGTGACGGGCGTCCTCGACCACCTCCGCTGGCGTGCCGTCGGGGATGGCGACGACGAACGTGGTGAAGTACTCCGAGCCGTTCGGTTCCGCCGCTGCCCGGGACGGGGCCGGGTCGTTCGGGTGCGGCGCCAGCTCGGTCACCTCGTCGGTGCGCCAGACCCGAAGCGGCATCGAGGCGAGGATCCGCTCCAGCTCGCGCCCGTCCACGGCGCTGAACAGCCCGAGCGTGCGCCACTCGCCCGGCGCCAGCGGTGGTCGCCACAGCCGTAGCACGTGGCCGTCTCGTGCGAGTTCGGCGGTGTGCGCGGCTTCCCGGGCGCGGACGTCCGCGACGGCCCGCTCCGCTGTTCCGTCCGGAACGTGCGTGGTCATGGTGACGAGGAATTCCATCGGTGCTGCCTTCTCCGGCGACGGTGGTTGCGCCTGCTCAGTGGCCCGCGCTCGTACCGCCGTCTATGTGCAGGATCTCCCCGGTGACGTGCGGCGATGCCTCCAGGAACAGTACGCCGCCGACGACGTCGCCGACCCGGCCCGGATGCCCGATGGGTGGCAGCTGCTCGCCCGTCCCGTCCGGGCGGCTCTGCGGCGGGCGCGTCGATGTCTGGATCATGCCGGGCGAGACGGCGTTGACCCTGATGCCGCGCCCCGCGTACTCGATGGCCAGCGACCTGGTCAGGGCGGCCAGGCCGCCCTTCGTGAGTGCGGCCAGCGCGGCCGGTGCGTGCGAGTCCGCGACCTCGGCGATGGTCGCCGCGATGTTCACGATGTGACCGCCGTGCCGGTCCAGCATCGGCGCGACGACCCGCTGCGTGAGCCAGAATGCTCCGGCCAGGTTCACCCCGGCGGCCAGCGCGTAGTCGTCGGCCGTGTACTCGATGAACGGTTTCGCGACGAAGACGCCGGCGTTGTTCACCAGGGTGTCGATCCGGCCGAACCGGTCGAGCGCCTGCGTGACGATCCGGTCGGCGGTCGCCGGGTCGGAGATGTCCCCGGCAACGGGCAGGAGCGCCGGGTCGTCGCTCGGCGTGATCGTGCGCGCGTTGGCCACGACCGCCCAACCCTGCGCGCGGTACCCGGCGACGATGCCGGCGCCGATACCCCGCGACCCGCCGGTGACGATGGCGACCTTCCGATCCGGCTCGCTCACACGCCCTGGTCGAGACACGCGTCAGGCTCGCATCCGATAGAACCGGTAGAACGGGTTCTCGATGGGGAGGATTTCCGTCCGGTCGAATCCGGCTTCGGCGGCCAGCTCGGCCATCCGGGAGGCTCGGATCACGGTACCGACCGGGTCTGCGTCCGGCGCGGAACGGCCCTGCGGCAGGCACCAGATGGGGCTGATGGCGCCGAAGAACCGCTGTACCGGATCGTCGGTCGGTGCGATCAGCTCGTCGTCGGTGGCCTCGTCCATGACCAGAACCACGCCGTCGGGGGCCAGGCAGTTCCGGGCGGTGGCGAGCACGCGGGCGGGATAGGCCATGTCGTGCACGCACTCCAACAGCATCACCAGGTCGTATCTGGTCTCGTCCGGCAGCGGCTCGGCAAGATCGTGCACCCTTGCCACGACCCGGTCGGCCACGTCGGAGTCCGCGGCGTTTCGCCGGGCGAAGGACACCGACGTCCGGTCCGCGTCGTAGGCGTCCACCGTGATCTGCGGGTACCGGACGGCCAGGGAGATCCCCGCCCAACCACCGCCACAACCCAGATCGGCCACCCGCGCCGGGTGGTCGCGATCGGCCAATCGGGCCGCGAGATCCGGGATGGCGGCGATCCACGACTCGGCCAGTTCGTTGTGGTACGCGGGGCGGTTGAGGGCCGCCTGCGCCGTGACCCCGTCCGCCCCGTACTCGTCGAGAGGTACGCCCGAGCCGCTCCGGTAGGCGCGGACCAGCGCCGGCATCGCTCGGCCCAGCGCGGCCGGGAACTGCGCCAACGCGGCCAGATAGGTGGGTGACAACTCGTCCACGAGGACGTCTCGGCCGCCCGGCGGCAGGCTGAACGTCGCGGTCTCCAGGTCCGGCCCGGACGTCGTGACGAATCCGGAGATCACCTGTCCCTGCAACCACTCCCGGGCGTATCGGCGGTCCACGCCGGTACAGGCGGCCAGTTCGGCGCAGGTGAGGTTCGCGGGGTCGGCGAGGGGCCGGTACAGCCCGAGCACCACACCGAGGTAGACGCCGGCCAGTTCGGCCGCGGCAACGCCTGCGGTGAAGATGCGTTCGCTCAACTCCTCGGCGGCCGTCGGTTGTTGCGTCATGGTCCAGCCCTTCGTCGACACCGCGTCTCCACCGAACTCACGGTGCCCCGCGCGCTCGGCGCCCGTGGCGGTACTCGGCAAGCAAAGCCGTACGGCGGGCACGTTCCACCATTCGTGGATCGCACCGCGCCGATCATCCGAACGCCCGGCCGCAACGCCCGCTGTGCCGACCGACCGGGTTCACCGGATTCCGGCCCGCGCCGGCGTACCTGCTGGGCCGGGAACGCGCGGCCATCTGCCCGCCGAGCGCGCGCGCCGGCTGCTGGGCCTGGGCGCGCCGAGGCGGACTCCGCCAGAGCGACGTCAGCCGCGCCGGGCGGTCCGGCTCGGCGGGCCTAGCGGGCCGATTCGCGGTCGTGTTCATCCCGGCGGTGCAACCGGGCGAGCATCGACCCGGCGGCAAGTCCCGCCCGAGCACCACCGTGGGCACCCAGACCCGCCACGGCGCGGGATCGTCGAGGGCGTCGAAGCGGCCCAGGTACTCGAAGCCGCCCCCGGCGGCGAGGGTCAACACCGGGGCCAGCACGACGATGGCGGCGCGGGGCCGCAGGCCGCCGAGGGTGAGCAGCAGCCACAGCAGGAGGGTCACCAGGAAGGCGGCCACCACCACCATGACCGGGAGGGTGAACAGGCCGTATCCAAGACCGCAGTAACTTTCCGGGTTGACCGCGTCCTGAACGGCGCAGAAATCGTGCGAACGCTGCGCCTCCCGCAACCACACCAGGCCCGAGACCACGCCCGTCCCGGCACCGATCGCCAGGGTGGCCGTCGACCACGCGGCGGTCCTGGCCCATGCACGGCGGGTCCCGCGCTGCGCGGGTGGTTGCCTGCTCTCGTCGTCCACCGCATCATCCTCGGCCAGCGACGCAAGCCGCCCGCCGGACCAAGATCACACCGGCGTCCCGCGAGTGTGCTAACTTGGTCGAGTGACCAACTTAGTCGATCGACCAACATCGGGCCGCGGTCGTCGACGTCGCGATCAGTTGATCGAGGCGGGCTTCACCTTGCTGGCCGAAGGCGGCTGGCCCGCGGTCACCACCCGGGCGGTGGCCGAGCGCGCCGGTACCAACGTCGGGCTGATCCACTACCACTTCGGCGGCCTGCCCGGACTGCACGAGGCCGTCGCCCACAAGGCCGGCCGCGAGATCGTCGGCTCGGTCGTCGATGCGTTGGTGGCGGCGCCGGACGCGCCTGCGGCGCTGGGCGCGGTCCGCGCGCTGGTGCCGGCCACCACCGGCGACGGCCAGCGGGTGCGGTTGGCGGTGGAGGTGATGGCCGGCTCGTTGCGTGACCCGATGCTGGGCACGGTGCTGCGGCAGGAACTGCGCACCGCGCGGGAGCGCATCGGCGCCCGGCTCGCCGAGCTGTACCCATCCTGGTCGGAGGGCCGGCGGGCCGGTGCGGCCACCGTGCTCGTCGCGCTGGTCGACGGCCTGCTGCTGCACCGGCTGCTGGACACCGCGCTGCCGGTCGACGAGGCGCTGACCGCGCTGGGCGACCTGCTCGGGGACCGGCCGTGAGAGTGCTCGTCTCCGGCGCCGGCGTCGCCGGCCTGACCTGCGCCTACTGGCTGCACGAGGCGGGCCATACGCCCGTCGTGGTCGAGCGGGCCGCGGCCGGCCCACTCGGTGGCTACGGCATCGACCTGTCCGGCAGCGGCTACGACGTCGCCGGCCGGATGGGCATCCTCGACCGGCTCGCCGCCCGCCAGTTGCGGGTCGACTCCGTCGCCCTCGTGGACGGCGCCGACCGGATCACGGCCCGGCTGGACCGGCCGTTGGCGGAGAAGATGCTGCGCGGGCCCTACCTCGGGCTGATGCACAGCACGCTGGAAGAGGTCCTCGCCGGCGCCGTCGAGGACCGGGTCGAGATCCGCCACCGGCAACGCATCGCCGCGCTGCGGCAGAACGACGACGACGTACTGGTGACCTTCGCCGACGGCACGCGGCAGCGCTTCGACGTGGTGGTCGGCGCCGACGGGGTGCACTCGGACACCCGCGAGCTGGTCTTCGGGCCCGAGCCGCGCTGGGCCCGCCAGCTGGGCTTCAGCATGGCCTGCTACCCGGTGCCGGACGTCGCCGGGCGCACCGACGTGCGGGCCCACTTCACCGAACCCGGACGCCAGACGGTGCTGTACCCGACCGACACGGTCGGCACCTCGGTGGCGCTGTTCCTGTACCGCTCCCAGCGGCACGGCCGCATCCCGCGCGCCGAGCGTGTCGCCCGGCTGCGGGCGGCCTACCAGGGTGCCGGCTGGTACACCCCGGAGCTGCTCGCGCAGGCGCCGGACGAGCCGTTCATGGACGACCTCACGCAGATCGAGCTGCCGCGCTGGCACCGCGGCCGGGTGGTCCTGATCGGCGACGCCTGCGGCGCGCTGACGCTCGGGTCCGCGCAGGGCGCCTCGGTGGCCATGGCCGGCGGGTACCTGCTCGCCACCGCCCTCGCCGCCCACCCCGGCGCGCACACCGACGCGTTCGCCGCCTACGAGGCCCGGGTGCGGCCGTTCGTCGCGGAGCGGCAGCGCCGGGCGCGCAGCTTCACCCGCGGGCTGGTGCCGGCCACCCGCGCCGGCCGCGGAATCCAGCGAGTGTTCACCCGGCTCGTCCTGCGCGATGCCGCCGTTCCGCTGCTGCGCTTCGGTTTCGGCGACGTCAGCAGCATTCTGCCCGGCCCGTCCCACCATTCGAAGGAGAGGCAGCGGTGAAGGTCTTCGTCGCCGGTTCGACCGGCTACCTGGGTTCCCACATCGTCCGGGAGCTGAAACAGCGCGGGCACCACGTTCGGGCGCTGGTCCGCAACCCGGAAAGGCTCGCGCCGATCCGGGACGCGGTCGACGACGTGCGCACCGCGGACGCCACCGATCCGGACGCGCTCGCCGGTTGCTGCGAGGGCGTCGACGCGGTCGTCAGTACCGTCGGGTTGGTGGGCAAGGGCGGCGGGAAGACCTGCTGGGACGTCGACTACGGGGCCAACCGGAACCTGCTGGACGAGGCCGTGCGGGCCGGCACGGGCAAGTTCGTCTACTGCTCGGTGGTGCGCGCGCCCGCCCTGGAGAAGCTGCAACTGGTCCGCGCCAAGCGCGCGTTCGAGCAGCGGCTGCGCGACTCCGGGATGGCCCACACGATCCTGTTTCCGAACGGCTTCTTCTCCGACTTCGACGCGTACCTCGGGATGGCCCGCAAGGGCCGGGTGTTCGTCTTCGGCAACGGCGGCTTCCGGATCAACCCGATCGACGGCGCCGACGTTGCCGCGGCGGCCGCCGACGCGCTCGGCACCGACGCCGCGGAGATCGAGCTCGGCGGCCCCGACGTGCTCACCCACGAGCAGATCGCGCAGCAGGCGTTCGGCGCGCTGGGCGCGAAGCCGCGCATCACCCACATCCCGGCGTGGCTGCTGACCGCGAACCTGGCGGTGCTGCGGCGGGTGACCCCGCTGCGGGTGCACGGCACCGTCGAGTTCCCGCTCACGGTGCTCACCCACGACGTGCTGTCCCCGGCGACCGGGCAGCACCACCTCGCCGGCTACTTCCGCCAGGCGGCGACCGGTGAAACGACAGCGGAGGGTGGCCGGGCCGGCGTCGCCTGATCTCCACCGCTGCCGAGCACGCTCGTTCCCTGGCCGGAGCACTCGCGACGCTCGTCGACCCGGCGCCCGAGCCGGGCTATCGTGTCGCGGTGGACTGGGACGCCTTCGAGACCGCATGGCACGACAGCGGATGCCGGGCGCTGGCCGGCATCGCCGCAGCGCATCCCGACCAGCCGCTGTACGCCGCCGCCTTCCACCTGTGCTACCTCGACGGCACCGAGATCCTCCCGCCGGCACTGGCCACCAACACCGACACCGCGGTGCACCAGCGGTACGGGTACTCGACGCGGTTCGTTCCGCCGGAGTGGCGCTGGCCGGTGCTGGAGAGCGCCAGCGAGCAGCTTCGGCCCTGGTACCGCCGGCTCAGCGACCAGTACCTCGCGCCCGCGGCGGACGACGGCCAGCGCGACGCGGCGATGGCCGCGCTGGAGGCCGCGCACGACGCCGCCCTCGCCAGGGTGTGCCGGGCGATCACCGCGACCGCCCGTCGCGGCGCCATCCACGACGCGCTGCCGCCGTCCTTCGTCGCGGTCGTCCTCGACGGAGAACGCGAGGACGAGCAGGCCGACCTGATCCGCGCGAGCGTCGCCGCACCGGTACTCGCCACCGTCCCCGACCTGGTCAGCTACCTGCGAGAGCTCGACGAGGGCTGACCAGCTCGGGGCACTCCCGCGCATCGCCGTTGCCCGGGCCGGTCGGCTCAGCAGATCTTGTGCAGCTTGTCGACCGTTGCGCGGGCGGCCTGCTGCGCCAGGGCGCTGTTGGCGCCCGACACGCCGCCCGCGGCGACGAACACCCCGCAGTGCCCGACGGACAGGTACGCGACGGTCATGCCCAGGGTGATGCCGGCGTCGCCCTTGGCCTCCCGCTGGAACGCGACGCGGTCGTCGCCGAGCTTCGGGAAGCTCGCCTTCTCGAGGGTGACCGTGCTGGTGGTGCCGTCCGGGTCGGTCGCGGTGTAGCGGGCGCACTTGCGCAACGCCGTCCCGGCCTGGTCCAGCAGGTTGCCGGGGCCTTCCCGGAACGCGTAGACGCCGACTCCGTACAGCAGCCCCTTGTCGGTGTCCGCGTAGGCGACCTCCGCCTGCGCCGCGTGGTCCACCTGGCCCATCGCGTTGGTGGCTGTGGCGCACCCGGCCGGCTTGGTGGTGGTGCCGCTGTCGCTCACGCCACCGTCCTGCTTGGTGTACCCGCTGGGCACGTCGCCGTGCGCGGGCAGCGCGGCGGCGAGCTGTTTGGAGCTGGGCAGCGGGGCCGTGCTCGGCGAGGCGCTGGTCGGGCTGGCCGCCATGGGGCTGGCACTCGGCGTGCCGGTGGCCGCGCGGTCACCGCCGGTGCCCGTGGAGCAGGCAGCCAGGGCGAGCGTTGCGGCCACGAGCGCGGCGAGGGCGAGGGATCGGCCCCGATTCATGAAGTACCTCCTTGGTGTCACCGTGAGACCCTGCCGATTTGGGGTCCGGCGCGCCAGGGGGCCGTTGCGTCAGCAAACACCACCTCTTCGGCGGATGCGGCACCGTGCCTGCGGCCGGGCGCCGAGCTGGCGACCTGGCGTTGCTTGGACGCCCGGCGACGGCCCGGACGCGGCGCGGTGCCGGACTCCGAGCGCGGCTCGGTGGGCAACACCGCACGGCGGGCCGCCCGCGATCCGGCGCCGCTCAGAAACTCGGCTGGAACGTGCATGGAATCCTCGGGCCCGGCGCGTCATAGCAGGTGGAGGAGGTGCCGATGGACGCCGTCGCGGAGCGGGAGTTCCTGGAGTTCGCGCGCACGCGCACGCAGGTGTTGCTGCGGTCGGCGTACGCGCTGACCGGGCAGCAGCAGAGCGCCGAGGACCTGGTGCAGTCCGCGCTGGCCAAGACGGCCGCCGGGTGGCGGCGCATCGACGCCGACCCCGAGCCGTACGCGCGCAAGGTCCTCTACCACGAGTTCGTCTCCTGGTGGCGGCGGCGCTCGACGCACGAGGTACCGACCCCCGAGCTTCCGGACCAGCACGCACCCGACGCGACCGGGCGCAGCACGACGCGGCTGATGCTGCACGCCGGGCTGGCCCGGCTCGGGCGCCGGCAGCGGGCGGTGCTGGTGCTGCGCTACCTGGAGGACCGCAGTACCAGCGAGGTGGCCGAGATCCTCGGCTGCCGGCCCGGCACGGTCGCCAGCCAGACCGCACGCGCGCTGGCCCGGTTGCGGGTGGTGGCACCCGAGCTGCGGGAACTGCTCGACTCCGAGGAGGCCGTGCGATGACACGAATCGACGACGCGCTGCGCGACACGCTCCAGACCCTCGCCGGGCAGGCCCGGGAGGCGGACCTCGGGCCGGCGGCGTTGCGGCAGGCGCGCCGGCGCCGCCGCCGGCGGCTGGCCGGGACCGGCGCCGCCGCGGCGGTCGTACTGGCGGCGGCGATCACGCCGGTCGTCGCGCAGCACGCCAACGCGCCCGAGACCGCCGCGCCCCGGCCGCACCGCACGTCGGCCGGCCCGGTACCGACCGAGACGCCCGCTGTCGTGCCGCCCACGGCCTACCCGAGCGGCGGTGTCGCGCTGCCGAAGCGCCTGTTCACGGTGAACGGCTACGCGGTGACCGGCTGGGCCAGCCAGCAGGGCACGCCCACCTATCCGAGCGTGCTGTGGGACGGTGTCCACCGCCGGTACGTCAAGGTCGACTACTCCAGCGCGGTGCCCTCGCCGAACGGCCGGCAGGCCGTGGTCATCGGGCAGTCGATGCCCTACCGGCCCGGCATGCTGGACTTCGCGACCGGCACGGTGACACCCCTGTCGATCCCCGGGTACGAGCCGTCGTCGCCGCAGTGGTCGCCGGACGGCAGGACCGTGCTGTTCACGGTGACGCAGAAGGACGATCCCAGCCACTTCCTCGGGTTCGCCCTGCTCGACGCGGCCACCGGCAAGGCCACCGTGCACTGGATCGACTCGCAACGGTTCGACAGCAGCCAGGCGGTGCTGTCCTGGAACCGGGACGGCACCCGCATCGTGCTCACCGTCGCCGACCGGGCGCACATGTCCGAGGCGACCCCGGACCGGGTGGACCACCTGCAGCTGTTCGACCGGAATGGCCGGCCCCGCCAGAAGCTGCCGGTCCGCGGCCTGGTCTACGGCGCGGCCAGCTGGTCCCCGGACGGCCGGTACGTGCTCGCCCAGGGTGTCACGACCCGCTCCGGCCCCGGCAGCACCCAGTTGCAGGTGGTGCGCACGAGCACCGGCAAGGTCGTCGCCCGGATCGCCGGCGGCGAGCGGGGATGGCAGACACCCGGTGTGTGGCTGGACGACCGCCGGGCCCTGGTGCCGACCTCCGCCGGCGGCCCGCTCCGCACCGTGGACGCGTTGACCGCCGTCACGGTCGGCGGCGGGCAACGTGTCCTGGGCTACCTGCCGAACGTGTACCCGGCCGGCGTGGCGCACGGCACCCTGACCTGGCGCCGCCGCTGACGGCCGGGCGGCCGTCCGTCGGGCCGCGAGCGGCGAGGGTCCAGCCCGGCCCGCACGAACGGTGTCCGGGCTCTGCCGTCCAGGGCTTTGAACCCGGCAGGAATGCCCCGGCTGCGCCGGGCCCGCGTCCCGCCGCGCCGGGCGCGGCTCGCCCGGGCGGAGCCATGAAGACACGCACTAGTGGCCCGAGCTGAGGGTGCCGGCGAGCCGGGTGTGCAGGGTGGCGCTGGGTTGGTTGAGGCCGACGATGGTGGCGGTCTTGCCGTGGTGCTGGTACTTGGTGGTGATGGCGTCGAGAGCCGCGACCGAGGAGGCGTCCCAGATGTGCGCGTCGGTCATGTCGATCAGCACGGTGTCCGGGTCGCCGGCGTAGTCGAACTGCTCGTAGAGCTGGTTGCTGGAGGCGAAGAACAGCTCGCCGGTGACCGCGTAGATGCGCTGCCCGCCGTCCGGGTCGTCCACACTGGACACCTGGACCAGCCGGGCGACGCGGCGGGCGAAGATGACCATGGCGGCGAGCACGCCGACCACGACGCCGATGGCGAGGTTGCTGGTGGCCACGACGACCGCAACGGTCAGAGCCATGACGATCGTCTCGCCGGCCGGCAAGCGCTTGAGGGTGGCGGGTTTGATGCTGTGCCAGTCGAAGGTGCCGACCGACACCAGGACCATCACGGCGACCAGTGCCGCCATCGGGATCATGCCGACGATCGGGCCCAGCGCCACCACCAGGATCAGCAGGAAGGTGCCGGCGAGGAAGGTGGACAGCCGGGTGCGGGCACCGGATCGTACGTTGATCATGGTCTGGCCGATCATGGCGCAGCCGCCCATGCCGCCGAACAGGCCGGTGACGATGTTGGCCACGCCCTGCCCCCACGACTCGCGGGTCTTGGACGAGCGGGTGTCGGTGACGTCGTCGACCAGCTTCGCGGTCATCAGCGATTCCAGCAGCCCGACCAGCGCGATGCCCAGCGCGTACGGGGCGATCACGGTCAGGGTGTGCACGGTCAACGGCACGTTCGGCAGGCCGGGTGCCGGAAGGGTGTCCGGCAGCCGGCCCATGTCGCCGACGGTGGGTACCGAGACGCCGGCGAGAACGGTGAGCACGGTCAGTGCCACGATCGCCACCAGCGGAGCCGGGATCACCCTGGTCAGTTTCGGGAACAGCAGGATGATCGCGAGGCCCGCTGCGACGAGCGGATACACCGGCCACGGCACGTGCCGCAGATTGGGCAGTTGGGCGAGGAAGATCAGGATCGCCAGGGCGTTGACGAAGCCGGTCATGACGCTGCGCGGCACGTAGCGCATCAGTTTCGCCACCCCGAGCACGCCGAGCACGACCTGGATCAGCCCGCCGAGCAACACGGCGGCGATCAGGTAGTCCACCCCGTGCTCGCGCGACAGCGGCGCGACCACCAGCGCCACCGATCCGGTCGCCGCGGAGATCATCGCGGGCCGGCCGCCGACCAGCGCGGTGGACACGGCCATCGTGAAGGAGGCGAACAGTCCGATCCGCGGATCGACGCCGGCCACGATCGAGAACGAGATCGCCTCCGGGATCAGCGCCAGCGCGACGACGAGGCCGGCGAGTACCTCGATGCGGAACACGCGGGGTGACAGCCAGGCGGGCCGGGGCAGGCGGGCAGCGGTGAACGGTGAGTGCATGGGGCCGTTTCTGGTCAGGGCAGCGCCAACCATCGGTACGAGAGCGTGCCGGGCGGTCACGAGCGCGGGGTAGCGGCCGGTCGGCGTTGACCGGGCGAGGTGCACATGGGCTACCGGGGGCCGAGTGCGGTTCCACCGCGGCAGGACGCAACCGGGGCGCACCGGCATCCCAAACCCTACCCGCACGTCAGGGAAGAGTCTTTTCTGTAGCGGATCTTGTGTCAACGCTCACGTGCCGGCACATCGCGCCGGTACTGGGCGTGGGCGGCTGCCGGGTCGTGCGCGGTCACCGGGTTCGTCGTGGCTGGTCGCCGCTGGCCCGACCGCCCGACCGTCCGACACCATGGTCAACGTCCTGATCGAGATGTGCTCCGCCGCGACCGCGCGGCGCCGCATCCGCGCCGCCGTCGACGAGCTGTACCGCTGAGCCGCTCAGCCGGTGCCGGCGACCACGTCCGGCGCCGCCCCGGTCGGCACGCTCTGGTCGTGGCCGGTCCCCGGGGCGTCGTCAGCGGCTGCTCCCGTCCTCGGCCGCGCCATGGGCGCGCCGGCCCGGTGCGTCCGCCGGACCGGGCGCCTGGCCGGCCGCGGAGCGCAGTTGAGCGGCGAAACGTTCCGCCGTGGTCAGTTGCTCGCGCAGCGCGTCGATGCGGGCGGCCACCGCGTGCTGGTACATCTCCAGCCGATCGCGCAACGCGGCCCGAGCCGGGGCGTCGTCGGTGGCGGCCAGGCGATCCACCACGCCGAGCAGATCGCGCATCTCCTGCAGGCTGAACTCCAACGGTTTCATCTGCTTGATCAGGTTCAGCCGTTGCACGTCGGCCTCGGTGTAGAGCCGGAAGCCGCCGCGACTGCGCGCCGAGGGCACCACGAGTCCGACCTCGTCGTACCACCGGATCGTGCGCAGTGACAGGCCGGTGCGCACCGACACCTCGCCGATCCGGATGTGCGCCTGTTCCACGTTCCACCTCACCCGCGCCGACGTCGACCGCACGATCCGCCACCGGCAGGACGGCCACCAGGTTCCGACGAGCGGGCTCGCGCCGCCCGATCCCCACCCTACCGTGACGTGAGAGTAATGTGGGTGTCGTCGCGCACGCCCCCGGCATGCTGGCTGGCCGTGTTCCGCCGGGTGCGGGGTGCCGGAGCCCGCGCCGGTGCGCCCGGGCGGGTGGCGCACGCTTCTCCGGGCGGCCGGCCCGAACGGACTCGTCAGGGCGGAGTGAGAGTGTGAGCGCGCGGTTTGCCGAGCTGGACTGGCAGCAGACACCGATCGGAGCGGTCAGCCTGCGGCGGCGGGTGGAGCCGACCCTTCGGGTGGAGCTGTACGAGGTCAAGCTCGACGACGAGTACCTGATGTCGAGCCTGTTCACCGACGGCGAGGTGGCGCTCGCCGACCTCGCCCTGGCGGAGCTGCCTGGTGACCGGCTGGACGTGGTGGTCGGTGGCCTCGGACTCGGATACACCGCACGGGCCGCCCTGGCCGATCCGCGGGTGGCGTCGCTGATGGTGGTGGAACTGCTGGAACCGGTGCTCGACTGGCACCGGCGCGGCCTGCTACCGGCGGCGGCGTCCCTGACCACCGATGCCCGCTGCCGCCTGGTCCGCGGAGACTTCTTCGAGCTGGCCGCGGACGCAGCTGGCTTCGACCCGGACGTGCCGGGCCGGCGGGTCGACGCGATCCTGCTCGACATCGACCACTCGCCCAGCCACCTTCTCGACGACCGCAGCGCCACGTTCTACTCGCCGGCAGGACTGCGCCGTCTGGTCGCCCACCTGCGTCCGGGTGGGGTGTTCGGGTTGTGGTCCAACGACCCGCCGGACACCGCCGTCACCGCCATGCTCGCCGAGGTGTTCCGCGGCGCGGCTGCACACGTCGTACGGTTCGCCAACCCGCTGCAGGGCGGCGAGGCGACCAACACCGTCTACCTCGCCACCGCGTAGCCGGGCCGTTCGCCACCAGGTACGCCCCAGGCAGGTCAGGTCACCGTCGGTTCGCCACGCTGAGCAGGCCGTCGTAGGCGCCACCGCCGATCTCGTCGATCAGCGAGGGCTGGTCCGGGTGCCAGCCGAGCAGCTCTCGGGTCGCCTCGGAGGAGACCGGATTGTCCAGCTGCACGAGGTGCCCGAGCCACCCGAAGTGGTCGGCGGCCCGCTCGGCTGGCACCGACGCCGTCGGTACGCCGACCAGCTGGCCGATCGCCTCGGCGATCTCGCGGATCCGTACGCCCTGCTCGGCGACGCCGTGCAGCCGGGTACCGGCCGGGGCGTGTTCCAGAGCGAGGCGGTAGAGCACCGCCGCGTCCGCGCGATGCACCGACGGCCAGCGCTGCTCGCCGTCCCCGACGTACCCCGAGACGCCGGCCCGGCGCGCCACGCCGATCAGCGTGGAGACGAAGCCACGTACGTCCGCGTCGCTGTGCACCGTCGGGGCGAGGCGCACCACGGCGCTGCGGACTCCGCGGTCGGCCAGCGCCAGCGTCGCCTCCTCCGACGGGCCGCGCGCCGCCCCGAGCGGAGTACGGAAGTCGGCGGCCAGCCGCTCGGTGGCGAGGCTGCCGGCAGCACCGACCAGCAGGGTGCCCGAGGTGGTCACGAGCGGCTTGCCGGTACCCGCCAACGCGTCGCCGATCGCCGCGATGACGGCTGCGTCCGCGCGACCGCTGCCGGCCAGATCGGTCGTGTCGTCGGTCTTGTAGCCGAGGTGGGCGACGCCCTCGGCGGCGCGGGCGAGGTCGGCCACGGCCGCCGGCTCGTCCAGCGTCCCCGCCACGGCACGGGCTCCGAGTGCCTCGATCCGTGCGGCACCTGCTGGACTGCGGGCTAGGCCGGTCACCCGGTGCCCGGCCGAGATCAGTTCCCGCACCACACCCTGACCGACGTACCCGCTTGCCCCTGTCACGAAGAACTCCATGCCACGACGGTAGGTACGGGAGAGGTCTGCGATCCAAGATCCGATCCGAGAGAGGCGATGCGGAACGGGCATCGCGCGAGGTCGGCGTCGGTGGGTGGGTACGCTCGGGGCGTGCCGGATCTGGATTTGCGGGTGGTCCGCTACTTCGTGGCGGTCGCCGAGCACGAGCATTTCGGCCGCGCGGCGAGCGCGCTGCATGTCGCGCAGCCGAGCCTGAGCCGGCAGATTCGACAGCTCGAACACCAGCTCGGTGTCGCGCTTCTGGACCGGACGCCTCGCGGCACCCGGCTCACCCCGGCCGGCCAGAGCTTCCTGGAGCGGGCGCGGCAGCTGCTCGGGGACGCCGAGGCCGCCGTCGCGAGCGCCCGCGCCGCCGCGAAGCCGGACGCCCTGGCGGTCGGCTTCGGCGGCGATCTGATCGTGACGCCGATCGTCCGCGAGCTGGCGCACCGGTTCCCCGAGACCCAGGTCACGGCCCGCCACATCGAGGCGCGCCACGTCCGCGAGGCGCTGGTGCACCACGAGCTGGACGTCGTCGTCGCCCGCACACCGTTCGACACCGCGGGGCTCGCCGTGCAGGTGCTCTACGACGAGCCTCGGGTGCTCGTCGTGCCGGTCGGCCACCGGCTCGCGGGCAAGGAGAGCGTCGTGCTGGCCGACTTCGCCGACGAGCCACTGGTCGGGGTGCAGGATCCGGACGCGGACGCGTTCTGGCGGGTCCTGCCCCGGCCCGACGGTCGGGTCCCGCCGCCCGGCCCGCTCATCAACGACCCGGAGGACAAGTTCGAGCACGTCGCGTCCGGCCGAGCCCTCACCCTCGCGCCGGCCAGCCGCACGGGTCCGCAGCGCCGTTCCGACATCACCGCCGTGCCGGTCGCCGACATCCCACCGCTGCAGGTGGTCATCGCGCATCGGGATGGCGAGGACGGTCCGCTGCTGCGGGCGTTCTGCCGCGCGGCGCGGGCCCAGTTGACCGGTGCACCAAGGGAATGAGCCACCGCCGCGACGAGGCGGCGGCAGGTCGCGGCGAGGTCCGAACGCCCCCGCCCGGCACCACCACGAACCGTACGACCGAAGGAGCCGATGCCGGATGACGCTGCAGCGACAGGTACCCGCGCAGGACGAGGTGCTCGGGTACTTCGACACGCTGTCCAACTGGGGACGCTGGGGTGACGACGACCAGCGCGGCGCCCTCAACCACATCACCGACGGCGTCCGGCTGGCGGCGGCGCGGGCCGTGCGCCACGGCCGGAGCGTGTCGTGCGGGTGGGAGGTTGCGGTACCGGCGGAGATGGAGCGGTCGACGACGGCGTGCCCGCGTGCCGCCGAGATGCCCGGTGCCGAGAACATGCCGGCGGCGTTCCACCGCGACCGGCGGTGGGGCTTCTCGAACGAGCGGCTCGGCATCCTGTTCCACGGCAACACCATCACCCACCTCGACTCGCCGTGCCACCTGTTCTGGGACGGCGCGATGTACAACGGTCGGTCGCACTCGCTGGTCGACGCCGCGACGGGATCGGCGTGGGCGGCCGTCACGGCGGCGGCGAACGGGATCGTCACGCGTGGCGTCCTGCTGGACATCGCCGGAGTCCGGGACGTGCCGTGGTTGGAGCCGGGGCAGGGGGTGTTTCCCGACGATCTGGAGGAGGCCGAGCGTCGCCAGGGTGTGCGGGTGCGGCCCGGCGATGCGGTCCTGCTGCGCACCGGCTACGGCCGCGCCCGCCACGAGGCCGGCCCGGCCGGCGGTGTCACGCAGGCCGGCTGGCACGCGTCCTGCCTGCCGTGGCTGCAGGAACGGCAGGTGGCGCTGATCGGCGCCGACACTCCCCAGGACGTTCAACCGTCCGGATACGACGACGTGTTGATGCCGGTGCACGCCGTGGGGCTGGTGGCGATGGGGTTGTGGCTGCTCGACAACTGCGATCTGGAGGACTGCGCGGCGACGGCCGCCGAGCTCGACCAGTGGGACTTCCAGCTCGCCGTCGCGCCGGTCCGCTTCGCCGGCACCTCCGGCAGCCCGGTCAACCCGATCGCCACCTTCTGAGTCGGGCACTGCTCAGGGGTTCCGCTCGGCGGCCAGCGTCTCGTGGTCAGGCCCGGTCGGGGGCCATGGCCTGTACGCCGACGACGGACAGCAGGTCGAGCTTGGCCGCGCCGTCGGTACCGACGGCCGGGGTGAACCACAGCAGCCGCTGCCGGCCGTCCTCGCTGAACAGGTTGAGGCAGTTGACCTCGATCAGGCCGAGGCTGGGATGCACGATCCGCTTGCGGTCGTCGCGCCGGAACCCGACCTCGTGCTCGGCCCACAGCCGTGCGAACTCCGGTGAGCCGGCGGACAGCTCCCGGATCAGGTCGGCGGCCTCGGTGTCGTTCGCGTCCCGCCGGGCCGCCGCCGCGCGCAGGTCCGCGGTGAACGACCGGGACTGCGTCTCGTGGTCCTCGGCCGGATAGAGCGCACGGGCCTCGGGGTCGGTGAACCAGCGGTGCACGAAGCTGGCCGACCGGCCCCGGTAGCCCGACTGGTCTCCGAGCAGGGCGACCGCCAGCGGGTTCTGCACCAGTGTCACGTGCAGGTCGGTGATGACCTGTGCCGGTGTCGTCTGCAGCCGGTCGAGCAGGTCGAGCATGCCGGGATGGACGTGCGAGGCCGGGCCGCCCTGCACCGGTACCGGCCGGTCGGCCAGGTGGTAGAGGTGGTCGCGCTCGTCGGCGGTCAGCCGCAGCGCGCGGGCCAGCGCGGCGAGCATCTGTTCGGACGGCTGGGCGCCGGCACCGCGTTCCAGCTCGGTGTAGTACTCCACGGAGGCTCCGGCGAGGACGGCCACCTCGTCGCGCCGCAGTCCCGGCACCCGGCGCCGCGGTCCGTGCGGCAGCCCGACGTCGGCCGGGCGGATGCGATCCCGGCGGGAGCGCAGGAACGCGCCCAGTTCGGCGAGCTTGTCGGTGCGGGCCATCCCAGCGTTCCTCTCCTGCGGTGCCGGCTGCCTCCAGTGTTCCCCGCCGACCGGCGCCGAGCCTGGGGTTGCCGTCCCCACCTTCCGCGGCCACTGGTCCGCCGCGCCGTGCCGCCGCATCGTCGGGTCATGACCACATCGAACAACTCTCCCCGGGTCGCGATCGTCACCGGGGGATCGCGCGGTATCGGCCGGGCCGTCGCGCTCCGGCTCGCCGCCGACGGCCTGCCGGTCGCCGTCGGTTTCGCCAGCAACCGGAAAGAAGCCGACACAACGGTCGAGGAGATCGAGGCCCTCGGCGGCCGGGCCGTCGCGGTCGCGGCCGACGTCGCCGAGCCCGATGCCGTCGCGGCGCTGTTCGACACCGCCGAGCAGAGCTTCGGCGGTGTCGACGTCGTCGTACACGCCGCGGGGCGGCTGGCCCTGTCCACGGTCGCCGATCTCGATCTCGACCTGCTCGACGACCTGCACCGGACCAACATCCGGGGCACGTTCGTCGTCGCGCAGCAGGCGGCGCGGCGGCTGCGGCCCGGTGGCGCCCTGATCACCTTCTCCACCTCGGTGGTCGGGCTGCAGTTCCCGAGCTACGGGCCGTACGCGGCCAGCAAGGGAGCCGTCGAGGCGCTGACCCTGATCCTGGCCCGCGAGCTGCGCGGCCGGGATGTGACGGTCAACGCGGTGGCGCCCGGGCCGACCGCGACCGACCTGTTCCTGGACGGCAAGGACCAGCAGACGATCGACCGGCTCGCCCAGCAGGCGCCGCTGGAACGGCTGGGTACCCCGACCGACATCGCGGCCGTCACCGCGTTCCTGGCCTCGCCGGACGGGCACTGGGTCAACGGTCAGACCGTGCGCGCCAACGGCGGAATCGTCTGAGCCCTGACATATCGGCAAACCAGTACACCGATCAAGGAGAAACCATGCCGTTCGCGAACTTCAAGGTGCCGGCCGGCACCATCACCACCGAGCAGAAGCAGCAGATCGTGCAGCGCGCGACCGACCTGTACGCGGAGATCTACGGGGAACGCGCCCGGGCCAGCACCGTCGTCCTGGTCGACGAGGTGGCCGACGGCGGTTGGGGTGTCGGCGGCACCGTCCTGACCGCCGCCATGCTCAACGGCGAGCGCTGAGCGACCGGCGCAGCGGGCGGTACGCGCCGATCGGTGTGCCGCTGCGCCGGTTGCCCGAACCGGCACCGGCATCCCTGTTGTCCACATCGGACAATGCTGGTAGCGGTCCAGAGCGGGCAAACCGCCGGGCAGATCCCCGCGATTCGTTGCGGCTGTGCCGATCGCGGTACCGAGCCGGCCGCCGCCAGCGCGGACGCGGTGCACCGGAATCCTGCTCACACCCCGCAATCCCGGCCCGTCGTCCGACCGGATCGGGCCACCCGCCGGGCTACGATTCCGCCGTGATCGATGGAACGATCCCGAGCCGGCAGGCCCGGGTGTTGCTCGGGGCGCTGCGCCGCGCCGGGCTGGGGGAGGGCAGCCGGGCCCGGCTGCCCGAGCTGGCCGCCGACGTGCTGGTCGACGAGCTCGCCCGCCCGTCGACCTCCAGCGCCATCCAGCTGTGGCGCGAGTTCACCCTGCTGCCCGATGACAGCTTCATCGACCTGTTCCCCGCCGGCCAGTTGCCGCTGGGCGCGTTCGGCGTCTGGGACTACCTCTACACCGCCGGCGACGACCTCGCCGGCTCCATCCGGCTGGCCACCGCGCACACCGGCAACCTCGCCGACCCCGCCCTCGAACGACTCGACCTCGTCGAGTCCGACGGGCTGCTGACCCTGCAACGCGCCAACAGCGTCCCCGGTGACCCGGACGTCGCGGCGGTGATCGAACAGTTCGCCATGCTGCTGTACCTGACCCGCTCCCGCGACGCGACCGGTCGGATGCTGACCCCGGTGCGGGTCAGCTTCACCCAGCGCGCGCCGCGCCGGCACGGCAACCTGGCCCGCGCCCTGGGCACCGGCACCATCGAGTTCGACGCCGAGTACAACTCGATGACGCTGCGCGGCGACGACGGGCGGCTCGAGATCCCCCAGTTCCGGCCGGGGTTGGGCGAGGTACTGGGCAGGCACGCCGAGATGCTGCTGACCGCGTCGCGGCCGGTCCGATCCTGGCAGGCGGGTTTTCGCACCGTGCTGCGCCGCAGCTTCGACGGCCGCGAGGTCTCCCTCGACGCGGTGGCCCGCCGGATGAGCATCAGCACCCGCACCCTGCAGCGCCGGCTCGCCGACCATCACACCACCTGGCGCGAGGAGGTGGAGGCGGCCCGCCGCGACGTGGCGACCACCCTGCTGCGCGACAGCCCGCTGCCGGTGGCCGCGATCGCCGCCCGCGTCGGTTACAGCGACGTACGCACGCTGCGCCGCGCGGTCCACCGCTGGCACGGCCGCTCGCCCAGCGCGCTGCGAGCCGCCTGACCCCACCGGCGTACGCGCGGCGACCGCCACCGGCCCGGTCCGGTGCCGGCGGCGGCCGCCAGGCTGCTCATCCGCGTTGCCGCGGCTCCAGTGCCTCTGTCACCCGCGTTGCCACAGCTTCAGGGCCTCTGCTCACCCGTGTTGCCACAGCTCCAGTGCCTCGTACGCGGGCTGCCACTGCGTCAGGTACGCCTGGTACGCCGGCTTCGGCAACGGTGCGAGCATCGTGGCGCGTACCCGCTCGTCGGCCCCGTCCAGCAACCATGGCAGCAGCCGGGGCGCGTTCGGCCCGATCCGCTGGGCGTGCACCTGGCCGAACTGCGCCCACTGCTCCGGCGTCACGAACGCCCCGATCACCGGCAGCGCCGCGCCCTCCTCGTGCTTCAGGTGGGCGTCGAGGCCGGTGACCAGCGCGTCGAGCAGGTCGCCCAGCGGCGCCTCCGGCTCGGCCACCGCGGCATCGATGGCCTGCAGGATCGGATCGATCGCCGCGTGCTCGGCCTCCATCGCATCCAGCAGCGCCAACTCGTCGGGCCGGTCGGCCAGCTGTTGCCGCATCGCCGGCCACAGCGCGTCGTCCTCGGCCGTGTGATGGATGTGCAGCGACGTCTTGAACAGGTCCCAGCCCGCGGCCGTGGCCAGGATCCGTCGGGGCTCGGCACCGGTCTGCCCGGCGAACCGGGCCAGGTGGGTCATTTCCCGGCGCAGCGCGTCGTGCATGGCGTACATCGCCGTCATGTCGAGAGTGCTCAAAACGGTGTCCTTCAACGTTGTGGGGACTCGGGCGGCAGCCCGGTCAGCCCCAGGTGGCTCCGGCCGGCTCCTGGATGGTGGCGTTGAGCCGGTTGAACAGGTTGGTCACCGAGATGACCAGGATCAGCCCTGCCAGCTGCTGCTCGTCGAAGTGGTCGGCCGCGGTGTCCCACAGCTCGTCGCCGACCGCCTCGGACGACCGGTCGGCCAGCCGCGTCACCGATTCGGTCAGCTGCAGCGCGGTACGTTCCGGCTCGGAGAAGTACGGCGCCTCCCGCCACGCCGCGACTCCCGCGATCCGTTCGCTGCTGGTACCGGCCTTGATCAGGTTCTGGGTGTGGGCGTGCACGCAGGCGCTGCACCCGTTGATCTGGCTGGCTCGCAGGCCCACGATCTCCTGCAGTTCGTGCGACAGGCCGCTCTGGTCGACGGCCTTGACGATGCTGCCGATGCCTTTCATGCCACCGGGCAGCACGAAGGCCGGGTTCTTCATTCTCGCGGGCATTGCGTCCTCACTTGCCGGGTCCGTTCGGTTGCGGAGCCGGCGAATCCGGCCTCGCAACCGAACCGTAGAGCCGGCCGGACCCACCCTGGGAGGACCGCACACGCCAGCCACCGGACCCAACCCGCCAGCCTGCTCGGCGTGGGGACAGGTTCGTCGCGGGTGGGTGGCGCGGGCAGCCGCCGGGCGCCGGCGCCGCCGGGGTTGGCCAACGGACGGCAAGCGCTCGGTTCCTGCAATCGCCGCGTACCGATCGGCTCCTAGAGTCGGTGTCGGGGCCCACGGGTACGCGACCACGAGACGGGCGGCCGGGCGAACCGCACCCGATCGAACCAGCTGGCGCCGTACCGCGGGTACCCGGAGATGGGGTGCCGGGGTCGATGGTGGCGACGTTGTCGGGTGGTGACGCCGGCGCCTCGACGCTGCGCCGCGAGCGTCTCGGTACCGCGCGGGCGGTGTCGCTGGCCGTGCTGGTGGCCTCGGTCGTCGCCGGCGCCGGGCTCGGCCGCAAGCCGCTGTCCTGGGACGAGGCGGTCAGCCTTTCCGCCGCGCAGCACCGGCTCTCGGGCCTCGCCGCGCTGCTGGCGCACACCGACGCACCGCTGGGCGCCTACTACCTGCTGCTGCATGGCTGGTTGGCCCTCGGCCGGCTGCTCGGGCAGCCGCCGGTCGAGTCGTGGGTGCGGCTGCCCAGCCTGGTCGGTGCCGTCGTCGCGGTGGGCTGCATTGTCGCCCTCGCCGCCCGGTACGTCGGTCCGCCGGCCGCCGCGGTCGCGGGGGTGCTGCTCGCCGTGCACCCCACGTTCGTGTTCTACGCCCAGGATGCCCGCCCGTACGGCCTGGCCACCGCCGCGATCGCCGCGGCGACGGTGCTGTTCGTCCGGGCGCTGGACCGGCCGTCCCCGGGGCGGCTCGCCAGCTACGCCGGGGTCGCCGTGCTGGCGGTCGCGCTGCACCTGTTCGCCGCGCTCGCGCTGCTGGCACACGCGGTGGTCGCGGTACGCCGGGGCCGGCCCGCCGGCAGGTGGGTGCTGACCGCGATGGCCGTCGCGATCGCGGTGACGCCGCTGGTGCTGGTGTCGGCCCGGCAGACCGCCGAGGTGTCGTGGATCCCGCCGGCCAGCCCGCGCGCGGTCGCCAGCGTCCTCACCCACCTGTACGGCGGGCCGCTGGTGCTCGCCGCCCTGCTCGCCGTGGTCGTCGCCGTCCTGGCCACCCGGTACGGCCCGCACCGGGCGGCGGTGCCCGTCGGGGACCCGCCGACCGGCCGGTGGACCGGCCTACGGTCGATGCTGCCCACGCTCCGGGCGTCCCCGGTGGCGGGGGTGCCGCGCCTGCCGCGGACCGGACCGGCACGGCCGCCGGTGGCGCCCTGGTCGGTGCCGATCGTGGTGGCGCTGCTGCCGCCCGTGCTGCTGGTCGCCGCGGACCTGCTGCGGCCGGTGTTGGTCGCGCGGTACGCGCTGGTGGCGCTGCCGGCGACGGTGCTTGCGGTGACCGGCGCCGCGGTGCGCGGTGGCCGGGTGGCACGGGCGATGCTGGCCGTGGCGCTGGTGGCGGCGGTGGGCACCACGGCGGTGCAGCAGCTGCGGCCGTACAAGTACGAGAACTTCCGGGCGGCCACCGACGCGGTCACCGACACCGCGCGGCCCGGTGACGGGATGCTGTTCCTGCCGCTGTCCAGCCGCGTCGGCTACCTGGCGTACGCCGGCCGCGACCGCGACGGCCACCTCCCGGCCGATCCGCTGCTGCGGCGTGCGCCGCGACTCGCCGACCGGATCGGTGGACGCGAGGTCGCGGCCCGACTCGTCCCGGCCCGCGTGCACGCCGCTCGCCGCATCTTCCTGTACGGCACGGATCTCGCCGCGCTGTCGGCTCGTCCCGGGCCATCCTCGGCGCCGAAGGTCCGGGCGGTCGCCGGCTGGCGGGTTCGCTGGATCCGCCACTTCGGTGCGGTCTCCGTCGCCCTGCTCACCCCGCCCCGGCCCGCGACCCCGCCGGCCACCAGCGCCCCGGTCAGCCAGCCCGACCCACCGGCCGATCGGTGACGGCACCGACGGTACGGCCGGGTTCGGCGACGCTGTGCGATGCCCGATAGGCCGGAGATTGTCTGCGTCTGCGGCTCGACGTCCCACACCTGCCGCCCGATGCCGGGGGTGACCGGGCGACTGTTGTGGTGCCGGTGCAGGATTGGCGCATGACCTGTGACAGCCGTCCCGGCCGGACCGATACATGACCGCCCAGCGGGGTGACGATTCGGTCAATGCAACACAGACGGCCGGCCGTCGATCCCCAGCGCCGGGCCGGGGCGGCGCGGTCGGGCTGGCGATCGCCGCGCTGGGTGTCGTGTTCGGCGACATCGGGACCAGTCCGCTGTACGCGCTGCAGACGGTGTTCAGCATCGACGGCGGCATCGTCCGGCCGACCCAGCCCGACGTCCTCGGCGTGGTGTCGCTGATGTTCTGGAGCCCGACGATCGTGGTGTCGATCAAGTACGTCACGATCCTGATGCGGGCGGACAACAACGGCGAGGGCGGGGTGATGGCGCTCGCCGCGCTGGCGCAGCGACTCTACGCCAGCCGGTTGGGTCGCACCACGTTCTTGTTGATCATCGGCATCGTGGGTGTCTCGCTGTTCTACGGCGACTCGGTGATCACGCCGGCGATGAGCGTGCTGTCGGCCGTCGAGGGGCTCAACGTCGCGGTACCGGGCATCGGACACCTCGCCGTGCCGATCGCGGCGCTGATCCTGACCGCCCTGTTCGTCGTCCAGCGATTCGGTACCGGGAAGGTCGGGCGGCTGTTCGGCCCGGTCATGATCCTGTGGTTCACGGTGCTTGCCGTCGCCGGGATCAGCGGCATCGTCCGGCGGCCCTCGGTGCTGCTGGGGCTGTCACCCACCTACGCGGTGGCGTTCGTGGTCGCGCATCCGGTCATCGCGTTCGTGGCGATGGGCGCCGTGGTGCTGGTGATCACCGGTGCCGAGGCGCTGTACGCGGACATGGGGCACTTCGGCCGGCCCGCGATCCGCCGCGCGTGGTTCTTCGTGGTGTTCCCCGCGTTGATGCTGAACTACCTGGGCCAGGCGGCGCTCGTTCTGCAGGATCCCGCCGCGCGGGCCAACCCGTTCTTCCTGCTGCTGCCCGGCTGGTCCCGGCTGCCGGTCGTGGTCCTGGCCACCGCGGCCACGGTGATCGCCAGCCAGGCGGTCATCTCCGGGGCGTTCTCGCTGTCCCGGCAGGCGACCCAGCTGGGGCTGCTGCCGCCGTTGACGGTCCGGCAGACCTCCGAGGAGGAACGCGGACAGGTCTACCTCCCGGCGGTCAACACGCTGTTGTTCATCGGGGTGCTGGCCGTGACGATCCTGTTCGGCTCGTCGGCCCGGTTGGCCACCGCCTACGGCGTCTCGGTGACCGGTGCGCTCGTGGTCGACACCGTGTTGCTGCTGATCGTGGCCCGCGTGCTGTGGGGATGGAAGGCCTGGCAGATCGCGCTGGCGGCGGTGGTGTTCGGCAGTCTCGAGCTGACGTTCCTGAGTGCCAACCTGTCCAAGATCCTGCATGGTGGTTGGGTGCCGCTGCTGCTGGCGCTGGCCGTGATCACCGTGATGACCACCTGGCGTCGCGGCCGGCAGCTGGTCGCCGACCGGCGCAAGGGCAAGGAAGGCTCGCTCGCCGACTTCGTCGAGTACGTGCGGGAGCAGCAGGTGCCGCGGGTCCCCGGCATCGCCGTGTTCCCGCACCCCCACAAGGGCACCACGCCGCTGGCGTTGCGCGCGAACGTCGAGCACAACCGCGTGCTGCACGAACACGTCATCATCGTGTCGGTACAGACGACCAACGTGCCGCACGTGCCCTGGGACAAGGCGTTCACGCACGACGACCTGGGCTACTCCGACGACGGGATCGAGCACCTCAACATCCGGATCGGCTTCTCCGACACGCCGAACATCCCGCGAGCGCTCCGGCGGGCCTGTGTCAGCGACGCGATCGGCGTCGAGGCCAAGGACATGGCGCGCGCGTCGTACTTCCTGTCGCGCGGCCCGGTCCGGACCACGCGGTCACGGACGATGGCCCAGTGGCGCAAGAAGCTGTTCGTCGCCCTCGCCAACAATGCGGCCAACCCGGCTGCGCGCTTCCAGCTGCCGCGGCGCCGCACCGTCACCATGGGTACCGACGTGGAGATCTGACCCTCGTCGCCGAGGTCGACGGCGGGCCGGTATCGAGGCGGGCAGCGTCAGTGGGCCACCGTCGTCTCGGTGGCGGGAGCCTGGCGGGCCAGTGTGTCCCGAAGGCGGCCGACCTCGCCGGCCGGTAGCTTCTCCACGAACCGCAGCAGTTCCACGGGGAACGGCAGAACGAGGGTGGAGTTCTTCTCGGCGGCGACCTCCACCACCGTCTCCAGCAGCCGCAGCTGCAACGCGCCGGGGGTGTCGGCCATGGCGTGTGCCGCCTGGGCGAGTTTCTCGGATGCCTGGAGTTCGCCGTCGGCGGAGATGACCCGGGCCCGGCGTTCGCGTTCGGCTTCGGCCTGGCGCGACATCGACCGCTTCATCGTCTCCGGCAGCGCCACGTCCTTGATCTCGACCCGGTCGATGTGGATTCCCCAGCCCAGCGCCGGGTTGTCGATCATGACTTCCAGGCCCTGGTTGAGTTTGTCCCGGTTGGACAGCAGATCGTCGAGCTCGCTCTTGCCGATGATGGAGCGCAGCGAGGTCTGCGCGACCTGCTCGATGGCGAACAGGTAGTCCTGCACGTTGATGATGGCCCGCGCCGGGTCCAACACGTTGAAATAGACCACGGCATCGACCCGGACGGTCACATTGTCCCGGGTGATGCCTTCCTGCGCAGGCACCGGCATGGTCACGATCTGCATGTTGACCTTGCGCAGCCGGTCCAGGACCGGCGCGAACAGCACCAGGCCGGGACCACGCACCGCCGAGCGGAGGCGGCCGAACCGGAAGACCAGGCCCCGCTCGTACTGTTTGACGATCCGCACGCCGGTAGCCAGCCACAGCGCGAGGACGATGAGCACACCGACAACGATGCCGACGACAGCCAAACCGCGCTCCCCGCGGATCCTGCCTCATGTCAGGCTTGGCGGGGCTGTCCGCTCCGCAAGGACCCGTTAGCCAGATCGTAGCGCCGAGAAGGGCACTCGCGTAGCGCTGAGCCAGCCGATCCTGGTGGTGGGCCGGGGTCGGTGCCGACGCCCCCGTGCAGCGTGCACCGATCGGCCGGGTCGAGCCAAGACAACGACCTCGTCGGGTCGTACGATGGAGGGGCAATTGACCGGTTGGCCCGACGCCGAGACCGGTCGTGGTTGCTCGACCACCTGCTCACAGCCATGATCACCACAGCGACGATCCGCACATATCGCGTCCCGGTCCTCCTCGACGTGCTGGAGGCCCGTCTCGACGCGGCCGGTGCCCGGCCCGCCGCGAACGGTGCCCGGGCCGGGTCGGCCGAGCGGTTCCGCGACCGGCCACTCCCGACGCAGCGCGGCGAACCCGTCGGCGGGCGGCTGATCGGGGAGTACCTGGCGGCGCAGCGGGACGCGCTCGTGGCCAACGATCCGGGAGCGCGGGCCGGTGATTCCGACGCGGTGCACGACCTGCGGATCGCGGTCCGGCGGCTGCGGTGCACGCTGCGTGCCTTCCGGCCGTTGCTGCGCAGCGAAACCACCGAGCCGCTCAGGGCCGAGCTGGGCTGGCTGGGCCGGCGGCTGGGCGCGGTTCGCGACGCGGACGTGATGTCGGCGAACCTCGCGGCGGCGATCGACGCGGTGGACCCGGAGCTGATCGTCGGTCCGGTCGCCGACCGGATCGGCCGACGCGTCGCCCGCGGCGCCGAGAAGGCCCGAAGCCGGCTGCTGCGCGCACTCGCCAGCCAGCGGTACGCCGGGCTGCTCGATCGGCTGGATCAACTCGTCGCCGAGCCGCGCGCGATCTCCTACCAGCAGGCGACGGCCTGCGCCGCCAAGGCACTGCGGCGCGCCGACCGCAAGCTGGACGCCGCGTTGCGCCACCCGCCGCGGGCACCCGTCGCCGCCGCGGCATCCGGCGAGACGGCGCTGCACGAGGCACGCAAGGCGTACAAGCGGGCGCGGTACGCGTTGGAGGTCGTGCTGCCCGCCGCTGGCCACCCCGCCCGCAGGCTGGTGCGCAGGCTGCGGGTCATGCAGGACCTGCTCGGCGATCTGCACGACGCGTGGCTTACCGCCGACCTGCTGCGTGACCACGGGATGCGAGCGCACCTGGCCGGCGAGAACGCCTTCAGCTACGGGATCCTCGTCGCCGACCGCAATGCCGCCGCCCGTGACCTGCTCGCCCGGCTACCCCGGGCACGACGCAGGCTCCGCAAACCCCGGCTCCGGCACTGGCTCGAACGGTGACCGCCGACCATGCCGACCGCCGTGCCGCACTCGTGGGCGCATCCCACGAACCCAACCGCGCCGCCCAGTAAAGCCTCCCCGCGTCGGGCTCACCGCGGCGATGCGGCGGCCGGCCACTCGTCCGCCGTACCGACGATCGAGCGGTGCAGCGCGGCCGGGTCGGTGATGCCGGGCAGCGCGGCGGTGGCGAGCCAGGCAGCCCCGGCCGCACCGCTGCCGGCGGTCAGTACCCGCGGCGCCGACTGGTGCGGACCGGGCGACCAGCCGGCCAGCCGCCGGCGCAACTGTGCACCGACCGGCGTGGCGGGCCGGATCACGCTGCCGGACAGCACCAGCGGGCCGCCCCCGTACGCCGCGGTGGCCAGCGTGAACAGATGCCGGCCGGCGCGCTCCACGATGTCTTCCGCGACCGGGTCACCGGCCTCGGCGGCGGTACTGACCAGCGACGCCAGCCGGGCGAGGCGCAGCGGATGGGCGTGGTCGACCGCGCTGACGGTGCGTTCGGTGTCGCTGCCCGGGTTCGCCGGGTCGACGGGCAGCTGGGCGGCAACCAGGTCGGTGAGCATGCCGGGTGGCCGCAGGCCGTCGGTGACCATGAGCAGCGCCCGGACCGCTTCCCGGCCGAGCCAGAACCCGGCGCCCTCGTCGCCGAGCAGCCAGCCGTACCCGGCGAACGCGCGGGTCATCCGGTGACCGGTGATGCGGCCTGCCGCGGTACCGGTGCCGGCGATCAGGATCGTGCCGTCGGGTTCGGCGGTGCCCGCTGCGTAGGCGACCTCCACGTCGCTGACGACGCGCATCGGGCAGCGCAGGCCAAGATCGCCCCAGGCTCGGCGGAACGTGTCGCCGACGGCCGGGACGGTGAGCACGTTGCCGCCGGCCACGCCGAGCACCCCCAGGCCCACCGCGGCGGGATCGTGGTCGCCCAGCGCCGCGCGCACGGCCTCGCGCAACGCGCCGGCCGCGCCCTCGGGTGCGTGCGCGAACGGGTTGCCGGGACCGGCCGCCCCGGTACCGAGCACGACACCGGACTCGGCGGCGAGCACCGCGCGGGTCGCGGTACCGCCCATGTCCAGGCCGAGGGCCAGCCGCATCGGTGCTCCCGGGTCGAGCGGGTACGACAATCGTGCATGATACGTGTGGTGCCTGACGAGAATTGATCGAAATGCGGGACATTCGCGTACCTGACGTCACGGTTGCGCGTTGTGCCCGACCCTGCAGAGCGGTGCGGCGCCCCTGGCGCGGCGCCGCCGGCGCGAACGAGAGCAAAGGGTGAGGACCGAATGACGGTGGATGGTGCGGTCTACGCGGCTGCCGCCCGCACGGTGCTGGACCGGGTGATCGACAGCCAGGCCGACGCGGTGGGGCAGGCGGCGGACCTGATCGTGGCGAGCCTGCGCGACGGCGGCGTGATCCAGGCGTTCGGCAGCGGCCACTCCGAGGCGCTGGCGATGGAGATCGCCGGCCGCGCCGGTGGGCTGGTGCCGACCAACAAGCTCGCGCTGCGCGACGTGGTCGTGTTCGGCGGGCAGCCGCCGTCGGTGCTGTCCGACCCGCTGCTGGAGCGTGACCCGGCCATCGCGCACCGCGTCCTGGAACTGGCGAACATCCAGCCCAGCGACGTGTTCGTGATCGCCTCCAGCTCCGGCATCAACGGCTCGACGGTGGAACTGGCCCGTACCGTCAAGCAGCGCGGGCACAAGCTGATCGCGATCACCTCGCTGGACCACACGGCCAAGGCCGAGCCGCGGCACCCGTCCGGGCAGCGGCTGTCGGAGGTCGCCGACGTGGTGCTCGACAACGGCGCCCCCTTCGGTGACGCGGTACTGCCGCTGCCCGGCGGCGGTGCGGTCGGCGCCGTGTCGTCGCTGACCGCGGCGATGCTGGCCCAGATGATCACCACCGAGGTGGTGCGTCGGCTGCTCGACGCCGGTGAGCAGCCGCCGATCTACCTGTCCGCGAACGTGCCCGGTGGCGACGAGCACAACCAGGCGCTGGAACAGCGCTACGCCGGCCGGATCCGCCGCACCGCCTGACCGCCGCCGCGCCAGGCCAGCGGCACCTGGGCCAGCGGTTGCAGCACCGGGCGACCCGCGGCGTCTCGTGCCGTGCCGTCCAACCGGACCCGGGCCGACCGGGCCCGCAGCTCCAGTGTCCCGACGGCGTTGGAGAAGTACGGGCCGGCGAGCTTGCGCCAGCGTGGCCCCGGCCGCGGTACCCGGGCCAGCCGGGCGATGCCCGCGGCGATCCCGGCGGCGGCGCGGCTCCAGCCGATCCGGAAGCCGATCTTCATCTCCGGCGGAGCCTGGTTGTGGGTCGGCGAACAGGTCAGCTGGTACACCCGGCTTCGCTGGTCGGGGCCGAGGTCGGCGGCGGCGACGTAGCTGTGGTGCACGTCGCCGGACAGCACGCTGATGCTGGCCGGCGGCCGCGGCGTGCACCTCCCGGCGGAGACGTCGCGCAGCAGCTCGCCGAACCGTTCGAAGGAGTCCCGGAAGGCGGCCCAGTGCTCCATGTCGGCGACCTGGCGCACCCGTTCCGCCCCGGCCGCGACCAGCGCCCGGGGCGAGTCGGCGAGCTTCTCGTCGGCGGTCTCCAGGTCGTGGATGGCCGGCGGCAACAGCCACGGTAGCGACGCGCCGACGATCAGGTGGTCGTAGTCGCCGCGCACCTGCTCGGTGAGCCAGTCCCAGTCGGTGGGGGAGAGCATCTGCCGCCGGCCCGGTGTGAGCACCCGGCCGCTGCGGTTGTCCAGCACCAACACCCGGGTACGGGCCAGGTCGATGCGGTAGCTCCAGCTCGGGCCGACCGTCGGTGTGGCCGGATCGGTGGCGCGGTCGCTGACGATGGCGAGGCGGGCCAGTGCCGCCGACGCGTCGCCGCCGGTCAACACCTCGCGGGCCGTCTCGTCGCTGGCCAGCTGGTCCGGGGTGAGGTTGCCCAGCTGCTGGTACACCCAGTACGAGGCGAGCCCGCCGACGATGCGGCGGCGCCACCAGGTGGTGGCGTGGATCCGTGCGCGCCAGGCGGCCGAGGTGTTCCAGTCGTCCACGATCTCGTGGTCGTCGAAGATCATCGCGGACGGCACGGTGGACAGCAGCCAGCGGATCTCCGGATCGGTCCACGACTCGTGGTAGAGCCTCGTGTACTCCTCGAAGTCGGCGGCCTGGTCGGTCGGCGCGTCCGACGGGCCGTCACCATGCTCGCGCCGGTCGCGCAGGTACCGCTGGGTGTCGGCGGAGATCTCGTCCGCGTACACCTGGTCGCCCAGCAGCAACAGGAGATCCGGTACCGCGGCGTCGCCCCTGGCCAGCGTGCGGGCGAAGGTGTCCAGCGCATCCGGCGGGAACCCGTCGTCGGTGTAGGGGGAGGCCTCCCGGCAGGAGCCGAACATCACCCGCACCGTCGCGGGCGGCCCGCCCCGGGTGCGCAGCCGGCTCGGCGGGTACTCGCCGCGCCGCGGCGGCCAGACCCGCTCACCGTCGAGCCGCACCGAGTACGGCAGGTCGGCGCCGGGTCCCAGGCCCGACGCTACGACGAGCGCGTAGTGATGCCCGAAGGCGGTGAAGGTGTCCGCGTGCGCGCTGACGTCCCCGGCGCGGACCTCGACCCGCGCCGGGGAGTCGGTCTCCACCCAGATACTCGCCGTGTCGTCCGTGGCGCATCGCAACACCGGTCCCAGCACCAGCCGCCGGGAGATCTCCCCGCTGAAGGTCATGCCCGATACTTTCCCGCAGACAGCGGTCGCGACACATCGGGCGGATGGTCATCGGCGGCCCGGCCGGTGCGGTGGCCGGGCTGCGCCGGTACGGGATCGTTGCCCGCGGTGCGTCCGCTGGGTGGTTCAGCGGCGACCGCGGTCCACCGGAGCCGCTGCCGGTGTGGATGCCTGTCCGGGGTGCAGGACGATCTTGCCGACGTGGCGTCGGCGGGCGAGCTGTTCCTGCGCCCGAGCCGCCTGTTGCAGGGGGAACGTCGCGGCGACGACGGGCCGGATCGCGCCGCGCCGGGCCAGCTCCATGAGCAGTGCGAAGTGGGTGCGCGTGTGCATCGCCGATCCGATGACCTGCGCGTTGTGCAGGTACAGCCGGCGCACGTCGAAGGCCACGCCGTATCCACCCAGTGCACCGGCGACCACCCACCGGCCGCCCTCCCGCATCAGCGGCAGCCCGTCGCTGAGCAGATCGCCGGCGACCACGTCGAGCACCACGTCGACGCCGTCGGGGGCGGCGGCACGAACCTGCTCGGCCACGTCCGCCGCCCGGTCGACGACGTGCCGTACCCCGGCTTCGCGCAGTACGCCGATCTTGGCGCCGCTGCTGATGGCAACCACTCGTGCTCCGCGGGCCTGGGCGAGTTGGACCAGCGCGATGCCCACACCGCCGGACGCCCCGGAGATCAGGGCGGTCTCGCCGTCGCGAAGCCGGCCGCGCTCGATCATCCCCAGTGCCGTCCCGTAGGCGGTCGGCAGTGTCGCGAGCTGGTCGTCGGTGAGTGGGGACTCCGTCACGTCATGGACCTGCTGCGCGGGCGCCGTGACGTACTCGGCGTACCCGCCGTCGCGCTCGCTGCCCATCAGGCCCACCGGGTTCGCGTCCGGCCCCTCACCCGCGTAGATCGCCGGATCGACGACCACCCGGCGCCCGACCAGGCTTCCCGGCACGCCGGGGCCGACCGCGGCAACTCGACCGGCCACGTCGGCGCCCTGGGTGCGGGGGAAGGCGATCGGCCCGCGCCAGCCGGACCGGGCGGCGGGCTCACCCGGGCGACCGTACGCGCCCTCCCGGGTCCACAGGTCCGTGTTGTTGAGGGCCACCGCGGCGACCCGCACCAGCACCTCGCCGGCCCGGGGGACCGGCACGGCCACCTCCGTCGTGCGGAGGACCTCCGGCCCGCCGTGTTCGATGATCCGCACTGCTCGCATGGTCGAGGACGCGCTCACGCCTGACCCCCTAGGTATACTGATCTGTGAACCCGAACCACGGTACACCGATCTGTGAAGGAGTGCTCGTGCAGCAGACGCCGCCGCTGACTCCGGCCGGGCGCCGCATCGTGGCCAGCGCGGAAGAACTGTTCTACGAGCGCGGCATCACCGCCGTCGGGGTGGACCTGATCGCCGAGCACTCCGGCGTGACCAAACGAACCCTCTACAACCAGTTCGGTTCGAAGGACCGGCTGGTGGCCGCCTACCTGGCCCAACGCGACCGGCGCTGGCGAGACCTGGTCCGCGCCGCCGTCGCGGCCTGCGAGGATCCCGTCGAGGCCGTCACCGCCCCCTTCGAAGCGCTGCGCACCTGGACCCGGACCAGCGCCCGGGGCTGCGCGTTCATCAACGCGATGGCCGAACTCCCGGATCCGGCCCACCCCGCATACCGGATCGCCGAGGACGAGAAGCTCTGGCTGCTGAACCTGTTCGAGGAACTCGCCACCGAAGCCGGCTGCCCGGCCCCCGCCACCCTGGCCACCCGGCTGCTGGTGCTGCACGAGGGTGCCCTTGCCACGCAGCCGCTCCCCACCGAAACCCTGCAGCAGGCAACGGAGTTGGCACGCGCCCTGGTCCGCTCCCCGTGACCGCCGCTGCACGAGAAGCCCTTCGCCGACACTGGTCCGGCCGCGGGGTCGCTGGACGACGCCCGGCGCCGACAGCTACCAGGAGGTGAGGGTGTCGTACAGCGGCTGCAGCAGCTCCGTGAGGTTCCGGCGGCCGATGACGATGTCCGGGGTGTCGAGGTGGCGCGGCGCCGGATCCGGATCCTGCGGCGGGTGGTCCTCCGGCCAGGCCAGCTGTTCGGGATGCTCGCCCAGCCAGTAGGTGCGCGGGGAACGGGTCAGCGGGACCGGCGTGCGGGTCGGCTCCCGCTCCGCCGGCGCCGCGCCGGCCGCAGGCTGGTCCGCGGTCAGCGCCTGTAGTCGCCGGCGCAACCGCTCGTACCGCCGGCCACGCCAGAGCAGCATCAGCAGCGGGTCGTCGTCGAACGAGCGCGCCACCTCGTGCAGCACGGCGATCAGGTGCCGGCACGGCACCGACCACTGTGGACAGGAGCATTCCAGCTCCAGTTCGGGGCGCTCTGGCAGCAGCGCCAGGCCGACCGCGTCCACGATGGACTCGACGTGGTGCGGCACGCTGCCGGCCAGCAGCTGTGGGCCGGCCGTGGCGTCGGCGGCCAGCGCCCGCTCCACGCGTTTCCACTGCACCGGAGTGAAGACGGGAATCTCCACCAGCACCTGGTACGGCCGCGGGTGCGAGCCGTGCACCTCGGCCGCCACCGATCCGGCGGTCAGGTGCAGTGCCGCCACCCGGTCCGGCCCGTCGGGCGGTCCGGCCAACCCGGCTCGGTCGAGGAACCGGCCGGACCAGTGGCCGGCTCCACCGTTGCCGCTACTCACCGATCGCCTCCGCGGACAACGTGACCAGCTCGCGCAGCTGCTCGGTGGACAGGTCGGTCAGCCAGCCGTCGTCGGCGCCGACCGCCGCGCGGGCGAGCGCCCGCTTGCCGTCGATCAGCGCGTCGATGCGCTCCTCGACGGTGCCGGCGCAGACCAGCTTCCGGACCTGCACGTTCCTGCGCTGCCCGATGCGGAACGCCCGGTCGCTCGCCTGTTCCTCCACGGCCGGGTTCCACCAGCGATCCACGTGGATGACGTGGTTGGCGGCGGTGAGGTTCAACCCGGTGCCGCCTGCCTTGACCGACAGCAGCAGTACCGATGGGCCGTCCGGTCGCTGGAACCGTTCGACGATCTCCTGCCGGCGGGGCGCCGGGGTACCGCCGTGCAGGTACAGCACGTCGTCGGGCAGTCGGCTGAGCAGATGCCGCTGCAACAGCGTGCCGAACCGGGCGTACTGGGTGAACACCAGCGCGCGCTCGTCGTTGGCCAGCACGGTGCGCAGGATCTCCTCCAGCCGCGCCAGCTTGCCGGAACGACCCGCGAACGCCGAGCCGTCCTGCAGGAAGTGCGCCGGATGGTTGCAGATCTGTTTGAGCCGGGTCAGCGTGGACAGCACCAGACCCCGGCGCCGGATGCCCTTCGTGCCGCGCATCCGGGCCAGCATGTCGTCCACCACCGCCTGGTACAGCGTCGCCTGCTCGGCGGTGAGCGTGCAGGACACCGTCATCTCCACCTTCGCCGGCAGCTCGGCGGCGACGGCCGGCTCGGCCTTGAGTCGGCGCAGCACGAACGGTGCGATCCGGCGCCGGAACGCCGCCGCGGCCTGCTCGTTGCCGAACCGTTCGATCGGGATGGCGTAGCGTTCCCGGAACGCGGCCCGGGAACCGAACAGGCCGGGGTTGGCGAAATCCAGGATGGCGTGCAGGTCGGTGAGCCGGTTCTCCACCGGCGTACCGGTCAGCGCGATCCGGTGCCGCGCCGGCAGGCCGCGGATCGCGGCCGACTGCCGGGTGGCCGCGTTCTTGATGTACTGCGCCTCGTCGAGCACGATCCGCCGCCAGTCGACCGTGCGCAGCAGCCGCGCGTCGCGCTGGGCGATGCCGTACGTGGTGATCACCAGATCGGAGGCGCGGGCCGTGGCGGCCAGCTCGGCGCCGTCCAACCGCTGCCCGCCGTGGTGCACGTGCACCACGAGATCCGGGGCGAACCGGGCCGCCTCCCGCTGCCAGTTGCCCACCAGCGACATCGGGCAGACCAGCAGGGTGGGCTCGCTTGCGCCGGCATCGGCCGCGGCCCGCTGCGCTTCGACGTGGTCAGTGTGCTCGCCGGTCGCGGCTGCCGCCCGCTCCGCGGCCAGCAGCGCGAGGACCTGAACCGTCTTACCCAGCCCCATGTCGTCGGCCAGCACCGCGCCGACCCCCAGCCGCGACATCAGTGCCAACCAGGACACCCCGCGCCGCTGGTAGGGCCGCAGCGAGGCCCGGAAGCTCGCCGGCACCGCCACCTGCTCGTCGGCGCCGGCCGAGGTGTCCGACTGCTCGTCCGGACCGGCCAGGGCGGCGGTGTGCTGGTTGACGCCGGTCAGCGCGGCGGCGTGCTCGTCCGCGCCGGCCAAGACGACGGCGAGGGCGCCGTCGGTGTCGACACCGGTCACCGGCAACCCGGCCACCTCGGCGTCCGGTTCGACCGCCAGCCGCAGCACCTCACCGCTGGCCATGGTGCCGCTGCCGGCGCGCGCCAGGAAGGCCGCGGCGGCGGCGATCTGCTCCGGGTCGGCCGCCAGCCACTGCCCGTGCAGCCGCACCAGCGGCGTCTTCGCGGCGGCCAGCATCCGCAGCTCGTCCTCGGACAGCGGGGTACCGCCGATCGCCACCTGCCAGCGGAACCCGACGACCGCGTCACGGTCCAGCAGTCGCGACTGCCCCTCGCTCGGCTGCTGCGCGCGGGTGGTCAGGCTCAGCCCCAACCGCTGCGGTTGCCGCCACCAGGCCGGCAACAACACCCCGAACCCGGCCGTGGCCAGCCGCGGCGCGACCTCACGCAGGAACGCGTGCGCACCGGTACGGTCCAGCGTCACCACGCCGCGCGGCGCCGGCCACGACACGTCGCGCAGCACCGGGTAGTGCTGGGCGGCCCGCGCGAGTTCGGCCAGCAGCACCTCCTGCGGCCGGTGCACGTGCCGGCGCAGCGCCCGCAGGCCCGGACCCGCCGACCAGACCTCGTCCGCCTGCACCAGCAGCGAAGGCTCGTCGACGGCCTGCACCAGCACGTCGAGCCGCCAGTCCTCCCGGGTCGTCGACCCCGACGGGTCGTCCGGGTCCAGACCGACCGGCTCGGCCAGCCGGAAGCACAGCCGCAGCGGCCCGCCCGCCGACGCACCCGACCGGCGCCAGCCCGCGAGCGCCTGCCGCAGCGCCGCCAGCTCGTCCGGGTCGGCGCCGTCGATGCGCCCATCGGCCGAGACGAGCGCCCGCAACCAGACCTCGCCGGTACCGTCGGTTGCGCTACGACCCCGCCCGCCGTCACTCGAGCGAGCGCCGCCCCGACCGGCGCTGCCCCGTCCGGCGCCGCTCGGGGGACCGTCGCCGGTACCGCCTTGCCCAGTGCCGTCGGGTCCGGCGCTGTCGAGCCGGGTACCGCCCTGCTCGACGGCGTCGGGCGCGGCGCTGGCTGGTGCGGTACCGCCGCGTCCGGCACTGGCAGGGACCGGCCGTGGCTGGTCTCGCAGGGCGGCGCGGACCTCGCGGTCGACCAGGCAGTTCAGCATGTCGGTGAGCAGCTCGGCCGGTGCCCGCCCGTCCGGCTGCGCCGCCGCCCATTCGGCGCGGCAGACAGGCGGGCAGCTGGCCGTGAGCCGGCGGATCTCGGACCAGATCACCGCGTCGGCGACCGGCTCCCAGCGGGCGGCCGGTGCCGCGTCCTCGGTCCGTACGGTCGGCAGGACTCGACCGCGGCCGGCGACCCGCCACGCCAGATCGTGCACCAGGATCAGCCACAGCAGCGAGGTACCGCAGGGCAGCTCGACCGGGGTGCCTGGCGGCGACTCGGTGGGCAGGACCGCCGAGCCCGGCGCGGACAGCTCACCGAGAAGCTGGGCCGCCTCGGCCGGGTCGAACAGCAACGCCGGCACCCCGAACCGGACCAGCCCCCGCTCCGGCGGTCCGGCCGCCGGTGCACCCGCGCCCAGCGTGCTCAGCTCCGGAGACGGCACCGGCTCCCCACCGCACACCGGCATCTGCAGGGTCACCTGCCCGTACCGCGCCCGGCCCGTGAGCCATTCCAGCCCGGGGCCGACGGCGGAGAGCAGCTCGGCCAGCGCTGGCGCCGGGCAGGCGTAGGGATGCGGCGGCAGCGCCACCCGCGCCGGGTCGTCCGCCGCCGCGGACCCGAGCAGCCGGGCGTCCTCTGCTGCGGACCGGCCGAGCAGCCGGGCGTCCTCCGCCCACAGCGCCAGGCGGCGGTCCAGCGTCCACAGGCCGTGCAACGCGAGCACCCGCCGCCCCCTCCCTCGGTCGAGCCCGTGTGAAGGTCTCCGCCACGCCGACCGGCCCCTGGGCCGGCGGCCACGAGACCGGCCGCGGGCGGGCCCCAACCCTACCGAGCCCCACCGACATCACCCGATGGGCGAGAACGTGCCCACCACTGCGCTGCTGCGCGGCAGCGCACCGATCGCCCGGCTCGCCCCGACCGGGCATCGACCGCGCATCCGTGGGACCGCACCGCACCGCCGCGGGTTTTGGGACACCGGCGCGCGGTTGGTCGAAGGCCCCCCGCGCCCCGCCCGCGGGCAACGGTGTTATTCGGCCGCGACTACGCCGGCTCTGCTAACCGACCATCAGCGCCGAGTGCCGGGGCGCGAGGAAGTGGTCCATGATGAGTTCCGCCGCGCCTTGGGCCGCCACGTGTTCCCCGACGGCCGAGCCCTGAACGACGAGACCGTCGTGGGTGGCCACCAGCTCCTGCGTGACGAGCCGCGGCAGCACGGGCAGGAACGTTTCGCTCAGCCGGTTCCAGAGCGGACCGCCGACGATGACCCTCGGCACGTCCAGGAGGTTCACCAGTACCCCCAACCCGACAGCGACCCCGCGCGCCGCGCGGGCCAGGATGCGGGCGGCGCCACCGTGGCCCGACGAGGCGAGGGTGCACAGCTCGGTACAGGAGTCGTCGATCGCCAGGTAGTCGTTGAGGTCGGGCAGCGGCAGCAGGCCCAGCCGGGCGGCCTGGATGACGAGCGCCTCGGGGACGCACGCCGCGGCGAGCCCGCCGCGCCGGGAGAAGCCGTCGAGGGGTTCCGCGTTCGGATCGACGATGATGTCGCCGATTTCGCCGATGTTGTTCGTCGTACCGCGCAGGACCTGGTTGTCGGCGACGACGGCCGCGCCGACCCCCGAACCGAGGTAGAGGAAGACGAAGTCGGTCGCGGTACCGCGTGACGACCGCAGCTCGGCGGTGGCCGCGGCCGTCACGTCCTTGTCCAGCAGTACTGGCAGGTTCGTCGCTTCGTGCAGGTCGGAGCGCAGCTGGACGTTGCGCCAGTTGGGCAGCTGCGGCGGGTCGAGGACGACGCCGGCCTGGACGTCGAGGGGTCCGGGCGCGGCCAGTCCGAGCCCGAGGACGCGATCCCGATCCACGCCGGCACGCCGCACGAGGGATGCGGCCTGGTCTGCCAGCAGCGTCGTGACCTCCGTCGGGTTGGTCGCCTGGGGCGTTCGCAGTTGCTGCTTGCGGCGCACCTTGCCGCTGAGGTCGAGCAGCACGATGGTCAGGCGTGCCGGATCGATGTGCACCCCGACCGAGAACGCGCCGTCGGGGTTGACGGTGAGCGGGATGCTCGGCCGGCCGCGCGCTCCGGCGCCGGGGGAGCTTTCCCGGATCAGGCGATCGTCGATCAACCGTCGGGTGATGTTCGAGATCGTCTGGGAACTCAACCCCGACGCGCGTTGCACGCCGGCGCGGCTGACGCCGGGCGTGCTGCGGATCGCGTCCAGCACGACGGCCTGGTTGAAGTCGGCGAGCTGGAGCTGGTTGCTTCCTCGGTGCACGGCTGGTTCCTCCGGCCGGAGCGCGGCTTTCATCAAGCCGATCGATAAATTGACCACCGGGGCAGTGGCCAGAAACGACGGTGCGGCTGTCCCGCTAGGTCCGTACTACCTGCTGTCTTGTTGGGTCGAACGGTTGCTTTCGGCTGGTGAGTGTGCCTAGCATGGCCGCCATCTTATCCCCATCCGTTGGAAAAATGAGGGCGCGGAGAGGTGGCACCATGCGCAGTCGTGTCGTGGCCGCTGTGGCGGCGGCCGTGATTGCGGGCAGCGGGCTCAGCGCGTGCTCGTCGGGTTCGGACAGCGGCAGCGGAACGATCACGCTGCTCGAATACCAGCAGGCTCGCGCGGATGTCGCCAAGAAGCTCATCCCCAAGTTCGAAGCCGCGATGGCGGCGAAGGGCAAGCACGTCAAGGTCAAGCTGGTCACCGACCAGCTCACCGACGCGCAGTTCAAGACCAAGATCACCCAGGAGTTCCACTCGGGTACCGCCCCCGACGTGATCGACACCGGCGGCAACCAGATGACGGGTCTGGCGGGAGCAGGCTACCTGCTGGAACTCGACGACTACCTGAACAAGTGGTCCGGCTGGTCGAGCTACTACCCGTCCGCCAAGGCGCCGGCCAAACAGTCGGACGGCCACTACTACTCCCTTCCGCACGAAGCCAGTGTGCAGAGCATCTTCTACCGCAAGGACGTCCTGCAGAAGCTGGGCGTCTCGACCGCCCAGCCCACGACCTGGGCCGAGCTGATCGCGCGGCTGAAGTCGGTCACGGCCAAGACGGGCAAGCCGTCGATCGTGATTCCGGGCGGCACCGCGTGGGGCGACGGGTCCTGGAGCGAGGGCTTCCTGCCCATCGTCGGCGGTACCGGCAGCACGTTCTACGACAAGAGCAGCGGCAAGTGGAAGCTGAACAGCGCCGGACTCACCGCCACGTTCAACCTCTACTACGAGCTGAAGAAGGACGGCCTGCTCCCCGTCCAGGACCTGCTCAACCCCAACCCCTGGGAGCCGACGAAGTACGTCGCGTTCAAGAAGGGGACGCTGCCGGTGTCGGCGCAGGGCACGTGGGGCTGGCGGTACGACTGGGGCCCGGACGGGGCCGCGCCGATCGCCGGCGTGCAGGACAAGGTCGCGACCTGGAACTATCCGGCGCTGGTGTCGGGCACCAAGCCGTACTCGATCAGCGGTGGTGGCTTCGCCTACGGGGTGAACGCGAAGTCGGCGAACGCCGATGCCGCGGTCGCACTCAGCGAGTGGCTCAGTTCCGGCACGGCACTCGCCCAGCAGCTCACCACGACCGGTGCGGCCTCACCGCGCTCCGGGATCTCCGGCCTGGCACCCTACAAGAACGAGCCAACGCTGCTGGACGCCGAGCACAAGCTCAAGACCAGCATCCTGCCGCCGCAGGGTGACGGCTCCGACCAGGTCTCGCAGGCCGTACAGCGCGCGACCGAGAGCATCCTCGACGGCAAGGCCAACGGTACGCAGGCAGCCGCGTCGTTCGCGAAGAACGCCGCCGACCTGCTCGGGCCGGACCTGGTAGCCAAGTGATGACCGCTCGTTCGTCGATCGCGAGCCAGGGCCGAGGGCACCGGCCGCGCGGCCTACTGCCGCTGCTGCTGGGTCCGTCGGTCCTGCTCATCGCGGTCTTCGTCATCGCGCCGGCCGGCTACAGCGTGTACCTGAGCCTCACCAACACGCGGTTGCTCGGGTTCGGCGCCCGGGACCCGAAGTTCGTGGGCCTGGAGAACTTCCGGTACCTGCTGGGGTCGGGCGACTTCCTGGAATCGTTGGGGCATACCGGTGTCTTCGTGCTCGGCTCCGCGATCGTCGGCCAGACCGTACTGGGCATGGCGGCCGCGCTGCTGCTGGGCCGAAAGTGGATGCGCGGCAAGGGGCTGTTCGGCGCCGCCGTACTGCTGCCGATGGTCGTTCCGGAGGTCGTGGCGTCCCTGACGTGGGCCAGCGTGCTCTCGCAACGCGGCGACGGCACCCTGAACCGCATGCTCGGGCTGGTCGGTGAGGGGCCGGTGGCGGCGCTGCAGTCGGCGCCGATGCTCTGCCTCGTGATCGTCAACATCTGGCGCGGCATCGCCTTCGCCATGATCATGTTCCAGGCGGCGCTGGAGGACATCCCCAACGAGCTGATCGAGGCGGCTCGCATCGACGGCGCGAGCGCTCCCCAGGTGTTCCGGCACATCACCCTGCCGCTCATTCGCGGTCCGGTCTTCCTCTACCTGCTGCTGACCACCATCACCACCGTCGGCGTGTTCGGCCTGGTCTACTTCCTCACCCAGGGCGGCCCTGGTACGTCGACGCAGCTGACGTCGATCTACATCTACCAGCGGGCGTTCGAGTACTCCCAGATCGGGCTCGGCAGCGCCGCGTCGGTCATCCTGCTCGCGATCCTGCTCATCCTGGGCCTGACCTACGTGCGTCTCGCGAAGGTCGACGTCTGATGGCCGCGGCACGGCCGGGGTTGCCGGCGATGACGGTGGTACGGCGCACGCTGCAGTACACGTTGATCGCGCTGATCGCGCTCTTCTGCCTGGTGCCGTTCGCCTGGGTGGTGTTGAGCGGGGTGGACGCCGACGCCGGGCCGACGGTCAAGGCCCCGTCGTTCACACTGGACAACTTCGCCCGCTTCTTCACCAGTGCCGACACACCACGGCTGCTGGTGAACAGCCTCGTCATCTCGGTGGGGGCGACGGCTCTCAACCTGGCGTGCGGCATCTTCGGCGGGTACGCGTTGGCGCGCTTCCGGTTCCGCGGTCGCAAGATCTTCATGTTCGCGATCCTGCTGATCCGGGTGATCCCGGCGCCGGCGACGATCGTGGCGCTCTACCTGATGATGACCAAGATGCACCTGGACAACAGCTACCTGGGCCTGATCCTGGTGGAGGCCGCCGCGGCGCTGCCGGTGACGCTCTGGCTGTTGAAGGGAACCATCGACGGGATCCCGTTCGAACTCGAGGAGGCCGCCTGGATGGACGGCACCTCGCGGCTCGGCGCGATCCGCACGGTCGTCCTTCCGCTGGCCGGCCCCGGCCTGGGCGCGGCCTCGATGCTGACGTTCATGGCGGTGTGGGGCGACTTCCTCGCCCCGCTGGTGTTGCTCCAGTCGCCCGAGCTGTACCCGTTGTCGATCGGGCTGTTCCGCTCCTTCAGCGCGTTCAACCAGGTGGACTGGGGCGTCCTCGCGGCCAGCGCGGTGATCTACATGGTGCCGCCGGCCGTCCTCTACGTCGTGCTGCGGCGGTACCTGCTGCGGTCCAGCCTCGGCGGTGCGCTCAAGGGCTGACCCAGCACGACACGACAACTCACCCACCGGGGGAAACAACACTGTGGTCGACGACTTCAACCCGAACGGCCGGACCCGACACGACGCTGTCGCGCTCGCGATGCTGCGCGTACGGCGGTTCACCAGGTTTCGCATCACGCCTGCGGTCTACCGTGACCCGCGCCCGGTACGGATCGGCGCGTGGCCAGTCGGCGGCGAGCCGGTACCGTTCGCGGATGCCGTCAGGCACTCGTTCGAGCCGTTCGAGCTCGGCCGGGAGTGGGGGCGGCCGTGGGACACGGTGTGGTTCGACGTGCGAGGTGAGGTGCCCGCGGACTGGGCGCCGGGTGCGGCCGAGCTCGTGGTTGATCTCGGCTTCACCGGCGACCAGCCCGGTTTCCAGGCCGAGGCGACCGTCTACCGGCCGGACGGTACGGTCGTCAAGGGGATCGAGCCGCTCAACAACTGGGTACCGCTGCCCGAGCCGGGGCCGTTCCGCCTGCTGGTCGAGGCCGCCGCGAACCCGGTCATCCAGGTGCCCTACGAGTACGAGCCGACGCACCTGGGTGACCGGGCCACCGCGGGCGAGACACCGCGCTACCGGCTCGCCGAGATGACCGTGGCGCGGCGCGACCCGATGGTGTGGAACCTGCTTCAGGACATCGTGACCCTCGACGGTCTGGTCGACGTGCTGCCGCCCGACGGCGCCCGCCGCGCCGAGATCGTGCACGCCCTGGAACGCATGGTCGACGCGATGGACCCCGACGACATCCCCGGCACCGCGCAGATCGGGCGCCGGGCACTGGCACCCGCCCTCGCCGGCAACGCCGCCAGCAGTTCCCTGATCGTGTCCGCGGTCGGCCACGCGCACATCGACTGCGCCTGGCTGTGGCCGGTACGAGAAACCGTGCGGAAGGTCGCGCGTACCTTCGCCAACGTCCTCGACCTCATCGATCGCGACCCGGACTTCGTCTTCGCCGCATCCTCGGCCCAGCAGTACGCCTGGCTCAAGGACAGCCAGCCCGAGCTGTTCGAGCGGGTCCGGGCGGCGGTGGCGGCCGGGCGCATCCGGCCGGTCGGCGGCATGTGGGTCGAGTCGGACACCAACATGCCCGGGGGAGAGGCGCTGGCACGGCAGTTCGTGCTCGGGAAGCGGTTCTTCGCCGAGGAGTTCGGTGTCGAGACCGACGAGGTGTGGCTGCCGGACTCGTTCGGCTACACGGCCGCCATGCCGCAGATCGCGCGGGCGGCCGGCGCCCGCTACTTCCTCACCCAGAAGCCGTCGTGGAACGAGATCAACGCGATGCCGCACTCGAGTTTCCTGTGGGAGGGCATCGACGGGTCCCGGTTGTTCACCCACTTCCCGCCGGCCGAGACGTACAACTCCGACCTCGGCGCGCACGACCTCGACCGCGGCGAGCGGCTGTTTCGGGAGAAGGGCGCGGCCCGACACGTGCTCGGGCTGTTCGGCTGGGGCGACGGCGGCGGTGGGCCGACCCGCGAGATGCTGGCGGTCGCGGAACGCAAGCGGGACCTCGACGGGTCGCCCCGGGTACGCCTCGGCGACCCGAACAGCTTCTTCCGCAGCGCCGAGGCGGAGTTGCCCGCGCCGCCGGTCTGGGTGGGCGAGATGTATCTGGAGCTGCACCGCGGCACGCTCACCTCGCAGCACCGTGGCAAGCATGGCAACCGGCACAGCGAGGCGCTGCTGCGCGAGGCGGAACTGTGGGCGACCACCGCCGCCGTGCTGCGCGGCACGCCCTACCCGTACGACGCGCTGGAGGCGGCGTGGCGGGTGGTGCTGCTGCAGCAGTTCCACGACATCCTGCCGGGGACGTCGATCGCCTGGGTGCACCAGGAGGCCGAGCGAAACTACGAGCGCGTCGCCGCCGACCTGACCGCGCTGATCGACGCCCGCCTGGCAGCGCTCGGCGGGGGCGGGACTACACCGATCGCCGCGAACGCCGGGCCCTACTCCCGTACCGGGGTGCCCGGCATGGGCATCGGGCCGGTGACACCGCCCGCGACCGTACGGCCCCGGCGCGACGGCGACCGGATCGTCCTGGAGGACCCGCTGCTGCGCGTCGAGGTCGGGCGGCACGGTGCGCTCGCGTCCGTCGTGGACCGGGTGGCCGACCGTGAGCTGCTGCCCGCCGCGACCCTGGGCGGCGTGCTGCAACTGCTGCGCGACACGCCACGCGAGTGGGACGCCTGGGACATCAACGAGGAGGACCAGCGCAGCGGGCGCGACCTTCTCGATCCCGTCGCGGTCGACCTCGTCGACGACGCGGTGCTGGTACGTCACGAGGTGGGCGCCACGACCATCGAGGTCACGGTGCGGCTCGTGGACGGCGTCGTCGAGTACGGTTTCCGGATCGACTGGCACGAGTCTCAGAAGCTGCTCAAGCTGGCTTTCCCGCTGGACGTCCGGGCCGACCGGGCGACCTCGGAGATCCAGTTCGGGCACCTGCACCGACCGATCCACCAGAACACGTCGTGGGACACCGCGCGCTTCGAGACCGTCGCGCACCGATGGATCCAGGTCGGCGAGCCCGGCTACGGCGTCGCGATCGCCAACGACGTGGTGTACGGCCACGACGTCCGCAACGCCCACGCACCCGACGGCCGGCCGATGACCACCGTGCGGCTCTCGCTGCTGCGGGCACCTCGATACCCGGACCCGTCGGCCGACCAGGGCAGCCACGAGTTCACCGTCAGCCTCCGCCCCGGCGGGGTCGCCGAAGCGATCACCGACGGGTACGCACGACACCTGCCACCACGACCGACCACGGGCACACCGGTGGCGCCACTGATCGAGGTGAGCAACCCGGCGGTCGTGGTCGAAAGCGTCAAGCTGGCCGAGGACCGCTGCGGTGATGTCGTCGTGCGTCTCTACGAGGCGCATGGCAACCGATCTTCGGCGATGGTGCGGACCTCGTTCGGCTGGGACCGGCTGACGACCACCGACCTGCTCGAACGGCCCGTCGCAAGCGACGCGGTCCGCGCCACGACGCCCGGGCCGCGGTCGACCTGCTGCTGCGCCCCTTCGAACTGGTGACCCTGCGATTCCACGACCCGAGGGCATGATGACCCGCCCGAACACGGAGAGCAGCCCGCCGATGGACGACGCATCGCAGCCGCGCCAGGAGTACCCGCGCCCCCAGTTCCGGCGCGACCGGTGGCTGAACCTCAACGGACGCTGGGGCTTCGAGATCGACCACGGAGACAGCGGGGTCGAGCGCGGCATGGTCGACCGGCCACTGTCCGGGGAGATCCTGGTACCCTTCGCGCCCGAGACGACGCTGTCTGGCGTCTCGGAGCTGGACTTCATGCGTGCCGTCTGGTACCGGCGGACGATCACGGTGCCGGCCGCGTGGGCCGGCAGCCGGATACTGCTGCACTTCGGCGCGGTCGATCACGACGCCACGGTGTGGGTCGGCGGTAGCGAGGTCGGCCGGCACCGCGGCGGGTTCAGCAGCTTCAGCCTGGACATCACCGACGCCGCACCCGCCGGTACCGAGGTGCCGCTGGTGGTCCGCGCCCGCGACGATCCGGACGCCTGGCAGGCGCGCGGCAAGCAGTCCCGCGACTACGCTCCCCGGGCCGGGAAGTACTGGCGCACCACGGGAATCTGGCAGACGGTCTGGCTGGAACCCGTACCGCAGACCGCGATACGCCGCCCGCGCATCACGCCCAACGTGGCCGGCCACTCGTTCGACGTGGTGGTACCGCTGTCGGGCAACCTGGCCGGCGGGGTCGTCCGGGTCATCGCGTCCGACGACGCGGGAGAGGTCGCGAGCGCGGAGGTCCGTGCCGACCTGGACCTCGCGCCCCGCGCCGCCCTCGTACTGCCGGCCGACCGGGTACGGCTGTGGGCTCCCGGCGACCCGTACCTGTACGGTCTTCGTATCGAGCTGCGGGACTCGGGCGGGCGAGTGGTGGACGAGATCGAGTCGTACGCGGGGCTGCGCGGGGTCGCCATCACCGGCAAACAGGTCCGGCTCAACGGCGAGGTCGTCTTCCAGCGGCTCGTCCTCGACCAGGGCTACTACCCGGACAGCCTGATGACGGCGCCGAGCGACGCCGCCCTCGTCCGCGACATCGAGCTGTCGCTCGCCGCCGGCTTCAACGGGGCACGCCTGCACCAGAAGGTGTTCGAGGAACGCTTCCTCTACCATGCCGACCGGCTCGGCTACCTGGTGTGGGGCGAGTTCGGCGACTGGGGCTGCAACACCGACCAGGGGCAGACCACCAACCAGCAACCCGACGCCGCCTACGTCCAGGAGTGGCTCGAGGTGTTGGAGCGCGACCACTCGCACCCGTCGATCATCGGGTGGTGCCCGATGAACGAGACGTGGCAGCAGTACGGCGACCGCATCACCGCGCTGGACGACGTGATGCGCGGGATGTTCCTGGCGACCAAGGCGTTCGACACCTCGCGCCCGGTGCTGGACACCTCGGGGTACGCCCATCGCATCGCCGAGTCCGACGTCTACGACAGCCACGACTACGAGCAGGATCCGCGGCGCTTCGCCGCGAACCACGCTGGTCTGGCCGCCGGCGACCCGTACCTGAACCGCTCGGACGACACCGGCGATCCGTGGTCGATCCCGTACCGGGGGCAGCCGTTCTTCGTCAGCGAGTTCGGCGGGATCTGGTGGAATCCCGCGGCCCGCGGCCGTGCCCAGTCGATGAGCGAGTCGTGGGGGTACGGCGACCGGGTACGTAGCGTCGAGGAGTTTCACGCGCGGTTCGAGGGCCTGGTGGCCGCGCTGCTCAACGACCCGGACATGTTCGGATACTGCTACACCCAGCTCACCGACGTCTTCCAGGAGCAGAACGGCATCTTCGCCTTCGACCGTACGAGCAAGTTCGACGTGGCGCGGATCCGGGCTGCCCAGGCGCGACCGGCCGCCATCGAGCGCGCGGCAGGACCGACACCATGAACGACACACCGTCGGAGAACGACATGCCCGATGCGGCACGACCCAACGTCCTGGTTCTGTACGCCGATGATCTCGGGCGCGGTGACGTCGGCTGTTTCGGCGCCGACGACATCCCGACACCCCACCTGGACCGCCTGTGCGCGTCCGGTGTCCGGCTGTCCCAGTGGTACTCCAACTCGCCGGTCTGCTCGCCGTCTCGCGCCGCCCTGCTGACCGGTCGCTACCCCGCGCACGCCGGTGTCGAGACCATCCTGGGCGGCACCCGCCGAACCCCGGGCCTGCCCCGGCAGGAGACGCTGGCCACCCAGCTTCGTCGCCGCGGGTACCGGACAGGGATCTTCGGCAAGTGGCATCTCGGGGTCGCACCCGAGTACAGTCCCGCGCACTTCGGGTTCGACGAGAGCTTCGGCTTCCGCGCGGGCTGCGTCGACTACTACTCGCACATCTACTACTGGGGCGACCACAACCCGGTACACGACCTCTGGGATGGCGACCAGGAGGTGTGGCTCAACGGTGACTACCTGACCACCGTCATCGGCGAGCGGGCGTCGCGGTTCGTCGCCCGCGACGTCGAGCGTCCCTTCTTCTGCTACGTGCCGTTCAACGCACCGCACTACCCGCTGCACGCCCCGCCCGAATACCTGGAACGGTTCCGGCACCTCGCCGACGGCCGCCACACCATGGCGGCCATGATCTCGGCGATGGACGACGCGATCGGGCAGATACTCGACACCCTCGACCGGTGCGGCCTGCGCGAGAACACGCTCGTCTTCTTCTCCTCGGACAACGGCCCGTCGGCCGAGAGCCGCAACTGGCTCGACGGCGAGGAGGTCTCCTACACCGGCGGCTCGACCGGCGGCCTCCGCGGTACGAAGGGTTCGGTGTTCGAGGGTGGCATTCGGGTGCCGTCGATCCTCTCCTGGCCGCGCGGGCTACCCGCGGGCGTCGACCATGGTGGCGTTGGCCTGATGATGGACGTACTCCCGACGGTGCTCGACGCGGTCGACGGTGCGCCAGCGGACCTGGCCGGCGTGGACGGCCGCTCGCAGCTCGCCCGGCTCCGGCGGCCGACCGGCACTCCCGACGAGCGCGCCGTCTGCTGGGCGCACGACGGTCAGTGGGCGGTGCGCCGTGGCCGCTACAAGCGTGTCCACGACGCGCAGGAAGGGATGACGCCGCCGGCTGCCGTGCATCGCGCCCTGTTCGACCTGGTCGAGGACAGCGCGGAGACCACCGATGTCGCCGGAGATTTCCCCGGTGTGGCGGACGAGCTGGATCGCGAGCTGGCCGCCTTCCAGGCACAGCACGCGGCCTGGCACGGCGCGGGGAACCGAACGGCCCGGTAGAACCTACGCGTCGGACGTGTCGCTGCCCGGAGTCGAGCGAGGCGCGTGACCGGTGGACGCGTGCTGCTGGTAGCGCGGCAGCGGAGCGCCCGCGCGGTCGGCCGGTTCGCCGTCGCGCATTCGCCGCGTCGTGCACGTGGCGCGGAAGCCGCCGATCCACATTGCGTGCGGTCGGTGCCGGGCAGCGCCGCGGGCCACGGAGACCGGCGACGGGTCGGTGCTGCCGCGGTGGCGGGATCCTGCCAAGGCCTTTCTGAGTTATTTGCGCGTGTCTATACTTTTGTCCGTTTGCTCCGTCTGATCCCCTCCAGTAAAGGAGCTCTCCATGCATCGCAGACTCGCCGGCCTCGCGATCCTCGGCGTCGGTGTGCTGGCCGCCGCCGGCATCGGCAGCACCCCGGCACAGGCCGCCCCACCGCTGTCCGCCGCCGTCCAGGCCGCGGCCGTACCGCAGGCCAACACGGTCGCGCACCGCCTCGGCAGCCGCAGCGGCGGCGTCTACCTGGACCGGAACGGTCATGCAGTGGTCACCGTGACCTCTGCCGCCGCCGCCCGCACGGTACGGGCGGCCGGGCTGCGCAGCCGAGTCGTGCACTACAGCGCGGCGTCGCTGACCAGTACCAAGAACCGCCTCGACCGGCTCGCCGGGGTACCCGACACCGCCTGGGGCATCGACACGGCACGCAACCAGGTCGTCGTCACGATCTCCGACTCGGCACCGAAGGCGGGCGCGGCTCGGGTACTGGCCGCCGCCCGCCGCTACGGCAGCGAGGTACGCGTCGAGCACAGCACCGGCCACTTCAGCACCTACGTACGCGGCGGCGACGCGATCCAGAACGACCAGGCGCGCTGCTCCGACGGGTTCAACGTACGGCGCAACGGCCGGTTGATGGTGCTCACCGCCGGGCACTGCACCAACCTGGGCGGCACCTGGTACCCGATGGGAGGGCAGGTCGTGGCGAGCTACTCGCCCGGGGCGGACGAGGGGTTGATCGACAACCCCAGCGGCAGCGGCCCCAGCCAGGTCAACACCGGCCAGACGATCAGCTACATCGGTCAGCCGACCCAGGGTGAGTACGTCGTCAAGAGCGGCTCGACCACCGGCGTGACCAGCGGCAGCATCGAAGCCGTGGACCAGACGGTCAACTTCGACGTCGGCGTGATCTACCACCTGTTCGCCACCAACGTGTACTCCGACCACGGTGACAGCGGCGGCCCCGGCTACAACGGGTCGACCGCCCTCGGCACGTTGACCGGCGGCGACACGCAGACCACGTTCTTCTACCCGGCGTGGCGCGAGTTCAACGACTACGGCCTCACCCTGCCGTAACCGTGCACCCGAGTGCCTCCCGGCGCCGTCCCCGGCAGCCGGGAGGCACTCCCATGCGTGCGCCCCGGACGCAGCTGGGCTCAGCGGCGCCGCGGTCGAGCAGCCTGGCAGCGCGAGTTGTCGCGCTACCAGATCGGCACCGCCTACCAGATCGGCACCGCCTGCTACGTCGGTCGGCTGTCCGAAGGCCGGCGTCGCCGGACGCCGACCTTCGGATGCCGGGCAGGCACTGGCCCGGCAGCTACCTGCAGCGGCAGCGAGCCCGTGCCCGCAGGTCGGCTACGCTCTCCGGGTCGCCGTCCAGGCGGGGTGTGGCCATCGGCGGGCCGCAGTCAGGTGCGGCCGGGGCGGTTCACTCGCCGCAGAGGCCGTTGCACTCGTTGAGCCACAGGTCCCCGCAGCCGCTGGAACTGCAGACGCAGGGCCCGTAACAGAGATCGTCGCACCCGGTGATGGCCTCGCAGTTGGTGTCGCAGTCTGGTCCGACCGGCTCACACCACAGATCGACCGACGGTTTCGCGGCATCGCCGGCAGCCGCACGGCTCTCGCCGGCGAGCGCCGGTACGGGGCCCTGCTCGCCGGTCGGCTGCGCGGCCTGCTGCGGACCGAGGGTGCCCAGCAGGGCCCGGGCCTCCTCAGCGCCGAACGCGGTGACCGCCGCCGTCGCCAACTCGCGCAGGTCGTCGCGACCCCGACCGGTCGTGAGAACTCGCGGTGCCAACCGCTCGACGTCGTCGATCACGCGTACCTGCGCGCGCGACAGCCTCGGATGGGTCTGCCGGTAGTGCGCGAAGTGCTCGCTCCAGAGCGTGACGCGCGCCGCCGGGGGCAGCACGTTGAACATCGCCCTGCGGTACGCCATCGGGTAGGCGGTGAACTCCCGGTAGGCGGTGGGCAGCCGGCCGGCGTTGGCGCGGGCCCATTTCGCCGCCGCACCGTTGTTGGACCGGGTGGCGGCCATCGCCGGCGCGGCGAGGCCACCGGAGACCACGAACGCTCCGAGACCCAGCAGCGGCACCGCCTTGAGTAGCTTGCGGCGACTGGGATGCCGCACGATGTCGGCGCGATTGAGAGCTCGGACGACTCGCGCCGAGTCGACCATGCCGAGCAGCCGGACGAGGCGCAGCGACAACGCCGGCCCGGTCCAGGCATGGACGTCGTCACCGTCGACCGCGAGCAGGGTGGGCGCCCACGGCGCGTCCTCGCCGAGGGCCTGTTGCCGCCAGCGGCGGATCCGCGGCTCGGTCAGGCCGGCGGTGTCGAGCTTGCCGTTCGTGCTGGCGCGCACCCGATCCACCACGTCGGTGCATGATCGGCAGCCCGCGTCGAAGGCCAGGATCCAGCTGGTAGTCACGGTTTCCCCATTCTGCAGGCGACGCCGGCCGGTCTCGTGGCCGGCAGGCGACGCGGTGGGTTCGGTACTCACGTCCCGTGCGCACCATGGCGGTTCGCAGAGTCATGAGTACGTCACTGAAAATCACAGAGCAGGGGAAGTCTGTCAAGCTTGCCCGGGTTGGTTCGCAAATTTCCGGATCGTTGCCCAGCTCCTCGGCGCCGTCGCCGTCGACGGCGCGGCGCAAGAGCCGCCGGTCCGAGGCCATCTCCGAGGTATCCGGGTGGCCGGCGCAGCCGCCGACCCGGGGCCATCTCCGAGGTATCCGGGTGGCCGGCGCAGCCGCCGACCCGGGGCCATCTCCGAGGTGTCCGGGTGGCCGCGGTACCCCTGCGGCACCGCCTACCAGCTACCGACCGGATGAACCCGCCGCGCGTCACGCCACGGTGCGCCCCAGCCCGACTGGACCGACCGGGTCTTGCCGATGCCGGGTTCCCCGGCGACGACGACCACTTCCGGCCGGCCGGCCGCGGCCAGCTGCGCCAGTCGACGCAGCTCGCCATCGCGGCCGACCATCATCGGACCGTTACCATCCCACCCGCGCACGGATCCACAGTAGCGGTGCCCCGCGGCGTCGCGTGCCGGCGCGTACGGCGGTGACCGCCACGCTTGCGCGCGGCGAACAACCGCGCCCGGCCGGCCGCCTCCAGATGGTCCTGCTGGTAGCCGTTGGCCAGGTCGAGCATGATTTCCGGGTTGCTGTACATGGTTCCTCCAAACCAGTCATCAGGTATGTGTTCATCCTGCGCTGGTAAGGGGCCACCCACATCGGCATCGATTACCTATCTTCACCGCTGCCGGATACCTAGACACACACCCAGACGCCGCCAGGCATGCCTACCGGCCTTCCCGGCACGGCCTAGGTATACCTAGTCGCGGTGGACCATGAAGTCGATGTCGTCGGGAACAGCCCCGCGTGCGCGGGGACGACCCGAGGTCGCCAATCTTGGCGATGACGGTTCCGGGAACAGCCCGCGTGCGCGGGGCCGTTCCCCCTTCCCCGGACAGCACCACGCACCCGAAACGGGCCTGTCTGAACCGCACCGGTTTGGGTAGATATCTCGGATTGTGGTTGTGGCCTGAGGTTTTGTGGTTGTCAGGGAGTAGTTGATCTCGTAGTCGACGGGCGGGACATGGCCGGTCTGACCGTGGAGTCGCCTGTCGCGCGTCAGACTTTGTGGCGGGTCTCGTTTCTTGCGAGTCCTGTCGTGGGTGAAGTCGATGTTCGCGGGTTTCGACACCACGACCCGCGGCATGCCAACCCCGACCGCGCATGCCTCCACCGACAGCATCCGGGGCTGGACAAAAGGCCGCGTCGAACAGGCGAGCACCGAGATGATGTCGGGCGGCCCGTCGTGCCAGCCGTGCAGTACGGCGACGAGGTCGACTCAGTCGTCCAGCGGGTCGGTGACGCACTTGCACGGGATGCTGCCGCTGCCGCACGCAGGGCAGTCCGTGATGGCGGGCTCCCCGCTTCCAGACGAGCGTGATGGGCCGCTGTCGCCGCGTCCGAACCAGGCAGCAGCCAGGATGATCACCCCGCATACCACGATCAGCAAGTGCTGCACCTCGCGCTCCCTCCGCTTGGCCACTTCAGTATCGGCTCGGCCGGTCCAGGAGTTCACGTCGGATTTCGGTCATGCTGGATCGGGTGAACAGCCCCGGTTTTGTCGGTCTGAGGTGACATCACTTGTTCGTCGGTGGTGACCGCGCCACGACCGTCGATCGCCTCACCTTCGGCGGCACCATCATCGAGACCGGCACCGACTCGTTCCCGCTGGCCCAGACCCGCGCCCGCGCCGAGCGACGCACGAGCTGACCAACCCGACCGCAGTGATCAGCAAGTGCGGTCACTTCTCTCACGCATTGATCACGGTTCCGGCCCGTCCGTGGTGTCGAAACTCGCCGTCAAGCGGTGTCATTTCCCGCGCACCAAGCCAGGTGGGCTCGATGTCTCGCCAGGTGCCGTCGAGCGCGGCATTCCACTGCTCCTCGTAGTAGATGCTGGTCTGCCGCCGCGATACCGACAACGCGACGACCAGCAGGTTGTCGCGGCGCCGGCCACCGACCGTCCAGCTCGGGTACGCCCGCTCATCGGTCCGTTCGGCCCGATCGATCCCGCCAGCAGGGGGCGCGGCATGCATCCGTAAGCGGAACCTGGCGCCGTCGGAGGCGAGCGGCCGCGCGTCCCGGCGCAGCGTTTCGCGCTCGGCGGCATCGAGCTCGCCGGCCGGGTCGTACAGCTGCCGATCGCAACCGGCGCCACCGTCCGCGCGGCTGGACACGGCCTGGGCGAGCCGCCCAGGCCGTGCGTCGGGTCCGCTCCGGCCGCGGCCGGGCACGCCAGCACGCCCGCCACAGCGGCCAGCAACAGCGCGCACCAGGTTCGTAGCGCCGCGCGCCATAGGGCGGTTTCAACATCGCACCGTCACCACCCCATGATTAGCCACCCGGCACGGTCGTACCTCCGGCGCCGCGGATCCGGGCAGTCCAACTCGTCGCCGGCGCGGGCGTGGCGGCTGGTCGGGCCTCGGTCGTCTCGGCGAGCACCGCGCGTGCGGCGGACAGCGTGCGAGCGGTACGGCGATGATGACGGACGAGGACGCCGGTGAACACCGTGAGGGCGATCCAGGCCAGCACGAAACCGATCAGTTCGGCCGGTGGCATCGCCTCACCGAACAGCAGCAGGCCGCAGCCGGGTTGCAGCATCGGCGCGAGATACTGCACGACGCCGACCGACGACAACGGCAGCCGGTTCGCGGCCGAGGCGAAGCACAGCAGCGGAACGGTCGTCAGCACACCGGTGCCGGCCGACAACAGCGTATGCCCGATCGAGCCGGCGCCGAAGGTGCCGGTGCCGGTGAATGCCAGGTATCCCAGGTAGCCGGCGGCCGCCGGCGCCAGCACCGCCGACTCGGCGCACAGGCCGCGCGTCGCTGGCAGCCGCAGTGCCTTCTTCGCCAGCCCGTACAGCCCTGACGAGCCGGCCAGCGCCAGCGTGATCCACGGCGGCCGGCCATGGTCGAGAGTGATGACGGCGACCGCCGCGACACCGAACGCCGACGCCGCCCACTGCAACTGCCGCCGTTCCCGCAGCACCACGACCCGAGCAAGGATCGACACCAGCGGGTTGACGACGTAGCCGAGCGGCGCTTCCACCACGTGCCCGGAGTTGTCGCCGTAGATGTAGACGCCGCAGAGGCCGACGCGGCGACGATCCACCGACTGCCTCCACCGGACTTCCACTCTTCGTAGTACTTCGTGCGCTCCTCGTAGCGAATATCACATTTCGTCGCGGCCGGACGGTCGTTGAACAAGTGCGTCATCTGAACATTTCCGGTGATTCTGCGTCGGGTGGTTCTGCATTGGCCCAAGGGGGTGGCATCACGGCGCCTGTTGCGCGATCGCTGGGTAGCGGGCTGCGGGCGTCCGACCAACTCACCAGAGGGGGAACGTGCACGGCAACGCTCGCGCGCCCGGAATGCGAACGGGCTCCGCGGAACCCTGGGAGCTTCGCCGAGACCGGCTGCTCGGTGCGGCGTACGAAGCCGTTGTCTCATCCGTGGTCATCACCGGCGAACCCGGAGCGGGCAAGACGACCTTGCTCTCCCAGTTCGCCCGCACACTGTTGATGCGCGGCTTCGAAGTCTGCTGGGGCGTGGTCGACAGGAGCGCTGCCACCAACCGTTTGGCGGTGGTCTCGAGCACACCGGCGAGAGACCTGACGGGCAGCAGACGGCGGCGATCGCTGTCGACCGAGTACCTCGCCACCCTCGCCGAGAACACCGCCAAACCGCTGGCGATCGTCGTCGACGACGTCCATCTGCTCACGCCCGGTGCACAGACAGCGGTGTCTGAGCTCATCCACCGGCTGCCGGCCACCGTCCGGTTTCTGCTTGCCGGACAGTTCGGTGCGGTCGAATGTATCGGCGATCTCCGCATGATGCGTGAGACCACGGTGCTGGGCACCCGCGAGCTCAGGTTTCGCCGGCACGAAGTCGAGCAGCTCTTCCGCGACGTCTATGCGGAACCGTTGAGCAAGGCCGAGGTACATGAGGTGGCATGGCGCACCGAGGGCTGGATCGCGGCAATCCATACGTTCCACAGCATCACCGCCGGTCGCTCGGGGGCCGACCGCCTTCGCGTGCTGCCCACGCTGGCCAGTGCCGATGGCCCACTGAGGGAGTTTCTTGCGGCCAAGGTCATGGCGAGCCTCACCGACGATGTCCGGTCCTTGCTGGTGGGAAGTAGCCCGCTGCCGGTGCTTCACCCGACTGTGTGCGACCAGCTGCTAGATCGTCGGGACAGCGATGCGGTGCTGCGCTGGCTCGCCGGACGCAACTTCTTCATCACGCGGCTCGACAGCCCAGCGGCGGGGTACCGCGTACCTCCGCTCGTGCGCAGCTATCTACAGGCGGAGCTGACCGAGCTGATCGGTACCGAAGGGTTCTCCGACCGCTGTCGGCAGGTGGGCCGGCTGTTGGCGGAGAGCGGGCTGGCGGGGGCGGAGCCCGAATCGTCCGGGTCGGCCAGCGAACCAGATGCCGGCATGCGCCGGGCTTCAGCCGTTGAGCTGCAAGCGGAGCCGGCTGCCGGCGAGCCGCGGCCGGACGCATGGCGACGCGTGGCTGCTGCCCATGGCAACCTCGACCGGGGCCGGTTGGCCGCCGCTCTTGCCGACTATGACGCCGCCCTGGCCGAACTTCCCGAAGGGCCAGCGCGGCGGGCCTGCATGGTGGAGCGCCAACTCGTCCATGCCTGGGCGTCACCGGATCCAGTGCGTACTCCCCTCGTCGACGAGCACTGGGCCCGAATGCTCCGTGAAGCGTTGCGAGAACGGCCCGCCCGCGTGGCCGAGTTGGCCGATGCCGCCGACACTGCCGACGGTGGGCATGCGTTGGTGGGCGGGGTGGCTGAGCTGCTGTGTGGCAACCAAGAACGGGCGAGGGTCCGATTGGATCGCGCCAGTCGGTCGGCAACGCCGGTCATCCGACAACTGGCACAGCTGCTTCGGACGGCGATCGACCGGAGTGTACAGCCGCCTGGGCGCGGGCCCACCGATCCGGTCGCCGAGCCCGCGCCGACCGAACCGCTGTGGCTGTGCCGATTGGACCGGGCGGCCCGCGCCCTGTCGGGCGACGCCGAACTGCTCGAGCGGGCCGAGCGGCTGGCTCTGGAGTGTGCTGAGACTGGTGACCGGTGGGGCGCGTTGTTGGCCCGACTCGCCGTCGTGATCGGTCGCGGTGCGGCCGGCCAGCTCCGGCATCGCAGCCTGCTCTCCTGCATCGAAGAGGCGATGGCGTTGGGCGCCGGAGTGATCGCCGCCTGGGCCCGGGTCGCCCTTGCCCGGGACGCCGCCCAACGCGGCCGGCCAGAGGCGGCACGGCTCCGCGTCGAGGCCGATGCAGCAGCAGCGAGCGTGGGCATTCCCTTGGGCATGGTCGTGCCGGCGAGTACCAAGCCGCTCACACCACCGTCCGCGGCATGGTCGGCGCGGTCGCCAGCCGTGTCGATCCGGTGCTTCGGCCGGTACGAGCTGAGCTCCGGCGGGCAGCCGCTGCGGTGGCAGGCGCTGCGGCCGCGGGTGCGGTCGGTCCTTCGGCTGATCTCGCTGCGGGCTGGGCACGACGTGCCCGTGGAGACCCTGCACGAGGCGTTCTGGCCGCAGGTGTCCGTCGAGTCGGCACGCCGCAACGTACATGTGGCCGTGTCGATGATTCGTTCGATCCTTGAGCCGGGCCGCGATCGTGCGCAGCGTTCGATGCTCGAACGCCGCGGGGACGCGTACCACCTGACGCTGCCACGTGGATCCGATCACGATGTGCAGCGGTTCGGCGCCGCCATGGCCGCCTGGCGCCGGCAGCGCACCAGCGGCCCGGCAGCGGCCGTCGGGCCGCTTCGGGCGGCAGTCGCTGCATACACCGGTGAGCTGCTGCCCGAGGACGGAGCAGCCGAGTGGTTGGTGGAGCAACGTCGCAGCCTGCGGGCCGAGGCCGTGACCGCAGCCACCGCGCTGGCCGCAGCACTGTCGCTTCTCTCCGAGCAGGACGGGGTGGTGGAGGCCGCGCAGCACGCATTGCGGATAGATCGGTTCCACGACCCCGCCTGGCGGCTGCTCATCGAGGGCTATGAACGGGCAGGGGACAGCGCGGCAGCCCGCCGCGCCCGCACCGAGTACACGGAGATGCTCATCGATCTGGGGATCGACCCGATCGATTAGATCAGCCCTTCCCGCACCGCATAGGCCACGGCATGCGAACGGTTCTTCAGCTGGAACCTGGTCGTGATGTCGTGCAGGGCATTTTTGACCGTACGCTCGGAGTAAGCCAGCCTCTTTGCGATATCGCGGGTGTCGTAGCCGTCCGCGACCAACCGGAGGATCTCGATCTCCCGGTCGGCCATCCCGCTGACGCTCAGCCCACGCGGCGCGAGCACCTGGTGCTGAAGCCGGGAGACCTGCCGTAACAACCGGCCGAGGACATCGGCAGGCATGGCGGCCTCACCGGAAGCGGTCATCATGATGAGCTGGGCCATCCTGTTCGTGGTGGCCTCCTGGCGTGCCACCATCGCGGACACGCCCAGCTCGATGGCGGCCATCAGATCGATGTCCTGTGGGGTGGTGGTGACGAGCACGAAGCGTTCGCAGCCCAGCCGGCGCATCGACCGCACGAGGGCCAGGACCGGTTCGGTCAGCGAGTCCGCGGCAACCAGTCCGACCGTCTCGGCGGTGACCGCCTGTTGTTCGATGATCTCGATCTCGGGGTGGCCGCGCAGAGCGGCGGAGAGCCCCGCCACCGAGATCGGATCCATGGCCCGGACATGAACGGGTACGCGTTTGGCCATCTCAAGCCTCCTGGGTGCCGGATGGTTGTCCGTTCAGTCTCCGAGTAACGCTTAACGTGCACTTATCGAGTGCCTTGCGCGGCGGGTCTGTTGCCGACCGACCAGATCAGCCGAGAACCGTCTCCTGCCCGGGCCGGGATACCGAGACCATCCCGCCGTACGTGCAGGCGCAGGTGCAGGTCTGATCGACCGCGGGGTTACCGCCGACGAACACGGTCGCAGCGCCTGGCAGCCACCGGGCGAGGACCGTTGGCACGCACGGCTGCGGGGTGAGTACGCCCTGGGCCGACGAGGTGGCGCTGGCCACCTCCGGATTGCCGAGCGATCGACACATTCCGAAGGAAGGAACGTTGGCCATCGTCGCGGTGTCCGTCACCGCCGCGGCCGCAGCGCCACCGATCAGGACCTGTGTTCCGGGCGGGACGAGGAGAGTTCCCGGGGCCGAACCCATGGAACAGACCAGGGTGGCGCCGGCGGCGATCAGAGGAGTGGGCATGGCGCCCAGGTAACCGCTGCCGATCCGCCCTCGGCCAGCCACGCTGAGGCGCCCATTCGGGAACCGACGGCTGCCCGATCGGCCCCTCGAAAGCGGCCCGCGGCCGCTGTTACGTCGGGCTGCACCAAAGCGCAACCGCCAGTGCACAGCGGGCTGCGCGGACATACGTTCGCGGCGTCTGTGGCCACGCCTACGGTTCGAGCAGGTACGCCCCGGGGCGCGGAAGCGGCCCACGGGGCGAGGGAAGTGGAGGGGAAGCACATGCCGAATCCGCCCACCCCAGAGTGGACAGTCGAGGACTACCTGGAATGGCTGCAGCGACCGTTCGAATACCTACACTTCCAGTGGGTCGAGCAGGACGGCGAGAAGCCCGAGTGGGAGCGGGTCTGCCGGCCGGACTTCCTGACGACGCTCGATCTCGATGACACACGCGTCGATACCGACCCGGATCTTCGCGTTCTGCGACTGTTCCTCGTCCACGTCGACGAGAGGATCACGAACGAGGACGAACGCCGCGAGTGGCTTCTGGACGAGGACAAGCGGCGACGGATCCTGACCGACTGCATCGACGAGGACCGCCGCGAGCGGGCCGAGTCGGTACGACGGTTGGACTGGGTGACCCCCGAGCAGGGGAGCGCACTGTCGGCGCTCGGAGCGGACTGGCGACAGACGGTGCCGGCGCGTCTCGACCAGATCTGGGCGGGGTGGTCCGACCGCGGGCCCGAGGAACTGGTGGGGTGGCTCGACGACTGGATTCCGACCCTGACCGGCAACTTCGCTCCGGCGCCGGCCGCACCGCCGCCGCCGGGCACACCGGAGAGCTTCACCTGGGTCGGCGACGAAGCCCGCGCCGCGCTCGGCGACGGCTGGCGCGAGACGATACGGAGCCGGATCGATCGGTCCTGGGCCGAGTGGAAACAGGCCGACGACACGCAGCTCGCCCAGTGGTTGCGGGACTGGATGCCCACCCTGACCGGGAACTACGCCGCGCCCCCCGTGGCGCCGCCACCACCGGAGACGCCGCAGAGCTTCAGCTGGGTCACGAAGGAGCAGCGGGACCTGCTCGGCAAGGACTGGCGCGATCTGCTTCGGCGGAGTCTGGACCACTACTACGCGGCTTGGCCCCAGCAGACCGATCTCGCGCTGCTCACCACTTGGCTGGACGGCTGGATGCCCGTCATTCGCGGTATCGCACCCGTTGCACCTGTCCCGCCGCCGGCGCAGAAGGTCGCGCAGGAGCCCGCGCCCGCGTCGCCGCAGTCTCCGGTGGAAAGGGTCACCGGACAGGTCACCGAGCAGGTCGTGTCCGGACGTGCCGACCTGACCAAGCTGGTACCGGAGCGGGCGGAGCTGGAAGAGATCGTCGCGGAGGTCGTCGCGGAACGGTTGGCGGCCCGCGCCGCCTGATCGGGGAAGGGGTGCCATGAGCAACGATGTCGACGATCCTCGCCACCCGACCGACTCCCAGCGGCACCCGGCCGCCCAGATCTTTCCCGACGTCGTGCTCATCACCGAACGGGTGCTCCTGCGGCCATACACCGAGACGGACGTGGATGCCCATCAGGCGATCTTCAACCACGACCTGGTGCGCCGCTGGTCGATCGCCGCACAGCCCTACACCTACGGTGACGCGGCTCGGTGGTGCACCCGGACTGCGGCGGAGATCAGGCTGACCGGCGACGGGATCTGTTGGGCAGCAGAGGATCGGGCCAGCAGCCGGCTGATCGGGGTTACCGGATTTCATCGCACCGACTGGAGCGAGCGCAGTACCGAGGTCTCCGCGACTGCGGCGGAATGGGCGCTGCGACAGGGGTACGCGAAGGAGGCCCTGCTGGCGATGAGCCACTGGGTACTGACGGTCGTGCGCTTCAACCGGGTGCAGATCTCGGCCGCGGTCGGCAACCGGCCGCCGCGGGCGGTGGCCGAGGCCTGTGGCTTCACCGCCGAGGGGGTGCTGCGCAACGCCGCTTCGGTGCCGGCCGGCCGGGTCGATGTCGCCGTGTACGGCCTGGTGCCAGGTGATCTGCGCGGCCGACCGCGGCCCCGCTACCGAGTGGCGGCCGGCGTGGAGCCGCAGACCTGGTCGAGCGAACCTCGGCGCACCGGTGTCGCTCTACCCGCGTCCGCTGGCGGTCCACCCGCCGTGGACCGCAACAACGATCACTCCCGGAGGAGATCATGACCAGTCCGGTCACTCGCAACAGGGTGAAGTTCGAGCTGTTGCCTCTTGTCGACAAGTACCTCGACGAACACCCCGAGCTCGTCCGCCAGTACAGCTCCGCCCCCAAGCCGCTGGTGCCCGTCGCACCGAGCCGGCGCCCGCGCCGGCCAAACCTGAGTCGGCGGCCAGGCCGGTGACGGGAGCCGCGACGGGCACTATGGCCGGGGACTCGACGATGGCGGGCGGCGGGGGCACTCCGACGGCCTCAGCGACCGCCGCGGCCGGGTCGCCGGCCGTCGATGATCTCGACATCGAACTGGACGACTCCGACCTCGAACTCGACAAGGTCATCGATGGCGCGCTGTCGAAGGTGGAACCGCAGCTGGCCGAGCAGACCGCGACCGAACTCACGGCAGCCGACGAGGCCGATGAAGTCGACTCCGCCGGTGCCGGTGAACAGATACGCGTGGTGCTGGTGTCCGCACCCAAGAAACCGGTCGGTTAGCCAGTCCGATATCCGTGGCGACACGAGCGTGAGGTGGAGGGAAGAGCGGAATGACGGATCCAGTAGGTGAGTCCGGGGCATCGCCGGCAGAGGCCGAGACGTTGGCGCTGGTGGCGGAGATGGAAGCGTTGACTGCGCAGATCGAGAAGGAACAGGAGTCGATTCCCGACGAAGGACCCGCAGAGTAGTCGTCGAGCAGACCGAATCGCCGAACGAACACCGAAGGGGAATCGATGGAATTTGGAAACCTTGCCAAGGAGCAGATCTCCGAGCTGCCGAAGAGGGTCATGGAAGGTGTTGATCACCTGGAGGAGACTTTCAACGCCAATCAGAAACAGTCTATGAGCATCAGCACCGAGGAGATTGGCAGCCTTGAGGGAATTCCCGAGCAGCGGCGGTGGAAATTCGACTGGAAGACCGTCGAGTCTCGTCGCTACGTGGGCGGCTACATCTCATGGATACGAATGTATCGCATGATGGGCGCGGATGACGTCGCGGCCAAGAAGAATAAGGCCGCGATAGAACACGAAATGAGCCAAGGTGCCAAGGTGGACACCTCGGAGCCGCTTAGCCGGAAAGCAAAGAACGAACTGAAGATGCTCGTGGACGAAGACGTCAAACAGTACGTCGTCCGCTATTACAAGGAGAAAATCGAGCGTCTGCGCGCCCGCGTCGAGGCAGCGCAAACCGTGAAATACCCGGATGCGGTACAGAAACAGCAGACCGATCCCGCGCAGAGACTGCGGGAGCTGGGGACAAGGAGCGAAAACCTCAAGGTGGACATCGGCACCAACGTGGATCGGCAGGCTGGGCGCTTCAGCGAAGCGGTGAAATCCATGATTGCCAAGCATGGATTCCAGCACAACAGCGGCGCGACCACTACTGCCTTCGGCGGTAATCCGCTGCCATTGGCCGAACATATCGCCGAGCAGATGATCGCCTCGGAAGACCCTCGGTTGGAGGCTAAGTACCAGGCGCTGCAGAACAGGTTCTTCGTCGCGCAAGAGGAGAACCGCTGGAAGCTGCGGCATCCGGGCGAGGAAGTCGACGAGGCGGTCCGAATGAAGATCAGGTCGAGGTTGCAACAAAATCAGCTCGCCCAGTACGAAAAGGATTTCGGAGTCTCGGTGGTGGTCGGATTTGCTGCCCAGTACTCGATCATCGCGGTGGACGAGGATGAGGTCAGTCGGCGGTGGGAGCGGCTGGAAAGCGAGCTGGAGGAGTGGCACTCGAAAACGGTCGACGACCACCATCTCAAGGTGCTGGAGGTGGTGGGAAAGGCGAACAGCCTAGATGCGAAGGCGGCGGGTCCAGCCAAGGATCTGCTGGCGAAGGCGGTCGCCAAGCTGACCGCGGCGGACGACAGATTCGACAAAGTCTACAAAGACAAGAGGGATCAGCTGAAAAAGGCGCGAAAGGAGGTGGGCACACTACTGAAGGACGATCGTTTTAAACGACGAATAGGAAGTTTCAAGCTGAGTCCGGTGGCGATGGTGGCCGGACTGCCGGTGCGGGTCCACTCCCTCGACTCCAATGCCGACGTCGCCATCAGCGCGCAGGCCTTCGGTACCTGCGTCCGGGTGCATGTGGAGTATGTGGAGACGGCCGAGGGGCTGGCTGCGAAGATTCCGGGCAGGTACCTGCGGGAGAGTGGCGATATCGAGTTCGGCGTCGATGGTGTGAAGGCATCCGGAAAGTTCGGCAAGCAGTGGGTGCTGAACTCCGACGCGCCGCGATGATTCGGCTACGTACGCGCATCTCGGGCGGCGACCCGACGGCTCAGGAGTTCGCCACCCGAGGTGTTCGGCCCGGTGCGCTGGTTCCGGTACTGCTGCCCCGGGGGCCGAGACTCGCCGTCACCCTCTGCCGGATCCTTCGGCTCGGCGCCGGGTACGTGGCGTTGGACGAACGTTGGCCGGACGAGCGGGTACGGCGAGTCTGCTCGATGCTGGACGCGCCCGTCGTGGTGACCGACCAACCGTGGCGGGTCGAGCGGGGCTGGTGCCCGCCGGAGCTCGACGACCTGGACGCCGGCGCTCTGCGCGTACCGACTCCGTTTTGCGCGGTGGCTCCCGATGCGGTGTTCACCGCCTTTTTCACCTCGGGATCGACCGGGGAACCGAAGGGCGTGGCCGCCACCTACCGGGCGCTGGCGGCGTTGCTTGCGCCGGGCGCGATGCCGTTGCGGCTGGATTCCGCCACCGTCATGACGGTGGCGGCGGCGCCGCCCTGGGACGCGTTCGCGTTGGAGCTGTGGGGGCCGCTGTGCAACGGTGGAAGCTGCCTGTTGCCGGCAGGTGAGCACCTGTCCCCGGGCCAGGTACGTGAGGGTGTGGCGCGGGACGGGCTCAATACCGTGTGGTTGACCAGTTCGCTGTTCAACCTGTTCGTCGAGGAGGACCTCGGGGCCTTCACCGGTCTCGATCAGGTCGCGACCGGCGGCGAGCGGTTGTCCGTCGACCACGTCCGGGAGTTCCTGCGCGCCCATCCGGGTGTCCGGTTGTTCAACGGCTATGGCCCGGTGGAGAACTGCGTCTTCAGCACGATGCACCTGGTCTCGCTGGACGACTGTGACCTGTCCACGGGAATCCCGATCGGTACACCCGTTGCCGGAACCGGTGTGCACGTGTTGGACGGTGATCGCCCTTGCGAGCCGGGCGAGGTCGGTGAGATCTGCCTGACTGGCGACCGCTTGTCGCCTGGCTATCTGGGTAACCCGGAGTCGACTCGTCGGGCGTTCGGTTCCATCGAGGTCGGCGGGAAGCAGATGCGTTGCTACCGTACCGGCGATCTGGGCTGGCACGACGAGCGCGGTCGGTTCCACTACCACGGGCGGCTCGACCGGCAGGTGAAGATACACGGCCACCGGATCGAGCCGGCGGAGATCGAACGACACCTCGCGGAGCATCCGGCGGTGGACCAGTGCGCCGTCGTCGCACTGTCCGGGCCGGGCGCGGACAGTGTTCGGTTGGTTGCCTGTTACCGCAGCCGCGACGGCCAGGTGGCCGGCGCCGAGCTTCGGGCCTACCTGCATCGCAGGCTGCCGGCCTACCTGGTACCGGCGCATTGGCAGCAGCTGGAGAGTTTTCCCTTACTTGGTAACGGAAAGGTCGATACAGCGGCGGTACGAGCCAGGGCGGCATCGGCGGTGCAGCGACCCACCGGGACGGTGTCCGGCGGCGTGGCGGGCGATGCGCCGGCCGCTGTGGGCCCGGGCGAGCGGCGTCCGGCCGTGCAGGTCCCAGCGGAGCTACGGACGCTCGTCCGCGAGTGCACCGGCGTCGACGTGGCTTCGCCGGACGATTCGTTGGTGGACGCGGGCGCCGACTCTCTTGCTCTGCTGCGGTTGTGTTTTCGTGCGGGCCACCGCTTCGGCGTGAAAGTCGCGGTGGACGAGCTGCTGGCCCGCCCGACGACGCACGCCCTGGCCGAGTTACTCGACCGCGCGGCCGCGATCGGCCAGCCGCCGAGTCCCGCTGTGCCGGCGGAGCGGCCGCTGACGCCTACCCAAGCGGCGTTCCTGGTCACCGAGGCCGTCGATGCGGCCAACCGGCAGGCGTGGCACTGCGCTCTGGTGTGGCGGATCACCGGCACCGTCGACGTGGCGGCGTTGCGGCGGGCCGTCGGCCGGGTGCACCACCGGCACCCGGCCCTGCACGCGCGCTACCCGACCGAACCGCCCTTCGCGCGGGCCCGGACAGTCCCACCGACCGAGTCGGAGTTCCACCTCTTGCGGTGCCAGGACGAGCAGACCGCCGCGGCGCGGCTGGACGCCGTCCTCAACGAACCGTTCGACCTCGACCGGGGCCCTGCCTGGCGAGTCGTACTGGTCACCGGTGCCGATCGGCACCGCGCGTTGCTCGGGCTTGCCGTGCACCATGTGGCCTTCGACGGCTGGTCGGAGCACATCGTGGCGAGGGACCTGGCCGCAGCGTACCGCGCCGAGGTGGCCGGTAGGTCAGTCGGAACCGGGTGGTACGCCGAGCAGCAGCCGTGGCCGACGGCAACACCGGTGGACGAAGCCCGGTTGCGGTCACTGCGCGCGGACCTGGCGGCCGAGTTGCACGACACACCACCGTTCACCCTGCCTGCGCCGCCCGGCCGGCCCGACGACTCGACCGGGCTGCTGGTGCGCCGGCTGGATGCCGACCAGACCCGCCGTTGCCACGCGGTCGCGGCCGCTCGGCACAGCACCCCGTTCGTCGTCGGGCTGGCCGGCTATGCGGCAGCGGCTGCAGAGCTCACCGGCGCAGACGACATACCGGTCACCGTTCCCGTCGTGCAGCGCGATCCCGCCTCCCAGGACGCGGTCGGCTGCCTGATCGGTTTGCTGTGCCTCCGGCTGCGTGTGCCCCCGGCAGTAGCCCGGCGGCGCTGGTCGATGCCGCGCGGGGCGCGCTGCACCGCGGGCTGCGTACCCAAGCCGTACCGTTCCCGGAGGCGATCGAGTGTCTGCGGCCGCGCGCCGACCTCGGTCGTCCGGTGGTTCCGAATCTGTTCGTCGTCCAGCAGACCGAACCGCCGCTGCTGGACCTGCCCGGGTGCCGGGCCGAGCTGAGCAGGCCGATGCCGCACCGCGCCGGGTTCGCCTTCCAACTCGAACTGCGACTGCCTGCCGGCTCGACCGGAGAGGTCGTCGCCTCGTACCGATGCGGCGAGGTCGACCAGGCTGCGGTTTCCGGCTTCGTCCGCACGTTCACCGCATTCGTCACCGGTGCCGTCGACGATCCCCCGCCGGCGGGGCCGAAATGACCGCGGCCGGAGCGGGGTTGGCGGCGCGGCTGCTGTCCACGGCGGGTCGTGCGGACCCGTACCCGATCTACCGGCGTCTGCACGAACAGGGTTCGGTGCTGTGCGGTCCCGACGGTCCGACGCTGGTCGTCGGGCACAGCGCCGCTCGCGTCGCACTACGGGATCGCCGGCTGCTGGTCGAGGACGCGGAGCACCTCGACATGGTGGCGCCGTTGTGGCGCACGATGCCGTCACGACGGCTGTTGGGCGACGCGATGATCCTGGTGAACGGCGAGGCGCATGACAAGATGCGCCGGCTGGTTGGCCAGGCGTTCACCGCGCACCGTGTCGATGCGCTGCGGCCACTGGTCGCGGACCGCATCGGTCGGCTACTGGACCGCCTGGTCGCGCTCGGCGCCGGCGGCGGTTCGGTCGATTTCATGGCGGAGTTCGCCTTCCCCCTGCCGGTCAACGTCGTCGGTGATCTGCTGGGTGTGCCCGATGCCGACCGACCCCGGCTTCGCCAGCTGATCGCCGAGCTGGCGCGTGCTCTCGAACCCGACTGGCCCCGCGCCGAGCTGACGAAGGCGGACCGGGCCGCCTTCGCGCTGTCGGAGTACTTTCACTGGTTGCTCGAACGGCGGCGAGACAGTCCGCGAGCCGACCTGATCAGCGCTATGGCGGCCGGCAACGCGACTGCCGACGATCCGCTCAGCTCGGCGGAACTGGTGGCCAACGCGGTGTTTCTGCTGCTGGCAGGGTTCGAGACCACCGTCGGCTTGCTGGGAAACGGCTTTCAGATGTTGGTCGAGCACCCCGCCGAGCTGACACGACTGCGACGTCGCCCGGATCGGGCCGCGGCGTTCGTCACGGAGTTGCTGCGGTGCGAGGCGCCGGTCCAGATGACCGCTCGGCGAGCCGCTCGCGACCTGGAGATCGACGGTACCGCCGTGCCCGCCGGAGGGGCGGTGATCATCCTGATCGCCGCCGCCAACCGGGATCCGAGCCGGTTTGTCGAACCGGACCGTTTCGACTCGGCACGGCTAGTCAACGATCCGCTGAGCTTCAGCGGCGGGGTGCACTACTGCCTGGGCGCGAGACTGGCCCGGCTGGAAGGCGAGCTCGCTTTCTCCATGCTCGCCACCCGGTTGGCGCGGCTGTCGATCGCCGGCACGCCGCGACTGCTGGACCGGTTCAACTTGCGCGGCTACGCGAGCCTGCCGGTGTCCGTCGACTGATCGTCGTTCCGCGGGCCCGCGTCGATCGCCGGTCAGATCGCGCCGAGGTGCCGGAGCGGTGCCAGATCAGCATGACCGCACGGCGTCCATCGCGCTCAGCCCTTGACCAGCTGCCCGTCCAGATAGGCCGACGGCGTGCACTTGGTGGCGCCGGGGTTCTGGCAGTCCACCGCGAGGGTGATGCGATCGGTTCTGGTGAAGCGCAGCGGCTGGACGAAGTGGTAGTCCAGGTCCCGGAAGTTGGCCAGGCCGAACTCGAACAGCACGATCCGGCCGCGACGTACCTGCAGGGTGCCCGTGTCGCCCTGCGGGTTCTGCAGCACCATGTCGGTGATCCACAGGACGGTCTTCTTCGGCTGATCGTGGCTGGCGGTGGTGAAGCTACCCGGCCGGCCGGGCGCGACGCTGGTGGTGATCCGGAAGTCGATGGCTGTCTTCGAGTCACTGTTTGCCAGGGTGCCCGCAGCAGCGCCGCGGGCACCGCTCGGCGTCGGGCTCGCCCCTCCGCTCGGCGACGCCTTTGCCTGCTGTGCGGACTGGGCCGCCCGGCTGGCCTGCGCCTGCGCCTCGGCGGCGTGCTGCTTCGCACTGTTCGCCTCGGCGGAGAGCTGTGCACTCTGCTGCTGCACCGCCTTGGTGGCCTCCGAATGCACCTGCGGCTTGAGCACGGTGAACCACAGTGCAACCGAGGCGGCCACCACGGCCAGCGTCAGGGCGACCACCTTCATCGTCGATTTGGGAAGGAGCGCGTGCTGGAGCATGGCCCCGTCGGCGGTGGTGGCCTCCACGTCAGGCGCGGTGACAAACGCCTGGAACGGCAGGGTTCGGTTGTCGCCGCGCAGGAAGCGGCGGGTGGGCTGGGCCCGCAGCTTGATGAAGGTCGCAGTTCCCGGCGCGAGGTCGAGCAACGCCGGAGAGATCCGGAAATCCAGCAGCCGATCCGGGTCAGCGGCGTGGATCTCGACGGTCAGGGGATGGTTGCCGTTGTTGTCCACCACCAGTTCGTGTCGGCCGGTGCGGCTGCCCCGTGAGGTACGCGGAACCAACTCGGTACCCAAGTCGGTGAAGGGCGCCACGGTCAGCTCGCCCTCCTCGACCCGGGAGGACTCCGGATCCTCGGACGAGCGGACCTTGACCCCGAACGGCATGCTTCCGGCGCCGACGGCCGAGCTACGTGGTGGCCGGAACGTCAGAACTACCTGGCTCTCGGCTCCGGGCAGCAGGCTGACCACGGACGGCTCGACGTCGGTCCAGTCGCATGCAGCACCCACCAGCTCGACGGCGAACCGGTCGACGACCGGACCCGCGTTCCGGATCCGTACCGAGCAGCTGGTCTCGCTGCCGGGCTCGGCGGTCACGTTGCTCTCGGTGAGCCTGACTACGGCGGCCATGCGGTCAGTCTCCCGACAGCCCGGCCGCCTCGGTACCCGGCGGGAGGAACGATAGAGGGCATCCGGTCCGGACCCTTCGGGCAACGGTGCGTGCCTATCGCCTGGTGTCGAACCGGTTCGGTTGGCTCGTCGCCGCCTGCACCAGTAGCGCCGGCCCGGTGACCGCCCCGACTCCCGCTACGAGCGCACGCGGCCGGCTGGTACCCGTCGGTTCGTCGCCCAGAAGTACCACCGGCACGGCGAAGGTCCCGGAGCGGTCGGTGTCGACATCGACGGCCGAGCGCCGCACTCCACCGATCCGTACCCTCGTGCCGGGCGGGAAGTAGCGGCCGCTGAGCGTCACCACGTCGTGTGGACGGACCACCGTCGGGTTCAGGGCCAGCACCGGTGTGCGCGTGGTGGCGGATACCGGTACCAGTTGCGCCGTGTCGGCCTGCCCAGCGGAGCCGGACACCGCCAGCTCGCCCGACAGGCGTCCGAGCTGTCGTGGTGTCACCCGTACGAACAGGTGACAACCCGCCCCGGGCGCCAGCGAGCCGCGGCACGAACCGGTGGTGACACCGAACTGCGCCGGCCCCCGGCCGGGCAGGAACGCCGCGGTGACCGCCAACGGCACCGTTCCGGTGTTGGTCAACGCGAGCGCGACCCGATCACTGGCGACGCCGAGCTGCTGGCTGCCCAGCTTGAGGGAGTCGGGGACGGCGCGCAGTCCTGCGCTCGCGGGCGCGCCGGTGCCCGACAGCGTCACGCTGGTTGACCCGCCGATCGGCGCGGCGAACACCAACGCTGACACGGTGAGCTGACCGTTCAGGTCGCCGGACGTGGTCGGCTCGAAGACGATGTCGAGGCTGCAGGACTCGTTGGCGTGGACGGTGGAGCCGCAGTCGCTGTCGAGTATCCGGAACGGGCCGGTGACACCGATACTGGCGTGCAGCGGGCCCGGCCCAGCGTTTCGCACCCGCACGGTTCGAGGCAGGCTGGTAGTGCCGGCCGGCTGTGGGTCGAACGCGATGTCGGTCGGGGAGGTCGATGGGCTGGGATAGCGGAGCCGGGCGAGGAACGTGGCGGGTTGACGAGCCGATGCCACGGAGCTGTGCACGGTGTCGGCTGACCGGAATCCGACGACCCCGCCGTCCGCGCTGATCGCCGGATCCTGGCCGTGCCCGGCCGGGCTGGTCGAGATCAGCTCGGTCCCGGTCTGGCTGGTGTGAGCCGTGCCGAGGTTGCGTGCATATACTTGCGGGCCGCCCTCCACCGGCACGGGCACGGTGACCAGGTCGGTCGCGGTGGACTGCCAGGCCACCGTAGTGCCGTCGGCGGACAGGGCGGGGCGAGAGCTGGGGCCATCGGCGCCCACTCCACTGCGGACCGCGGCGGAGACGAGCACGGTGCGGCCGTTGGTCTGGTCGCGCAGGTAGATCTGGCCGGTGTCCTGACCGGTGCGTCGTGCCTCGAACGCGACCCGGGAGCCGTCGGCCGACAGCGTCGGGGCGTGGGCCGACTGAGCCACCGAACCGCCGGCGCTGCCGGTCGCGGGCAGCCGGGACACCAGCGCGGTGTGACCGGTGCGGGTGTCGCGCAGATAGACCAGATCGGTCGGTTCGGTTGCCGTGGTGGTGGCGCGGTGGGACCGGAACGCCACGTACCGACCATCGGCGGAGACCGCCGGCTCTCGCCCGTCGATGGCCGCGCCGCCATCGTCGGTGCTGACCACCGTGCTTTTCGCGGCGGCGAAGTCGCCGTGCCCGCCGGGATCGCGGCGGGCGACCACGCCGTACTGGCTGGCGGAACCAACGACAAGAGTGGTTGTGGTAGGCCCGTCGCCCCAACCCGCGGCGGTACTCAAGGTGGCGCGCAGAACCGAGGGTGGGAACGTGTCTCGCCGTGGCCGGTAGGCGACCACCAGCGCGCAGTCGCCGCCGGGCGGAACCGCACCGCTTCCGCAGCGAGTGTCGGGGCCGGTGGCCCCACCGAGTTGGGTGAGGGAGCAGTCGCTGCCCTGCACATCGACCAGTGCCGGCTCGCCCAGGGTGTTGTGGATCGTGTAGCTCGTCACGTAGGTACCGCCGGCGGGTCGGGCACCCAGGTCGACCAGTGTGGTGCCGGCGTTGTCGGTGCCCACCGAGGCCGACACGGTGTCGGGCCGAGCAGGGTCGGCGGGCGCGCACTGGCTCTCTACAGCCCGACAGCCGCCTGCCGCGTTACGGGCCACCAGGGTCAGGGCGCTCTGGCCGGCCGGCGTACTGCCACGCAGCGTCAGGGTTGCATACCGGGCTGCGCATGGATGCTCCCGGATGTCGGCGGTGTAACTGACCCACAGCGTGCAGGTGGCGCCTACGGCGACCGGGCGGCAGGCATCGCTGGTGTCGGTCGGCGTGCCGTCATCGTTGGCGAAGCCGAAGCCCGCACCCGCGGGCATCGGGGTCGAGGGCTGGATGTTGGCCGGAATCCGCAGCGAGCCGACGCCGGGTTGACCGCTGCCGAGGACCGTGACATGCAGCGGCAGCGTGACCACGGTTCCGGTGGTGTAGGCCGAGCCGAAGTCCAGGACCGGATCCGCGGCGAGTTGGCTGGCGGCTGCGGTCACCGTCCGAGGGCCCGGCGCCGCGCTCGATGTCTGCACGGCGTCGGTGCTCAGCCGCAGGTATGGCGATCGGGCGGTCTGCCGCACCGGGTAGACCAGGGTGTTGCCGTCACCCGACAGGCGCGGTCCGCACGGGTCGCTGGCGTCAGGACCCGCTCCGAGGCAGGGCACGACCCGCTCGTACTGCAGGTCCCGGGCGCTCCCGGTCACCTGTTGCAGGGTCCCGTCGCCAGACCGGCGCCACATCTCGATGCCCGAGGTTGGCGTGGCGCCGTCATCGACCTGGTAGGTGACCAGTGCGCCGTCCCCGGAGACACTCGGCGCGCTCGCCGCTTCGCCGGCCGGCGAGATCGTCTGCTGGGTACCGGTCTGCAGGTCGGCGAGCTGAATCCGGCTCGGTTGCCCCGCCGTACCGCTCGAGTAGGCCAGGTAACGTCCGTCCGCGCTCAGCGCGGTGCCGCTACCGGTGCCGCTCGGGAACGGGATCGTGCCGCTGCCCACCAGGATGGTCCGGCCGCTGGTTTCCGGCGCGGACGACGCCGCGCCGCCGCCGAGATCGGCGCCCAGCATGGCCAGGACCGCGGTTGCGGCGACGCCGCGCAGCCACCGCCGACGACGGCCCGGCGCCGTGTGGTGCAGATCAGCCATCCCGCCAGCCAACCGGGCCGGAGCCGCCGGAAGCAGGAGGTGTGGGGTACCCGGCGGGGAAGGTTCCGTTGCCCGAAGGTCACGGTCCCTCGATGACGGCAGGACGCTGTGGCCGGGGTGTCGTCGCTGCCGGAGACTGCTGCGATCGCAGCGCGACCCGCCTCGGCGACGGTGCAAGTTCGGCGTCGGCCTCGGGTACGAGGGTGGCGAGCACGGTGAGGGCAAGAGCGGTGTGCGCCGCCGGGCGGGCCGCCCACCAACCGGTTCCGACCGGCCGGTCGGGACCCTGCGGCGCGCAGCGCACCACGACCGGATACCCGTTGGCCAGCCTTCCGTCGAGGTACTCCGGCGGCAGCGCGAGGGTGCTTGCCGCGGCGACAAGGACCTGTCCGAGCAACTCGTGCTCGCGCCGGGCGGTCTGCGCCCACGCCGTCAACAGGTAGTCGAACCGGTACCTGCGCGGCGCCGGCAGCCGGGCGACCACCCGGCCATCGTCATTGCGCACGCTGCTGCCACCCGCCGGTGCACCGTCGGGGTCCTCGCGGATTGCGTACAGCCAGGCGTGCACCACCGGGGCCGGGCCGGGTGTCGCGGGCGGGTCGAGCACGATCGCAACCTCCTGGGGCAGCATCCGCGCAAGCCAACGCTCCAGCGCGGTGTCCAGGTCGGCGATCACCCCCCGATCGTCACCGAGCGGCGTGCCGGCTGCCTGCCCCGGCGGGCAGACAGGCGAGCGTCGTCGATGCCCGTCCGGGCATCGGCGGTGGCCCGATCGGAGGCCCGTGCGTTCGGTACGGCCCGCGGGCCCAGCTGCGATGCTCGCCCCACCCGGCAACGCTGCGGCGTCCCGGTCGCGCTCCGACAACTTCGACCCAGTGGGGTGTCCGATGGCGGCGACGTACCTGTCTCCCGGTGTCTATGTCGAGGAAGTCTCCTCCGGCTCACGACCGATCGAAGCGGTCGGCACCGCTGTTGCCGCCTTCGTCGGCTTCGCCGAGAAAGGCCCGGTTCACGAGCCGACCCTGATCACCAACTGGACCCAGTTCACCCGAACCTTCGGTACCTTCCTCGACGGCGCCTACCTGCCACTCGCCGTCTACGGCTTCTTCCTCAACGGCGGCGGGTCGGCCTATGTGGTCCGGATCGGCGCCGGGATGGTGGGTAACGCGGCCAACTCCGGCGATGAGCCGGCCGCGCTCACGGCTGGCCATGCCACCGCGAGCCTGCCGGCAAGCACAGGAGACAAGACGGCGCTGCGGGTACGGGCGCTGCAGCCGGGCCCGGCCGGCCGGGCACTTGCCGTGCTGGTCGAAGCGGCGTCCACGCCGTCGGACGGGACGTTCACGTTGACCGTCAAGCAGGGCGACAAGGTGGTCGAGACCTTCGCCGACGTGACCGTCAAGCGTGGCGCGACCAACGTGGTCACCGCGGTCCGGCAGCGCTCGAAGTTGATCGCGGTCGAGGAGACCAAGGGCGGATCGTTGGTACCGCGCCAGGGCGCCGAGGTGGCGCTGTCCGGCGGCGACGCCGCTCCCGCGGACAACCGGCTCGACGCGGCCGAGTACGTCGGGGATGTCGGCGACCGGACGGGCTTTGCCGGACTGGAGGCCCTGGAGGACGTCACCATGCTGTGCGCGCCTGATCTGATGAGCGCCTACCAGCGTGGCGCGCTCGACGACGACGGGCTCAAGGCGGTGCAACTGGGGATGATCGCCCACTGTGAGCTGATGGGGGATCGGGTCGCGATCCTGGATCCGCCGCCCGGCCTCAACGCCCAGCAGCTCAAGGAGTGGCGCAACGTCGTGGCCGGCTACGACTCGAAGTACGCGGCGCTCTACTGGCCCTGGATCAGGGTCATGGACCCGGCGCAGGGCAAGCCGATCCTGATGCCGCCCAGCGGGCATCTGGCCGGAGTGTGGGCACGAAGCGACGAGACCCGTGGCGTGCACAAGGCCCCGGCGAACGAGGTGGTGCGCGGTGCGCTGACGCTGGAGCTTGCCATCACCAAGGGCGAGCACGACCAACTCAACCCGATCGGCGTCAACTGCATCCGGTTCTTCCCAGGGCAGGGCATCCGCGTGTGGGGGGCGCGCACCCTCTCCAGCGACGCCGAGTGGCGCTACCTGAACGTGCGTCGTCTGTTCAACTGGGTGGAGAAGTCGATCCTGCTGGGTACCAACTGGGTCGTGTTCGAGCCCAACGACGCCGCGCTGTGGGACACCGTCGGCCGAGTCATCACGATGTTCCTCGGCCGTATCTGGGCGACCGGTGCACTGATGGGCAGCAGCTGGGCGGAGGGCTTCTACGTCAAGTGCGATGCCGAGAACAATCCGCCGGAGAACCTCGACGCGGGCGTACTCACCGTCGACATCGGCCTGGCACCAGTCAAACCGGCCGAGTTCGTGGTCTTCCGCCTCTCCCAACTCGCACAGGGTGCGGCGCTGGAGGAGTGAGCGTACCCCGGTCGTTCGGCATCCGATGCCGGCGCCGTGCCGTCGCCCCGTCCACCGCAAAGGAGTCATCTGATGCCAGGACCACGCCAGATCGCCCGCCCCGGTGCCCACACAGAGCTGCTCAGCGCCGCGATCTTCCAGTTGGAGATCACCGGGATGTCGACCGTCAACTTCGCTGAGCTCGGCGCCATCAACATGGAGACCACCACGGGCGAGTATCAGGCGATCGGGAAGAAGGGCATCGAGCACGCGAAGCTGTTCGGTGCGCAGAAGCCGCCGACCGTGACGCTCAAGCGTGGCCTGGACAAGGACCTCACGATCTGGACCTGGTACCAGATGGTGCGCACCGGCTTGGAGACGGCCTACAAGACCTGCACGCTGAAGTTCTTCCGGCCGATGGACCCGTATCCGGGCGGGCCACCCGGACTGCAGTACATCCTCCAGAACGCCTGGCCGTCCAAGATGAACATCGGATCGATGAAGTCCGGTACCAGCGATCTGGTGATGATGGAGCTGACGTTGATCTGCGACAACATCATCGACCCGAACGCCAAGGCGTCGTTCTGAGCCGATCTCGGGAGGTGCAGTCGTCATGGCGCGAGGCGTGCAACGCGCTCCGGGACAGCTGATGGACCCGTCCCTGCGCACCGAGTACCCGTTCGTGCTGCCCCGGGGATACCGTGACCGCAACGGATCCCTGCACCGAGACGGCGTGTTGCGGCTCGCGACCGCGCGGGACGAGATCGCGCCGCGCACGGACTTTCGGGTACGGCAGAACCCTGCCTATCTGACCGTCGTGCTGTTGGCGCGCACCCTGGTGCGCCTCGGCACCTACGAGCCGGTCGACACCGACGTCGTCGAGGGCCTGTTCGCCTCGGACCTGGCCTTTCTGCAGGACCTGTACCGGCGGATCAACCAGCAGGGGCACACGGAGGCGGACGTCGCGTGTCCCGAGTGCGGGCACGAGTTCAGCGTCGACATCGGCGGTGATGCCACGGGGGGATCCTGACGTACGCGACCGATCAGCTGTGGGGCGAGATCGCGTACGTCGCCTTTCATCTCCACTGGAGCCTGGACACCATTCTCGATCTGGAGCATCCGACGCGCATCCGCCTGTTGGCCGAGCTGGACGTGCTTGCCGGCCGCGGTGGCGGCACGGCGTGGGGATCAGTGTGAGCCGAGATATCGGGAGGAGGCAGGGGCATGCGATGGCCGTTCACCGGTCGGCGTGCAACGACAGCGGGCGCCGGCACCGGCGTGCATCCCGCTCGGGCGTGGGCGAGGCTTGCTCCTCTAGTTCCGACCGCCGGTGCCCTGACGCCGACGATCGGCTTTCAGCCGCCGGTGCCTGCTCTTTCGGCGGCGGACCCGCCGATGCGGGCACTCCCACCGCTGGGCCGGTCCCCGGCCGGCACGGTGGGCGGTCTGGCTCGGCCGGCCGTACCGGATGAACCGATCGAGACGGTCGCCGCGGTCGAGCGCCGGGCACCGGACGGGTGGCGACGCTCGCGTCACCCGGTCGTCGCCCATCCAGCCGGTCGGCATGACCTGACCGACGCTGGTGACCGCTGGGTCGGTGCACCGCGCCCGCCGGATACCGTCCGCGGCGTCCGGGTAGACGATCAGGCCGGGCCTGACGAGGACGACCCGGTCTGGGACGAGGACGACCCGGTCTCGGCAGCGGCGAACCACGACACGTCGCTCTGGGTACAGGGCGAGCCACCGCTGATCCCGGTACCGGTCGACCAGGACGTGACCGGCCCGCTCCCTCCGCCGGATCCGACACCGGGCCCCGTCGCCGGGATCTGGCCTGAACCTGCACCGGATCAGGACTTCGACCAGACCGATGACGAGTCGTCGGGTGAGCCGGCCTGGCTGGACCTGCTGCGAACGTTGGACCAGCAGGACGAGGCCCGCCGAGCGCACCGGAACGACCAGATGCCCGGCCCGCGGGCGAGCCTCGGCCAGAGCCGGCGCCTTGGTCTGCACTCGACCGCCCGTCCGCAACAGCGGACCCCGTCGGTCCCAGTGGCAGACGCACCTGCAACGGCTGGCACGGATGCGCCATCGGCACCGGCTCGGGGGCCGAAGCCGCCCGCTGCGGATGCGGGAACCGTTGCTGTGCCACATCACGACACGACACACCGCGCGGAGGCCGTGCCGCAGCGCGCCACCCTCGCATCCGGCGCCGACGGACCTCCGAACACCGCCGTCCCACCGGACCCGGCCCCGGTGCCGGATGCCGAAACCGCGCCGAAGGGCGAAACCGCACCGGATGTCGGCCCGCCCACGGCAGACGCGACACCGGATGTCGAACCCATACCGGATGCCGGCGCGGATGCCGGTGTGGGGCCTGATGTCGAAGGGGTACCGGCCGCCGATGCCCCGCCGGGAACCGGCGCGGTGCCGGAGGCCGAAGCGGTGCCGAACAGCGAGCTACGACGAGACCTCGGCGCCCAGGTCAGGTCGGCGGCCGGAGCCCGTTTCGCGGACACCGATCCGACGGTGCCGAACTCCGACGACCCGCTTCCCCGCCGATCGCCGGAGGGTAGGGGGCGTCCCTCCGCGCCTCGCCAGCACCCTGCGGCGACCATTGCGGCCCCCTTTCCCGAGACGGTTCCCGGGCCACCGGGCGCCGAGCGGACCGGTCCGGAACCCGTCGAGCCGGCCGCCGGCCCGCGTCAGACCGTGCCGGGTATGCCCGGCCGTCCTGCAAGCACCAGGCGCCCAGCAGAACCGGTCGATCCGATGCCGCTCGGTGGACGGGAGCGGCGTCGCACCGCACGGGTGGGCGCACCGACCACGAGCGCCACCTCCGAGCGGCAGGCACGACCCGATCGGCACGCACCATCGCCCCGTACGGACCTGTCGCACACCGGTACAGCGCCGGCGGTCGGCTTCGGTCCCGCTTCTTCGAATCCAGCCGGTGCCGGATCGATTGCCTTGCCCCGGCTCCGTCGCCAGTACGATGGCATCAAACACAGCCCGGGAGCCTCCAGCGGCGCGCCAGCAGGCCCGCCGGAAATCTTCGAACGGGATGCTTCCCCGTCGATGCCACTTCGCGCCACGGCCCCGGCGATCCGCGTGGACGGCCCCGACCGGGTGCCAGGTGTTCATGTCTCCCAGCTTCAGACGCAAGGGAGTGGAGCTCGCCGCGCGCTACCGAGCATACCGGCCGGCAGGTGGCCACGATTCCCGTCGGAGCCGGAACTATCGGCCCGCCCGAACGATCGACACCCCAACGGCGGCGTCCGGTGATCCCGCGATCCGACGGGAGCCGGGTACCTTGGCCCAGCGGTGGGGGCCCAACCGCGCCAATGCGCTGTTGGCGGCGGCCACCCGCCCCGATCCGCAACCCCCTGGCCCGGACCGCTGGGATGTCTCCGAATCCTTCGGCGACCCGGCCGCAGGCCGCAGTGGCGGGTCGCCCGTCCCCGTCCCGCTACAGACACTGGCCGAGCCCGCGCCCGATCTCGACGAGCTGCGGGAGTTGCTGCACCGCGAGTTCGGTGACCCGCCGGCGGCTGCCGACCCGTTGCCCGGGTGGGCCGCACCGACGGTTCCGGGCCCCCCGGAAGTGCCCGCCGCCGTGACGGGGACAGAGGTTGAGCTCGCCGCCCTCGCCCAATCCGTCGGCGAGCTTCGCAATCAGGTCCTGGACATCCGCACCGACGGGGTCGCGGCGCGAGCCGACGCCACGGCACTGCGCGGTCAGCTGGACCGACTCACCGACGCGCTGGAACGCCAGCCAGTCGACACCGGCCCGGCCGACCTGGAGGAGCTGACCGATCGGCTGTATCCGGGCCTGTTGGGCCGGCTTCGCCACGAACTGCTGGTCGACCGCGAACGCCGCGGCTGGCTCGCCGATCAATAGGGAGTTTCGATGGTCGCTGTCGTGGCATCGCCGCAGAAACACACCACGATGGGCACCGCCCATCACTTCTTCGTACACCTCGACCGCAGCGCCTACGACCTGGGTTCCTGGCAGAAGGCCAGCGGGCTCAAGGTCAGCTGGCAGATGTGTGAGTACCGCTCGGGCGACAGCAACCATGTGCGCCAGTACCCGGGCAACCCGAGCTACGAACGGATCCGGCTCAGCAGGGTGGCCTGCCCCGACTCCGCCGTGGTACGACGCTGGCTCGCGTCGCTGTCGGCCGAACACGACCCGATCAGCGGCGTGATCCAGATGCTGAGCTCCGACCTCAAACCGATCATCGAGTGGACCCTGCGCGACCTGTTTCCGGTGTCCTGGTCGATCGGTGAGTTCGACGCGGGAGGACCCAAGGCCATCGTCGAGACGCTGGAACTCGCGCACACCGGCTTCCTGGACGACAGCGTCAAGTACCGCAGGAGCTGAGTTGTGGACAAGCGATCGCACAGCCGAGGGGAGCGGCGATGACCGTCACCGTGGGTAGCGTGCCACCCGCCCGGAGCGACCCCGCAGGATCGGTCACTGCCGGACCGACGCCGACGACCGGCACTGCCTCATCGGCTGATGGCGGCACCCAGGCACCGGGCTCACCCGCGTCGGGGACCGCAACCGATGCCGCGACCGGCTCGTCGAGTTCGCGTCGGAGTACCGCACTGGGCCTGTCGATGCGCTTCGCCGTCAAACTCGACAACACCCATCTCGGAGAGTGGCAGTCGTGCAGTGGGCTGTCGGTGAACTTCAACCCGCAGGCGGTTCGCACCGGCGGTGACCACCTACACCAGTACTACCTCACCGGGCAGCTCGAGTACGGCACGATCACGCTGGCCCGTGCGATGAACGGACGAAGCTCGCCGCGCCTGCAGGCTTGGCTGCACGAGGTCACCAGTGGCTGGTCGGCCGGTGTGATGGACGAGGATCGCACCGCCACCGTGACGCTGCTGGACGCGGACCGCAAGATCGTGGCCCGGTGGGAGTTGCGGGGTGTGGTGCCGGTCGCCTGGACCGGTCCGGATCTTGCCGCCGGCACCAACGCCGTCGCCATCGAGAAACTGCAGCTACGCCACCAGGGGTTCCTCGGCGGCATGCTCGGCGGATCGGCGGGCTCCTCGACGGCGGGGCCGGGCCGCAGCGTGATCACCCTGAGCGATCAACGAACCGAGCAGCGAGTGGAGTTCCGGTACAACGCCGAGTCGATCAGCGTCAGCCGCTCGACCCAGCGCTCGGAGAACAAGGACGCCAGCGGCGCCAAGGTGCAGGTCGAGGCGAACCAGACGACCTACAGCGTCAACAACCTCCGGCTGGTGGGGCCAGACACCGAGATGTACGTGGAGCGCCTGTTGGCGTTCGCGACGCCGCGTGCTCAGGAGTCCGAGCCGGGCGCGTCGATGAACCCCCAGGTCTTCCGGCCACCGCAGCTGTCGTTTCGGTGGGGCGCCTTCGACCATCTGGTGGTCATCGACAAGCTCGGTACCACCTACGATCGGTTCGACGGATCGGGACGTCCGGTCCGCGCGACGGTCAGCCTCACCCTCAAGGAACAGAGCCCGGCCGACGCGGCGACGCCACCTGACGCTGGGCCGCCGGCCGTGGAACAGTCCGCGGTGGCCGGTGCGGCCGCCGCGGACACGACCGCGACGGATCCGGGCGACGATGAGTCGGCGGCCACCCCGGAGGCGAGCGCCGCCTCCCCGGCTGCCGACGAGGGTGGCGACGCCGAGGATCGTCGACCCCAGCCGGGTCAGGACGTGCGCACCGGGCTGGCCCAACGGCCCGGAGGGCGGCTCTGATGAGCACGCCAACCGCACCGCTGGACGGCACCGCCTTCGCGCATCCGGTGATCAGGACGGGCATGGAGGCGGCGGTGCTACCCGCGGCGGCCGCGGACCGGATCCGGCTCGTCGCGGTCGACTCGCATCTGACGGTGCCCGACATGTTCGAGATCAGGTTCCGGGATCCCGACGGTGCGGCACTGCGCATCGCCGGGCTCGCACTGGGCACCCCGATTCAGGTCTGGGGGCCCGACACAGCCGGTGGTTCGCACCGACTCATCGCCGGGGAGATCACCACGGTGGAAGGCAGCTTCGTCGAGTCGAGCGCGACGACCGTCGTACGCGGCTACACGCTGGACCACCGGTTGCAGCGGGCCCGCCGCACCCGGACCTTCCTCCAGCAGAAAGACTCCGAGATCGCCCGGCAGGTGGCCACCGATGCGGGCCTTGCGGTAGGGAGGGTGGATGCCACCCCCGACCCGGTGCACTACGTCGTGCAGGCCAATCAGACCGACTGGGAGTTCCTGTGCCAACGGGCCCGCGAGATCGGCTACGAGCTGGGGGTGGCCGATGACGGTTTCTACTTTCGCCGCCGATCGACGGTGGACACCGCAACACCGTTGCGGCTGCGCTACGGCGCGGAGCTGCGCCGGCTGTTCCCGCGTGTCACTGCGGGAAACCTGGCGCCGCAGGCAGAGGTGCGGGTGTGGGATCCGCTTCGGGCGACCACGGTCTCGGCCCAGCATGAGGTGGCCAACGCCGGGGCCACTACCGTCGCCGGCCCCCGGGCAGCCCGCTTCGCGGGTGCGTTCGTCCCACCGACGCGCGGGCCCGAACCGGCACACCGCGGCGTGGCCGACGATCTGGGACCCGCTCCCAACCCGCAAGCCAACGTCGTCACCACCCTTGCCCTGCCGCTGCCCGGCGGCAGTGACGCGGCAGCCGCCACCGCCGCCCGCTCCGCTGCCGCCCGATGGGGAAGCACCCAGGCGGAGGCGGACGGAGAGTGCCTGGGGGATGCGCGCATTCAGGCCGGATGCGTGGTACAGCTTGACCGATTGCCCGGCACGTTCGCCGGCCGCTGGCTTCTCAGCGGTGCCCGGCACATCTTCGATACCGAAGTCCTCGGCTACCGCACGAGCTTCACCGCCAGCGGGACGCAGGATCGCTCTCTGCTGACGCTGGCCCGAGCAGACCCGTGCCGTCGCGACAGCGCCGCCACTGTCGACGGGGTGGTGTGTGGGGTGGTCACCAACATCAACGATCCCGAGCAACTCGGCCGAGTGAAGGTCAGCCTGCCATGGCTCTCACCCGCACACGAGTCGGACTGGTCGCCGACCGGGCAACTGTTCGCCGGCACAGCGGAGGGCGCGCTCTTTCTCCCCAGCCCCGGCGACCAGGTCCTGGTGGCATTCGAACACGGTGACGTGCGCCGCCCGTACGTGCTGAGCAGCCTCGCGAGCACACGCACCGGATACGGACTCGCCGGCGGCAGGCGCGGCCGACCCGGCAACGGCGGCGTTCATGCGGCCGGCGAGTCCGGCGCCGTGGCCCGGCGCGGGCTGATCACCCCAGCCGGCAACGTCCTTGCCTTTCACGACGAGGTACCACCCAACGGCAAGGGAAAGCCGCTTGCAGCAGACCTGACGCTCGGCTCGGCAGATGGCCAGATCGGCCTGTGCCTGGACCAGGTGGCGGGGTCCGTGGCGCTGCGCTGCAGCCCGGACCGGCCCGGCCTACTGACGATCGAGTGCAACGGCTCGATCGAGATCAGGTCGGGCGCGGCGGGCACGGTGACCATCGACGGCGGCTCCCGATTGATCCTCAAAGGCAAGACCGTCGAGATCGACGGCGCCGGGCCGGTCGCGGTCAAGGGCAAGCCGATCCAGCTCAACTAGTCAAGCCAACGCGAGGAGGAGCCGTGAAATCCGACAGCATCGGAACCGGTTGGGTGTTCCCACCGCGGGCACGAGCCCACGGCGCCATCGCCGTCAACAGCGGGGTGGAGCGGGTGGAGCAAGCGATGCGCATCATTTTGTTGACCTACCCCGGTGAGCGGCAGATGCGGCCGGACTTCGGCTCACGGTTGCGTGACTTCGTGTTCGCCGAGATGAGCGTCGACACCGCCGGCCGCATCGCCACCGAGGTGCGGGCCGCCCTGTCGCGCTGGGAACGGCGCGTACAGGTGCGGGAAGTCTTCGTGGAACCGGCCGTCGATGAGGCCGCCGGCCTGTTTCGCATCGACATCCGCTACCGGCTCGCCGGTGAGCCCGATCGCAGCGTCGTGATCGATTTCGACAGCTTGGAGGAGAACACCGGCGTGGAAAGAAGCGGCGTCCGATGAGCCTGCCCTTGCCGAATCTCGATGACCGTCGGTTCGATGACCTGGTTGCCGACGCACGCCGGCTGATCATGCAGCGTTGTCCGGAGTGGACGGACAGGGGACCGGCCGATCCAGGCATCACCCTGGTCGAGGCGGTGGCGTTTCTCACCGACCAACTCCTGTACCGGCTCAACCGGGTGCCGGACCGGTTGTTCGTGAGGTTCCTGGACCTGATCGGGGTGCGACTGATCCCCGCCACTGCTGCCCGGGCCACCGTCACGTTCTGGCTCGCCACGCCGGCCCGTGCTCGGCTGGTGATACCGATCGGGACGCTTGTCGCCACCCAACGCACCGGCGCACAGGCGCCGCTCGTGTTCTCCACCGGTGCCGAACTGGAGGTCACCCCGTGCGCACTGTCGACGCTGCGGACGCGCTCAGCAGGCGCGGGCGAGTCGGTCGAGCAGACCCAACGACTGGAGCTCGGTACCCCGGTTCCTGCCTTCTCAGCGATGCCGGTACCGGACGACACGCTGTTGCTGGGCGTTGATGCCGAGGTACCCAGCGCCGCGGTACGCATCGACTTCGAAGGCCGGGTGGAAGGCATCGGGGTCAATCCGGTACATCCGCCGCTGGTATGGGAGGCCCGCTGCGCCGACGGCTGGGTCGAGTGTGCGGTGGGGCTCGACGAGACGGGTGGCCTCAACCACCCGGGGGCCATCATCCTGCACGTTCCCCCGGGGCACCGGCAGAGCCTGATCGACGGGCAGCTCGCCGGCTGGCTGCGGGCACGGGTGGTCGACCCGGCCGAGGGCCAACCGCCATACCACAGCAGCCCGCTGATCGAGGGGCTCGCCGCCTCCACCGTCGGCGGCACCGTTGAGGTCTTCCACGCCGAGGTGATCGACGGGGAGGCGGTCGGCACCTCCGACGGCACACCGGGCCAGTGGTTCACGCTGTCGCGTTCCCCGGTGCTGGCCGGGTTCGGCGCCCCAACTCTGCAAACCGGATCCGATCGCGGTTGGCGGGATTGGATCCAGGTCGAGCACTTCGCCGACAGTGCTCCCACCGACCGGCACTTCGTGTTGGACGCCCTCAGCGGCCGGGTCCTGTTCGGCCCGTTGGTGCGCCAACCCGACGGCACGACCAAGCAGTACGGCGCGGTGCCCGAGCGCGGCGCGGTCGTCCGGATGCTTCGCTACGCGGTGGGTGGTGGCAGCCACGGTAACGTCGCGGCCGGCGAGATTCGTGCCCTGCGTTCCTCCATCCCCTTCGTGTCGGCGGTGCAGAACCGGCAGCCGGCCCAAGGTGGCGTCGACGCCGAGTCGCTGGAGCAGGCGAAGGTGCGGGGGCCGATTCTGCTGCGCAGCCGCAACCGCGCCGTCACCGCCGAGGACTACGAAGAGATCACTCGCGAAGCCGCGCCGGAGGTGAGTCGGGTGCGCTGTGTGGTGGCCGGTGAGGCTGGCGTGCACGCCGGCCAGGTTCGGGTACTCGTGGTACCGGCCGCGCCCGACCGCCGTGGGCACCTCAGGCTGGAGGATCTCATCCCGGCAGAGGACACCCTGGCGCGCATCGCCGAACGGCTGCGGCAGGTCGGTGTCCTGGGTGTGCAGGTCATGGTCGAGCCGCCGCTGTATCGCGGGGTGACCGCGGTTGCGAGATTGGTCGCGCGGCCGAGGACCGATGCGGAACGACTCCGCGAGGACTCGTTGGCCGTGCTGTACCGGCTGCTCAGTCCGCTTCCGGGAGGCGGCCCGCACGGACATGGCTGGCCGTTCGGAAGGCCGGTCCAGGTCGGCGAGGTGTTCGCCGCGCTGGAGACGGTGCGTGGAGTGGATCTGGTGGAGGATCTGCGGCTGTTCGCCGCCAACCCGGTGACCGGCACTCGCGGCCCAGAGGTCGGTCGCGTCGACCTGGAACAGCACAGCCTGGTCTTTTCGTTCGAACACCAGGTGAGGATCGAGGGCAACTGATGCGTGGCACCGTCCCCGGACTCACCACACCGTACCCGCTGCGGGCCTTCCTACCCTCGATCTACCAGGACGACGACTTCACGATGCGCTGGGTCTCGGCGTTCGACGAGGTGATCGCGCCGGCTGCGCTCAGCCTGGAGTGTCTCGAGTCCTACCTCGACCCGCGGCTGGCCCCACCCGACTTCCTGCACTGGCTGGCCGACTGGGTCGGCGCCGTGACCGACGAGACCTGGGACGACCGCACCCAGCGCGACGCCGTACTTGCCGCGGTGCGAATCCACCGCTGTCGCGGCACGGTGGCAGGGCTGCGGATGCTGCTGGAGACCGCGACCGGTGGCCGGGTGGAGATCGTCGACACCGGCGGGGTTCACGTGTCTTCGATTCCCGGCGCCGAGGTCCCCGAACCCGGCGGACGGTTGAGCATTCGGGTCACGCTGGCGGACCCGGACTCGGTCTCCGTCCCGCTTCTCGACGCCTTGGTCCGCGGCGCGAAACCGGCCCACGTCCTGCACGAACTGGAGCTGCGACGCGATGATCATCTGCACCCGATGCGGTAACCACAACCAGGACGCCGATGCTTTCTGCGGCTCCTGCGGCGCATTCCTGGAGTGGACCGGCGAGCGCGTCACGCCGAAGGTCTCCGCGGAGGTGATCGACGAGGCCGTGGCAGAGCCGCACGCCGAGCCGCCGGGCCTGCTGGCACGGATCGCCAACGTCTTCTCACCGACCACGCAGACCGTCGACCGGCCCGGGCTGAGCTTCAAGGCACCGCCGGAGCCGCCCAGCTCCACCGGCGGTGCAGCCAGCACCGCCGGCGCCCAGACGGCGCCGCCCCGCCCGCCATCGAGCCCGGCTCCGAAGCCTCCGCCCCCTCCGCCGCGACCGGCCGAGGCAGTTGCCCCACCGCCCCGGTTCCCGCGCCTGCCCCGCCTCCGCCGCCACCGCCGCCACCGGGCGGCGGCGTGCCGCCCCCGCCACCGCCACCGCCACCGCCCCCGCCACCGGCACCGGCACCGGCACCGGCACCGGGTGGGGCTACCTCGCCCGCGCCATCCGGATCGGCCGTTGTGCCGCCCCCGCCCCCGCCTCCGCCGTCCCCGGGCCGCTCGGCGCCGACGGGGCCGGCAGCACCGGCGCACAGCCGGGCGGCATCGACGCCGTCAGCCGGCCCAGACGCGGGCGAGGAGCTGGGCGACGATGACGCGGCGAGGTTCCGGGCCACCCTGGCGGGCCGAGAGGCGAGCCAGCTGGTGTCCGCCGTCGGCCCGGCCCATTCCGCCGCGGCTGAGCAGCCCGGCCCCGGATCGCAGGCCGAACGCCCCACACCAGTACCAACCGACGACTCGCCCGGCAGCGTGGTGCCGCAACGGCCGCAGGCCCGTTTGACGCCGGTCCAGAAGACCAAACCCAGCCGGCGGCTTCGTCCCGGCGATCTGATCTGTGCCGAATGTGGCGAGGGCAACGCACCGACTCGGAAGTTCTGCAGCCGCTGCGGCACCGCGCTCACCGAGGCGCTGCCGGTACGCCGGCGATGGTGGCAGCGGCTGTCACCGCATCGCGGACCACGGGTTCTCGCTGCCGGTGCGCGGCGCGGCTCAGGCGGGCAGCGCGACATCCGTGCCGCCCTCCGTCGGCTGTACCGCCGGGCGGTCACGATCGCCGGGATTCTCGGTGTGCTGGTCGGCCTGACCTACGTTGCCTATCCGCCTCTGCGCAACAGGGTCAACGGGATCGTCGCGCCACGGGTCGAGGCGGCCAAAGACCGCGCCTGGGGGATGGTGCATCCGACCTACGTGCCGGTCCACCCGTCGACGGTGTCCGGAACGACGGGGCGGCACGGCCATCCGCCGGCCGATGTCGCCGATGGGTACAGCAACACCGCGTGGGAAGTCGTCTGGACGCCGAACAGCCCGCCCACGCTGACGTTCGATCTGGGGCGCCGGGTGAGCCTTACCCGGCTGGTTCTCACCGCCGGCACCGTCACCGGCTACGCCGACCATGACCGGCCTGCACAGCTACATCTCGTCTACTCGAACCGGCAGTCGGACACCCTCACCGTCACCGACCAGGCACGACCGCAGACCTTGACGCTGTCCCACGCGGCCGGGGTCACACAGGTCGAGGTCCAGGTAACCCACGTGTACCGATCACAGCACGGCAGCGACGTCGCGATCAGCGAGATCGAGTTGTTCGCCAAACAGTGAGCGCGAGTCCGGTGGCCCAGCGAGTTCGGCGAAGGACGCGGCCCGCCGTGGTGGCCCGCGGTCAGTTGGCGGCGTCGTCGGACCACAGCGGACCCGCGGTATCTGTCGGCGCCAGCAGCTCTGCCTGCCCAAGCTCGGCAAGCAGCTGCCGCACATGAAGGCACATCGTGTTTGCGGCGCGCTGCGGGTCCCCCGACTCGATGGCCTGGGAGATCTGGCGGTGCCAGTACCCGCTCCGCCGAGGGGCGCCGGCAACGCTCAGCGACACCCGTGCGCACGCGCTGGCCGTCGGCAGCAGCGTCAGGTACGTCGACAGGAGGACCGGATTGTGGGTGGCCTGCGCGAGCTCCTGATGAAACGCCAGTTCGCTTCGGACGCTCGCCTCCATGTCGTCGTCCGCTGTCTCCACCCGGATGGACAGCGCCCACATCCGTCGAATCTCCTCGTGGCTGGCCCGGCGGGCCGCCAGGGCGGCCATCGCCGGGCCTACGACCTCACTGGTCTCCAAGAAGTATCGAATCAACTCAGGACGACGCGGGTCCGCCGGCACGCTCGTGCCGGCTGGTTCATCCCCAGGGGTCCCCGCCCAAGTCGTCATGCCCGGCTCCTTCTCGACCATGCTTCGGCCGACCTGGAAGCGGCACCACGCTAGTTGTCCGATCGATGCCCCGGTATCCGGCAAACGGACGATCCGGGCCGATGGGTTCAGCGTCTGGACCGCCGGTCCGTCGGGTAGAGCGGCGAGACCCAGACGCGTGGTGTCGAGCACGTGCGGGAGCGGGGCAACCCGGACGGCGAGGAAGGCCGGTGGCCCCACCATCGCTCGGGTAGCTGGGCCGCTACCGCCGGGGGTCCGTGGCCGCCGGGTCGTCCAGTTCGGGCCGCCGCTGGTTCGGCGTCGGCGGCGCGGGCTGGTTGGCCAGCACGACCGTGCGGATCGGGAACGGGATCTCGATGCCCTCCACCCCGTACCGGCGGTGCAGACGCTTGATGAACTCGTGGGTGACCAGGTACTGGTCGCTGAACTCCTGGCAGCGCAGAATCACGTTGAACTCGATGCTGGAGTCGCCGAACGTGTGGTAGCGGATGGATGGCTCGTGGTCGGGTACGCCGCCCTCGACGGTGCGCATCACGTCGTCACCGACTTCGACGGTGACCCGCTCGACGTGGTCCAGGTCGCTGTCGTAGGCGACGCCCACCGGCACCAGCACGGACATCGGTGACATGGGGCGCTGGTAATTGGTGACCAGCGCGTCGGCGAACCTGGCGTTGGGCACGATGACCAGGTTGTTGCCGAGTTGGCGGATGGTCGTGTTCCGCCAGTTGATGTCCTCGACGTAACCGCCTTCGCCGCTGTCGAGCTGGACATAGTCACCGGGCTGCACCTTCCGGGACGCCAGGATGTGGATGCCGGCGAACAGGTTGGACAGGGTGTCCTGGAGCGCGAGGGCGACCGCGAGGCCGCCGACTCCCAGCGCGGTGAGCAGCGGCGTGATCGACACCCCGATGCTCTGCAACAGCAACAGCAGGCCGAGGGCCATGACCACGACCCGGGTGACGTTGACGAAGATGGTGGCCGACTGCGCGACACCGGAACGCCCCAGCGCCACCGTACGCACCACGCCACCCGCGCTGCGCGCTACCGCCAGCGTCACGGCCAGCACCACGGCAGCCACCAACGCCCGGCCGAGCAGTACGCGCACCGACGAACGCGCGTCGAACTCGTGGAGCGCCAGCCACAGCCCGGTGCTGACGGCGGCGATAGCGGCCAGGTCGCCGATCAGCGCGAGGCCGATGTCGTCCCACGCCCACCGGGTCTGGTCGGCCCGCCGCTTGAGGTAGCCGAACACCAGCCGCGTCAGCAGCGCGACCAGTATCCCGCCGATGATGTACCCGCCCGCGAGGAGCAGATGTTCGGTCGAACTGCCTCCCATCGCCGCGCGTACCTCCAGGTCTCGGCCGTCACTGATGGCCGATCGTAGGGCAGCACAGAGATCGCGGTCGATGTGGGTACGCCGCCGGGTGCCCTCGCCATCTCCGCCCCGGGTGCTCGTCGGTGTGGGGCGACACGTCAGGTGTCGAGTCGAGCGGCTCTCCACCCCCGGTCTCCTCCCGGTAGGAGGAGACCAACCCGCCGATCGAACCGCGGACCGATGTCCGAGCCGGCCGCTCGCCCGACGATGGGGCCATGACCGCAAGCACCGTGCTCATCCAAGTCATCGTTCTGGCCGTGACCCTGGAGTCGGACCTGGGCCGACGCAAGATCGGATGGTTTCGGGTCCTGCGCCCCGTGATCAGCGTCGCGGCGATCGCCCCGTTCTTCTTCACGAGCGTCCCGACAAGCGGCAACAGCGTGATCCTGCAGAGTGCGGGGGCAGTGCTCGGGCTCGGCATCGGAGCGGTGTCGGTGTCGGGTGCCTTCGTCTCGATCGAGCATGAACCGCGATACCGGGGGTGGCTGGCTCGGCTGACCCACCGCCCCGCGGTACCCGCCATGATGAGCCGATGCGGCATCGGCTACGCGGTGATCTGGGCGGCGGTCAGCGTCGGCCGCCTGGCCTTCGCGTACGCCTCGGAGCACATCTTCCCGGCCGCGATGGGCACGTTCATGGCCGCGCACCAGTTGAGCCCGGACGCGTTGGCGAACGCGTTCATCTTTCTCTCGTTCGGGATGGGGATCGCCCGCAGCGCCCTGCTGGTGGGGCGGGCCTACGTCGCCACACGGTCGGCATCGGCCGTGCCGGCGGCGCAGCCGGCCATACTGGAACCCGATGGCACCCACGTTTCTGCGGCCACCCGACGGTGACGAGCCCGTGCACGTGACCGCAGCGCCGCCCCGCCCTGGCCCGCGCCGGTTGGCGGGGCTGCGCCGTTCCGACATCGGGCTGGTCGACCTGATCCCGCACCACGTGGTGCGCGTCAGCGCCGGTCTGGCCGCACTGGCCGCTACGGTCGCCGCCAGCGTCGCCGGCATGCATCACCCGGCGCCCGGTTGGGCGGCCTGCGCGGGCGTGGGTATCGCGCTCGCCGTGGTCGGCTGGTTGGGGTGGCTGTGGGCCAAGCCCGGCGGCTGGCTGTTGCCGGGAGCCCTGGTTCTGATGGCCGTCGGCGGTGGCGTCGCCAGCGCCGTCACCGTCAACGCGGTGGTGTTCGCGGCGGTCGCGGCCAGCGGAGCGGCCCTGTCGTTCGACCTCGGCACCGCCGCGCTGTTGGCCGGTGTCGGCCCGGTCTGCTTCGTCGCTGCCGCCGCAGCGCACGGCGACCTGCCCGGGCGGTTGCTGGTCGTGGCGGTGGCGTGCCTGGCGGGGTTGCTCAGTTCCACCGGCCGGCGACAGATCATCCTGCGTACCCGGCAGGCCGCCAGGGTCGCGGCAGCCGATCAGCGCACCGACCTCGCGCGCCGGGAGGCCCAACTCGCCGAAGATCGCAACCGGATGGCGCGGGAAGTTCACGACGTGTTGGCGCACACGCTCGGTGCGCTGTCGATGAAGCTGACCGCGCTGGAGTCGCTGGTGGCGTCCGGCGTCGACGTGGCCCGCCTGCGCCAGGAGATCGAGATCAGTCACCGCTTGGTGGGGGAGGGCCTGGACGAGGCGCGGCACGCGGTCCACGCGCTGCGCGAAGACCCGACCCCGCTGCCGGCGCGGTTGGCGGAACTGGCGGCACTGCACCAGGCCACCTTCCGCCATTCCGGTCCGGACACCGCGATCGCGGTGGAGGTCGGGCTGGCGCTGTACCGGGTGGCGCAGGAAGCGCTGACCAACGCGCACAAACACGCGCCCGGAGCGCCGGTCACCATCGGTCTGATCGTCGATCCCAACGGGGTGATGCTGACCGTCTCGAACCGCCGGGCAGTGCGCACCGGCGATACCAGAATCGGCGCGTCCGGTGGCGGCTTCGGCCTCCAAGGCATGCGGGAACGGTTGCTGCTGGTGGGCGGTCGGCTGCGGGCCGGGCCGGTGCCCGACGACGGCTGGCAGGTCGTCGCCCAGGTACCGTCCCTCCCGACCGGTGCCCCACCGCGGTCTCTCCCGACCTCGTCGACAGAGCGGAACATCTGATGCACAGCGGCCCTCGCAGGATCGTCATTGCCGATGACCAGCGCATCATCCGCGACAGCTTGGAGACCATCCTCGGCGCCATGGACGATGTCGATGTGGTGGGCACGGCACAGGACGGCGCCGAGGCCGTCGAACTGGTGGAGCGGCACTCGGCCGACCTGGTGCTGATGGACCTGCGCATGCCAGGGATGGACGGTGTCGAGGCCACCCGCACGCTACGCCAGCGCCGGCCCGACACCGCCGTGGTGGTGCTCACCACCTACGTCGACGACGAATCGGTGACCGCGGCGCTGGCGGCCGGAGCCACCGGGTACCTGACCAAGAACGCCACGGTGGCCGACATCCGGCGCGCGCTCGACGCCGCCGGTTCCGGGCACTCCCTTGTGGACACTGCGGCGATCGCCCGGCTGGTGGAGTCGGCCAGCCGGCAACCGTCGCCCCAGGGCCGTCCAGCACGACACGCCGCACTGCCCGACGGCCTCACCGAACGCGAGGGCGAAGTGCTGGCTCTGGTCGCGCAGGGCCGATCGAACGCCGAGATCGGTGCCCAGCTGTACGTGGCGATGTCCACCGTCAAGACACACATCAACCAGATCTACACCAAGACCGGCTGCCAGAACCGAACGCAGGCCGTCCTCTACGCCCGCAACCACGGCATAGCCTGACCGTTCAGCAGCCGCCTGACCCTGTTCGCGCTGCCGCGGCTCCGATGCCGTAGCGACCTCCCCGCGATGCGGTCGGTTGTTGCCCGGGCCCGGCGACCCCAGCGTCGTGACCGGCGAGTGGGCTGCCGGCGGCAGCTCACGGCATCGGGGTACCTGCGGCCAGCGATCCAGGCGGTGACGCGGTCAGTCGGCGTGGACACCCTCCCGTCGCAGCCAGGCTGCGCACGCGGCCGTCCAGGACGCGGTGTGCGGTTCGCGCGCGATGGACTCGTGCGGTTCGCCGCCGTATTCCACGCCGTCGGCGAGGCCGATGCCGTGGCTGCCGCCCGGGTAGACATGCAACTCCACCGGTACCGCGGCGGCCGCCAGCGCCCGGGTCCACTCCAGGGCGTGGGACAAGCCCGGCGGGTCCTGGGCGGTGGCCCAGACGAAGGTGGGGCACACCGACGCGTCCACATGCTTGGCCGGGGACAGCTCGTCCTTGCTGGGCAGCAGGTCACCGAGCAGGTTCTCGACCACCGGCGGCGGCAGCAGGTCGAGGTCGGCCAGCGCGTAGGCCAGGATCGCGAAGTCCGGTCGGGGCGGGTCGGCGACGCCTTCCTCGATGGACAGGACCTGCCCGGTCATGAGCAGGCCGGCGAGTTGACCGCCCGCGCTTGAACCGATGACACCAACCCTGCCGATGTCGAGGCCGTGGTCGCCGTTGCGGATGTGGTCCAGTCCGGCCCGGGCGTCTTCGAGTGGGGCCGGGAACCGGTTCGGCAGCAGCCGGTAAGACAGGACGAAGGCGTGGATGCCGAGGCCGGACAGCCAGCGCGCGTAGCCTTCGCCCTCGTGCGGTGGAAGTTCCCGGAAGCCGCCGCCGGGCAGCACGAGCACGGCGGGTCGGGGGCCGAAGAACCGGCCCTCGGCGGGGTAGAGCGTGATCTTCTGGGAAACGGGCGTGGGAATGGTCGTAGCCACCTTTCGATGCGAAGTCGCCATGACGATCTGTCTGCCGCCGGCACGCGATGCTGCCTGGAACCATGGCCGCGAACGCCAGCTGGGCGCCTCCAGCCAGGGCGCTCGCAGCCGGTCCGGCCCGTGGGGCGTGGCGTGTGCTGCCGGGCCCGACTGGTGGCGTCAGTCGGCGTCGAGGGTGTAGGTGAGGGTGAGGACGCCGTGTCGGGCCTCGGTGGCATGGCCGGCCAGGCCGGCAAGTTCTGCCGTACCCGAGCGCGGGACGACGGTACCGAAGGTGCTCTGGTCCGTACCGTCCGCGAGGCCGCCGTGTTGGATCACGAAGGTGCCCCTCCGGCCGTCGAGTGTCGCCTGGATGTGTTCGGAGGCGACGTAACCGGCGCCCGCCGCGCCTTGGGCGGTGAGAACCTCGGCGACGCCGGTGCCGTCCAGCGCCCCGCGGTAGGTTTTGCGGATGGTGACCCTGGTCAGCTTCGGCCCCTCCGCGGGTTCGAGGTAGGGGCTCTCGTCCCAGTCGTCGATCTCGAACTCGGCGTCGATCGTTCGCGATGCGGTCGTCATGGCTTCCTCTGCTGGGTCGCTGTCAACGGGTGATGCGGGCGAGCGCGCCGATCTCCAGCGCCGCCCACAGCGCGCCGTCCGGGCCGAGGGTGATTCCGTGCGGTTCGGCGCCCGGGGTGGGCAGCTCGTACACCTGGATCAGGCCGTCCGCGGTGACCGAGCCGATGCGGTTGGCCGCCCATTCGGTGAACCAGTACCTGCCGTCGCCGCCGGCGGTGATGGCGTGCGGCTTGGCCGTCCGGTCGGGCAGCGGGACCTCCGTGATCGTGCCGTCCGGGTCGATTCGGCCGAGCTGGCCGGCCGCGATCTCGACGAACCACGCGGTTCCGTGCTCGCCAGCGGTGATGCCGACCGGCCCGGCAGCGGGCGTGGGCAGCGGGTGCACGTTTACCGTGCCGTCCGGCTCGACCCGGCCGATGGCGTTGGCCCGGTTGAGGGTGACGTACATGGCGCCGTCGTCCGCCACGGTGATCGCGGACGGGAACGCGTCGTCGACCGGGAGCGGGTACTCGGTGATCTGCCCGTCGGGCGTGATCCTGCCGATCTGGTTGGCAGCGGTCTCGGTGAACCACAGCGCACCGTCCGGCCCGGAGGCGATGCCGTACGGCCCGGAGTCCGGGGTGGGCAGCTGGAACTCGCGAACGGTTCCGTCGAGGGCGATCCGCCCGATCCGGTGTGCCTGGTACTCGGTGAACCACAGCGCGGCATCCGGCCCGACGGTGATGATCGTCGGGCCGCAGCCCGGTTCGAGCTGATGGCTGACGGCTCTCTCGCCGGGGGCCAGCCGACCGATGCTGCTGCCGGCGACCATGGTGAACCACAGCGCACCGTCGGGGCCGGCGGTGACCGCGTACGGGCCGTCGCCCGGCACCGCGTACTCCTCGATGGACACGGACGTCATGCGTTCTGCTCCAGGTTGTGCTCGACGGCGATGCGCTCGATGTCGACCGGGGTGCCGGCCATGATGACGCGGGCGTGCTCGGTGACCAGGGCGGCCGGCCAGTCCCACCAGGCGGCCCGGCGCAGGCGCTGGACGTCGGCGTCGTCGAACCGCTGGCGGATCGGCCGGGCCGGATTGCCACCGACGATCGTGTACGGCGGTACGTCCGTGGTGACGACCGAGCCGGCCGCGACGACGGCCCCGTCGCCGATGCGTACCCCGGGCATGACGGTGGCCTGGTGGCCGAACCAGACGTCGTGGCCGACGACGGTGTCGCCGCGGCTCGGCATCGCGGTCACGATGTCCAAAGTCCGTTCGGCCCACTCGCCGCCGAACATCGTGAACGGGAAGGTGGACGCGCCGAGCATCGGATGCTCGGCCCCGGCCATCAGAAAGCGCGTCCCGGCGGCGATCGCGCAGTACCTGCCGATGACCAGCCGTTCGGGGCCGTAGGCGTAGAGCACGTTGCGCTGCTCGAACCGGGTCGCGTCGTCGGGATCGTCGTAGTAGGTGTACTCACCGACGATGATCTTCGGCGAGCTGACCAGCGGTTTGAGGAACACCACCCGTGGGTGTGCGGCGAGCGGATGGATGGTCAACGGATCAGGTGACGACATGGGGCCTTCCTGTGCTTTCGTGTCGATCGGGCGGGTCTGTCCGGGCCTCTCGCCGGTCCGTCCAGACCCACGGGTCGCCCAGCGGCTGCCCGTTCGGGCTGGAGCTGCGCTACCGGTGCTGGCCATCACGCTAAGCGTGGATCGGCACGGTCGAATCCGTCACGGCATGAGTACTTGGCTCCGACGCAATGAGACACCCTGGGTACGGTGCGCGCATGATGCACGGACGCGCCGACGAGCTGACGGTCATCGACCGGCTACTTGCCGGGGCGCACGAACAAACCAGCGGTGTCCTGGTCGTCCGCGGCGAACCGGGCATCGGGAAGACCACGCTGCTGGCGTACGCCGCCGACGCCGCGGCGAGCTGGCGGGTACTGCGCGGTAGCGGTGTCGAGACCGAGATCGACCTGCCCTACGCAGGCCTGCACATGCTGCTGCGACCGGCGCTGGATCGCCTCGGCGCCCTGCCGGAGCCGCAGCGAAACGCGTTGCAGCGCGTGTTCGGTCTCACCGCGGCCCCCGGTCAGGAACCGGCGGACCGGTTGCTCGTCGGCCTGGCCGTCCTGTCGCTGCTGTCCGAACTCGCGGAGGACGGACCGCTACTGTGCCTGGTCGACGACGCGCACTGGCTCGACCCCGCGTCGACGCAGGCGCTCGTGTTCGCCGCGCGCCGGCTGGGTGCCGAAGGTGTCGTGATGATGTTCGCCGCCCGGGACACCGAAAGCGACGTCACCAGCTCCGAGCTGCCGCAACTGCGGCTCGGTGGCCTGGAACCGTCCGCCGCCGCCGCGCTGCTCGACGAACGGGTCCATGATCTGGCACCGGAGCTGCGCCGCCGGGTGCTGGCCGAGGCGGGTGGCAATCCGCTCGCCATCACCGAGTTGCCCGCCGCCGTGGCGGACCTCCGCGCCAGCGACGTACGAACACTGCCGGCGACGCTGCCTTTGACCGACCGGCTGCGAGAGGCGTTCGCCGGCCGGATCCGGAGCATGCCCGACGCCACCCGCGTACTGCTGGTCGTTGCGGCCGCACACGACACCGGCGAACTCGACGTCGTGCTACGGGCGGGAGCGCGGCTCGGGGCGGCGCCGGGCGACCTGGAGCCGGCAGAGCGCCTGGGGCTGGTCCGCGCGGATCCTGCCGCCGTGACGTTCCGGCACCCGCTGGTACGCGCAGCGGTCTACGAGACGGCCCCACACCGGTACCGTGTCGACGCCCACGCGGCGCTCGCCGCGACGCTGGACGGCCCCGACGACGCTGAGCGTCGTGCCTGGCATCGCGCCGCCACGGCAACCGACCCCGACGAGGACATCGCGGCGGAGCTGGAACGCAGCGCGGAGGCGGCGGCGGCGCGCAGCGGCTACGCGGCAGCGGTGTCGGCCCACGAGCGGGCGGCGCAGCTCACCCCGCCGGGCGAACGCCGCGCCGGCCGCCTTGCCCTCGCCGCCGAAGCCGCCCTCAACGGTGGCGATCTCCAAGCCGCGACCGACCTTGCGGACCGGGCCGCTGCCCACACCACGGATCTGGGCCTGCGCAGCCGGCTGGCCGGCGCGCAGGGTACCGCGGCGTTCTATCGCGGGTCGCTGCCCGAGGCGCGCCGCCTCCTGGTCAACGCCGCCTCAATGGTCGCCGCCGACGACCCCCGCCGGGCGGCCGACCTGCTCCTCGACGCCGTACACGTCGGCTGGTACCTCGGCGCGCCGCCGGTCACCGACGCTGCCGAACGCCTCGCCGCCCTTCCGCTGCCGACCGACGACCCGCTCTCGCATGTCGTACGACTGCTGGTGTGGTGCGTCCGGGACGCCGTCGACAACCCGAGCCCGGACAGCCTCACGGAACTCGTCGCCCGAGCACGCGACACCGGGTACGGAGGACCCGACGGCCTCATCCTCGTCGCCGCCACCGCTCTCCAAGCGACCGGACAGGACGCCGAGGCACACCGCGTCGCGACACGCATGCTGCGTAACCACCGGGAACGAGGCTGGCTCGGCCAGCTACCGCCCGTCCTGTCCTGCGTGGCACGCTCGCAGCTGTTCCACGGTCAGCACCTGGCGGCCCGCGACGCCGCGGAGGAGGGCGTACGCATCGCCCGTGCCGCCGGACACGACACCCTGGCCACCGACCTCAGCGGCGTGCTCGCCGTACTGGCCGCGTTTCGCGGTGACGCCGAGGCATGCCGCGCCTACTCCGACGACGCGCGCGCCGCCCCCGGGCCGGACCTGCTGGCGCCTGGCCTGGCGTGGGCGCACTGGGCGGACGGTCTGCTGCACCTCGGATCCGGCCGCTGGGACCGCGCCCTTTCCCGCCTCGACGCCCTCAGCCGGTCGCCGGCTCGCCACCACCTGCCCGGCAGGCGCAGCATCCCCGACCGTATCGAGGCAGCGACGCGGCTCGGTCGAACGGCGCACCTCGGCGACGCCCTCGCCTACCTGGCCGAGTGGGCCGACCGCGTCCGGCAACCCTGGCTCGACGCGGTGGTCCTGCGCTGCCGGGCGATGCTCGCGCGCGACAGCGACGCCGACGACCTCTACCGCGCCGCGATCCAGCGGCACGAACCCGACAACCGCGGATTCGAACGAGCCCGCACCCACCTGCTGTACGGCGAATGGCTGCGCCGCTCCCGCCGAAAGGCCGATGCCCGCACCCACCTGCGCGCGGCGCTCGAGGTATTCGAACCCCTCGGCGCCGCACCGTGGGCGGCGCGGGCTCGCGGCGAACTCGGCGCCGCCGGCGGCGCTGTCGCCCCGGCTGATCCGGGTAACACGACCGTCCTGACCCCGCAGGAACAGGCGGTCACCCGACTCGCCGCGCAGGGACTGTCCAACCGCGACATCGCCGCGCAGCTGTTCCTCAGCCCCCGCACCGTCGCCAACCACTTGTACAAGGCGTTTCCCAAACTCGGTATCGCCACCAGAACCGATCTGCCGATTCCATGACCGAGGTGGCCCGCTCCGGACCTACCTGACGGATGGCTCGACGGCGCGGTGCGCGTGTTCGCCCGGATCGCCAAGGGTGCCGCGCATCTGGTCGTCGCGTGGCTGGTCCAGAACGGGGGGCTCGACTGGCCCTGGCGGCCGTCCAAGCGGCCCAGCGCGCCGGCCCCGGCCAGCGTAACCGGCACTTGTCCCGGCGCCGGGTGTCTCGCCGGCGAGTGTCCGGTGTCGACGGCGGGCCAGACGGAGCAGCGGCGCAGCAGGTAGGCGGTGCCGAAGGCGACGGTGTAGCGGCCGGCGAACTCGGCGCCGCAGATCGCTCGGGCGCCGCAACCCGACCCGTGGGATCACTGGTGCACAAGCGATCCGCAACGGCCGGCCGGGTTCGGGGCCGCCAGTGCTGGTTGGTGGTCGGGTGCCGTCGCCCCGAGCCGGCAGGATGACGCCGGCGCTCCACACGATGCCGCCGGACCGCCGGGGGGCGGCCGCCGCCGGGCCGGCGCGTGGTGGGCGGTCAGAGCAGTCGGTCGACCAGCCCGTCGATGTACTCCGGGGTGAACGGGACCATGTCGAACAGGACGCGGACGTACATCGGCGCCAGGAGATGGTCCAGCACGTCGAGCGCCTCGGGAGCGTCCTCGCCGCGTGCGCGGGCGCGGTCGAGCACGGACTGCAGCTGCCGGGTGCGTTCGTCGCGGAGTGCTTCGGCCGCCCGCGCGCCGCGTTCGCCACTGCCGGACAGCGCGACGGCCAGATGCAGCACGACGGGCCCATCGGGGCCGGTGATCTCGCGGGCGACCTGGGCGGCGTACGTGCGAAGGTCGCTGGCCAGGCTTCCGGTGTCGGGCATCGGTGACTGCGTGTTGAGGCGGGTCAGCGCCACGTCGGTGAGCAGGGCCTCCAGGCTGCCCCACCGGCGGTAGATGCTGCTGTCGGCCACGCCTGCCCGGGCTGCGACGTCGCCGACGGTGAAGTTGCCGTACCCGCGGTCGCCGATCAGGTCCGTGACGGCCCGGTGCACCTGCGCGCCGACGCGGGCGCTGCGCCCGCCGGGACGGCGCCGAGCTTGCTGTCGCTCGTTCATCCCGTCACCTTAACGCAGTTCTCACTTGCGTTTGCGGGTCGGTCTCCCTACAGTCGCACTAACGCAGTCATCGACTGCATTAGTGTGACCGAAAGGGGATCCCAATGACGCTGCCGCACGCGGCCACGGGCAGCCGGCCGAACCGGGCGGTGCTGCTCGCAGTGACCTGCCTGGGCCAGTTCATGGTGCTGCTCGACAACACGATCGTCGGGGCGGCACTACCCGACATGCGGCAGCGGCTGGACACCGGGTTGACAGGTTTGCAGTGGATCGTCGACGGCTACGTCCTGCTCGTGGCCATGCTGCTGCTGTCCGGCGGTGTCTTCGCCGACCGGTTCGGCCGCAAGCGGGTCTACCTCGCCGGCGTGGCGGTCTTCACCGCCGCCTCTGTGCTGTGCAGCCTCGCGCCCTCGCTCGGCTGGCTGATCGCCGGCCGGATCGCGCAGGGAATCGGGGCGGCCGCGCTGAGCCCCGCCTCGCTGGCGCTACTCGCCGCCGCTCATCCCGCACCGTCGGAACGGGTCAGGGCCATCGGACTGTGGGCCGGTTTCAGCGGCATCGGTCTGGCCGCCGGCCCCGTGGCCGGCGGCGTACTGACAGACGCCTTCGGCTGGCCCGCGATCTTCCTCGTCAACCTGCCTATCGGCCTGGTCCTGCTGCTGGCAGGCCGACGCCACCTCGCCGAGTCCCGCAACCCCGCCGCCCCCGCCGTCGACCTGCCGGGAACAGTGCTGTCCGTCCTCGGCGTGGGCGTCCTCACGTACGGGCTGATCGAGAGCGGCGCCCGCGGCTGGACGTCGCCGGTGATCCTGACCAGCTTCGCCGCCGCCGCCGTGCTGCTGGTCGCCTTCATCGCAGTCGAGGCGCGCCGCGCCGCGCCGATGCTGCCGCCGAGGCTGTTCCGGCGGCGGTTGTTCAGCGTGTCCAACACGGCGATGGCCGTGGTCGGATTCGCGCTGATGGGCTCGTCGTTCTTCTTCTCCCAGTTCTTCGTGGACGTCCAAGGCAGTTCGGTCCTGCGCGCCGGCCTGGAGACCCTGCCCGTCTCCTTCGCCATGGTGGTCGTCAGCCCGTACGCGGGCCGGTTGGCCGCCCGGTACGGCTTCCGCGCCGCGGTCACCGCAGGCCTGGTCCTGGCCGGCCTGGGACTGCTGGCGCTGGGCGCCGTGCACGCCAGCACCAGCTACGGGAACGTGTGGTGGCGGCTCGCGGCCGTCGGCGCCGGCTTCGCCCTGACCCTCTCACCGCTGACGGGCGCCGCCATCCAGTCGGTCGGCCCGCAGGAAGGCGGCCTCGCCTCGGGCGTCAGCAGCACTGCCCGGCAGATCGGTGCGGTGCTCGGCGTGGCGGTGCTCGGAGCCGTCGTCCGCGCCCAGCAGTCCGGCGGCGCCTCCTTCGGCGCCGGCCTCGACGACGCCTTCCGCACCGCCGGAATCCTCACCCTGGGCACCGGCGTCGTCACCAGCCTGTGGCTGACGAAGCCCACCCTCGCGGGGCGGGCGACCGCGGGATCCACCCAGACCCAGGCCGCCAGCTTCCACGCCGCCGAAGCTGGCGAGCCCGTCGCGGTCCCGCCCCGCATGGCCGGTTCCGGCCGGCGGAGGCGTCAGAAACGGCGGAGTCGCACTGGGTCGATCGGGTGATCGCCACCCACGCCGATTGCTGGACATCGACGTCTCGGCGCTCAGGCGCTGCGGCTGACGCCGACCCGGTCCAGGTAGTCCCGCACGGCGGTCCTGCTGGCGCCGGGCGCGCGCAGCGCGAGGTAGCCATCGGGCCGCACCAGGACGAGGGTGCCCCCGGTGACGCCGTACGCGGTCCGCGCGTGCCCCTCGACGTCCACCAGATCGGCGCCGCTGCCCGGCGCACCGACCGACACCGGCTTGACGAGTCCACGGTGGACCGTACCGGCGTCCCGCAGTGCACCGGCGCAGGACTCGCCGAAGCCGAGCAGGGTGAAATGCGGGCCGCGGAAGGCGTCGAACAGCCGCCGTGGCGTACCGGAACGGTCCACGCAGGGCGCGTCGGGCGCACGATCACCGGCCCGCGGTCCATTCCCGGCGTCGCCGTCGACCGACAGCGAACTGGCCGGGTAGCCGAGTTCGAGCTGCTGGCCGTCCCGGTGCGCGCCGTCCGTGATGTCCGCGCCACCACCGTCGACGAACCGCGATGCGACCCTGCGCAGCCCCTCGGTACTCACGCCGAGCGTCCACGCGGCGACCGGGAGCCGCTCCTCCTGGTAGCTGTCCAGCAGCGACTGCCGCGCGCCGGAACACACCATGGCGAGCTTCCAGCCCAGGTTGTACGCGTCCTGGATGCCGGTGTTCATGCCGAGGCCACCGGCCGGCGGATGCACGTGCGCCGCGTCGCCGGCCAACACCACCCGGCCCACCGTGAACCGGTCGGCCATCCGCACGTTCACCCGGTACGTGGACAGCCAGGTCGCCGTCGAGAGGTGGATGCCGTGCCCGCCGGCGAGATCGTCCACGATCCGCCGGAAGTACGGCAGCGACGGCTCGGGGAGGCCGCCCTCCGCGCCGAAATCGCGCAACGGTACGGCCTGCAGTTGCCAGGACCGCTCGTCGCGGAACGGGCACAGGGCCAGAAACCCGCGCCCGCGGACGGTCCACTGGTACCAGGCGTCCGGCTCGAGCCCGTCGAGCTCGACGTCCCCGAGCAGCATGGCCTGCTCCCCGCTCTCGCCCTCGAAGCGCACCCCGAGCGCCTTGCGCACGGTGCTGCGCCCGCCGTCGCAGCCGACCAGGTAGCGCGCAGCCACCTGCTCGCCGGTGTCCAGCACCGCATGCACACCGTCCGCGGACTGGCTGAACTCGGCGACGCCTGCGGCCAGCTCCACCCGCACGCCGTCCTCGGCGAGCCGCGCGCGCAGGATCCGCTCGATCCGCCACTGCGGGATCAGCAGCCCGCCGTCGTAGGGCCGATCCGGGGCGGGTGCCCGCTGGGCGTGCGGGTCGGCCTCGGCAACCAGCTCACCGTCGACGTATCGCCGGTGTGGCAGGTGCCGGAACCCGTAGTGCAGCACCTCGTCGGCGACACCGAGATCGTCCAGCACCTCCTGGGTGCGTGCGGTGAGCCCCTTCCCGCGCGAGCCGGGGAAGTGCTCGCCAGCTCGGTCGACGATGCGCACCTCGACGCCCCGGCGGGCCAGCTCGATGGCCAGCGTGAGCCCGGTGGGTCCGGCGCCCGCGATCAGAACGTCGGTCACCGGTGCCCGCCCTGACGCACTCCCGGCAGCCATGCGGCATGCATCCTCGCCATCACACCCTCCTGATCCCGTGTCACTGAGGCGATCGGCGATGACACTAGCCGGCTTCCGGGCCGGGTGTCCTCGTGCTGGAGGTTGAGATCCGGGTGGATCCCTGCCCTGGGCAATCTCCAACCACGAACCGACGACACACCCGGGTCGGTGTTCGTAGCGTCGCCATCAACGGATGTGCCGTCGCGACAGTGACCATCGAAGGAGCCCACCCATGTTGATCGGATCCCTGCTGGTTGCCATTGGCCTGTTGTCCGGTGTGCCAACGGCAGTGTGGCTGACCGTCGCTGTCCTCGCCGTGGTGGGCGTGATCGCCGTCAAGATGCGGCGGCGCCGGCGGCGTTGACCACCGCCATCGTTCTCCCATCCTGGTCGCAGGGCTGAGGCCGCGCGACCAGGATGATCTGGCATGCACGAGTGACCGATCGGTGCGCTGTGGCCTGCTCGGGCAGGCCTGGTGTGCGTGGCCGGCGCCTGCCGGCACACGGTCGGTGACATCGTTGCGCTACAGCAGATGCAGACAAGCGACGAGGTGCGCGACACGGATGTGACAGGCGGAGCCGTTGGCCCGGCACGAGGCGTTAACCGGCCGCCGCAAGTCCGATGGCGCCCCGCCGGGTCGGTACACCACCTTCGACCATCGCAGCGATCCGACCGGACGGGTGGTGGTGCCGTTGGAAGCGCACATCCGCCGGGCGAAGCCGCGAATCCCAGCCACGGACAGCCGCCGGATCCTGCAGCGCGTGTACTCGCACCGCAACGAGCCGGATGGTCAGGGGCGGGCGGATGAGGGTCTGGTCCTTTGGTGTTTCCAGCAGGATCTGGACCGCCGGTGCGTCATCATGGAACGCCGCCTGGCGGGTAGGGGGTTGTCGAAGTCCATCCTGCCGTCCGGCGGCGGCTACTGCTACGTGCTGCCCGGCATCGACCACACCGCGCACGAGACTCTGGGCGGTGGCGTGCGCCAGGCAACCTCCGGTTCGTGACAGCCGGTCGACGGCGGCTCGTTCCCCAGCGGGGCTGGCAAGACGGATGCTCGCCTGCGCAACACACTCCACATCACCCTCGAGCGACCACTCCAGCCCGTGTTGGTGCCGGCATCCGACTCTGACCGCATTCGCTACGCCGACAGCGTCGCCACTCACCGGTTGCCGGGCCCGCCGGCTACGGCGGGCGCCGTACATTGCCCCGAACCGTCGCCTGTCGACGGTTCGGGGCGGCGGCTGGTCGCGGTGCGGTGTGCCAACGGCGCCGGCTGTCAGCCGACGTGGCGGCGTCGAGCAAGAAGCAAGGCGACCGCGCCGGTGCCGAGGAGAACGGCCGCGATTCCACCGACGAGCAGCAACGACGTACCGGTTACGGGCAGGCCACCGGCCGCGGGCGCACTCGGCGACGCGGTGAGGGTGGCCGTGGCGCTACCGCTGGGTGACGCGCTCGACGACACCAGCGTCACCGGTACCCGCGTCGAGACGGTGCCCTCGTCGTTGTGCGCGGTCAGGGTCACCCACCGCGTGGTCGGCGAGTGCGTCAGGTGCCGGACGACCAGCGTCGTGGTGTAGACGGCCGCGTCTTCGTCGGTGGGCACCTGGCAGGTCATCCGCGATGACGTGGTCATCTCGCACGCGTACTCCTCCGGTGTGTACCGCACCGACAGCGGGCCGCCGAGGCCGTCGACGGTCAACTGCCCGCCGGCGCTGGTGTACCGCACGGTCACGGTAAGCGTGACCCGGGTGTTCTCCGCCGCCGGGTTGGGCGAGAACACGCCTTCCACCGAGAACTGCGGCCCCGGCTCGCTCGAGGTACTCGGGCTCGGGCTCGGGCTGGAGCTGTCGTCGGGTGCGGACGTACTGGGGCTTGGGCTTGCGCTCGTACCATCGCTCGGGCTGGGGCTCGCGCTGATGGTGTCGCTGGGACTGGCGCTGGGGCTCGGGCTCGTCGGTTTCGCGAGCGCCGGCGCCCCCGCAGCGAGGGCGATCGCGGCCGCGGCGACCGGTACGGCGATCATTCTGGGGATACGCATGATGTCTCCACGGGATGAGGTAGCCGTCCGGGCGTCCACTCCACGCCGTGCCCACCGTCCCGGTTTCACCGGGGGCTCACCGAGTTCTCGCCGGTCAAGGCCGATCGGTACCGATGCGTGGCATGCTGCAGGTACTGCTTGGGCCCCTTGACGCCGATCGATGACGGACCTGGATGCGATCTTGTTCGTGCTGCGGTCGGGGTGTCAGTGGCGGATGATCCCGCACGACCTGCTGCCCTGGGACGCCGCCTACCGCTGGTATCGGGCGTGGATGGCTGATGGCACCTGGGGCCGTATCCGCGACACGCTGCGCGATCGGGTGCGTCAGCAGGCGGGACGTGATCGTTCGCCATCTGCGGCGGTGATCGACGCCCAGTCGATCAAGTCCAGCGAAGGCGGGCAGGCGCGCGGCTACGACGCCGGTACACGCACCACCGGCCGTAAACGCCACATCGTGGTCGACACGATGGGACTGCTGCTGGGCGTGGTGATCACCGCCGCCAGCCTGCAGGATCGGCCCGGCGGCCGCAGGAGGCTTTCGGTTCTTGCACAACGCTTCCCGTCCGTGTCACTGGAATGGGCCGACGGCGGCTACGCCAACCAGGTCGACACCAGCCTGATCGACTGGGCGCGCACCACGCTGCGGCTGGTCGTGCAGATCGTCAAACGCACCGACGACAAGAAGGGATTCCAGGTGCTGCCTCGCCGCTGGATCGTCGAACGCACCTTCGGCTGGCTGGTGCGCAACCGGCGCCTGGCCCGCGACTACGAACGACTCACCGCCAACTCCGAGGCCATGATCACGATCGCCATGATCCGGCTGATGCTCCATCGCCTTACCGAACAACAGATCCGATGGTCCAACCACACCGAACGCGAAGCCGCCCGCCGCCTCACCCTCGAAACCCACCTCGCAGCGCAACTACCCGCATACCCAACAGCCTCTCAGTCGCAGCTGCCGATCGGCCGCCCGTCTGCGGCGGGGTTGGACTGGAGTCGGTCGGTCATCGTCGGGTGCCTGCGCGGAAAACACTCGGTGACTGCCCGGTCTGGGTGACGAAGAAGGCCGAAAAGTTCGACGGGTCGCGGAAACCCAGGCGGTGAGCGAGTTGGGTGATCGGTTGGTCGGTGTGGGCGAGCAGGCGGCGGGCTTCGAGGACGAGGCGCCGGTTGATGGCCTGTTTCGGTGATTCGCCCACCGCGGTGTGGGTGGCGCGGTTGAGGGTGCGGGTGGTGTAGCCGAGTTGCCGGGCGTAGTGATCGACGTCATGGGCGGTGGTGAAGTCGCGTTCGAGCAAGGCGCGGAAGCGGGCGTCCAGACCAGTGCGATCGGGGGTGGGCTCCGGGGCGGCGCGTGCGAGTTCCAGGATGAGGACCGAAAGCAGGTGGCGCAGCGTCTCTGCTGCGACGAGGGTCGGCTTCCGGGCGCGGTCGTACTCGTGGCGCAGCGCGCGGCGAGCCGGTTCGAAGGGCGCGATCACTGTGACCGGGCCGCAGTGGCTGTCCGCGAGCGCCGCCGCGTGGGTGCCGGGGATGAGAAAGTCCGACTCGAACAGCACCAGGTCACCGGCGGCCCGTTCCCCGAAGACCTGGACCTGGCCGGGCCGCACCCACAGCGCGCAGCCGCGGGTCAGGTGGTGCTCCTCGAAGTCAAGGGTGTGTGTGGTCGCGCCCCCGGTCACCAGCAGCAGCAGGTGGAAGGTCGGGCGCTGCGGTGCGGCGAGGTAACCAGGCGGGGCCATCGCCCACAGCTCTGCAATCGACATCACCTCGACGCCGAACGGCGTGGGCGCCTGAAACGGCACCCGCCGAATCGCCTGTCTCGTTTTCACCGGTGGAGGTCCCTTCTGCACCTGTGGTCGTCACTAGCGTGTTGAAGCGTGACCGATTCTTACATCACCTCCGACGAGGTGTCACTGCACATCGCGGACACCGGTGGCGACACCCCGGCGCTGGTGTTCCTGCACTACTGGGGCGGATCGACCCGGACCTGGGACGCCGTTGTCGACCACATGACTGCTCGCTGCGTCGCGATCGACCACCGTGGCTGGGGTCAGTCGAGCGCACCCGAAACCGGCTACACGACGGCCGACCTCGCCGATGACGCGCAGACCGTGCTCCTCACTCTTGGCCTGCGGGACTACGTCCTGGTCGGGCACAGCATGGGCGGCAAGGTCGCGCAACTGCTCGCCACGCGCCGTCCGGCCGGACTGCGGGGCGTGGTCCTCGTTGCCCCGGCCCCGGCCAAGCCCGTCGCCGTGCCCGACGAGGCTCGTGCGCAGATGGCCGCGGCCTACGACAGCCGGGAGTCCGTGCTGGCGACGCTGGACGCCGTACTGAGCCACGCGCCGCTGACCGACGCGGCCCGCGAGCAGGTCGTCGTGGACAGCCTGGCGGGCACACCGGCGGCCAAGCGCGCGTGGCCGGCACGGACGATTCTCGAGGACGTCTCGACCGACCTCGCCCGCATCGACGTTCCGGTACTCGTCGTGGCGGGAGAGTACGACCGCGTGGAGCCGGTGGAGCTCATGCGCAGCCACGTCACCGACCTCATCCCCGGTGCTCGTCTCGACGTCATCCCCGACGCCGGGCACCTGCTACCGCTGGAACGACCCGATGCGCTCGCCGAGCGCATCGACACTTTCCGGAAGGACCTCCCGACATGGCCCTAGTCAAGATCACCACGAACGACACCGCCTTGCGCGACCACGACCCCGAACGGATCGCCGCCGCACTCGGCGAACTCACCTACTCGGCCGGGGGTTCGCGGGCAGCACTATCGCGCCGGAGTTGACTGGGTGCTGTTCGAGCAGCTTCTCCGACATCACCGATGGCGACCTCGTCATCGGAGGCCGGGCCACCTCACTGGCCACGCTGCGCGCCCTCGTGACTGGAAAGGAAATTCCGATGGACACCACGATCACCGACCCTGCTGACTTCGCCACGGCGTTCGACCACGCGCTCAACGCCGGTGACGCCGACCATCTCCTGGCTCTCTACGAGCCCGACGCCACCATGCGCACCTCCGACGGCTCGGTCGTCGAAGGCCACGACCTCGTCGGACAAGAGGTGAAAAACCTGATCGCCGCCCACGCGCATCTGGACAACCACACCCGGCATGTGTTCCGTCGCGGCGACATCGCGCTGATCATCGTCGACTACACCCTGTGGATCACCACCCCGGATGGACAGCGCATCGAGTCGCGGGGCACCGCCACGAACGTCCTGAAGCACACGCCCGAGCACGGCTGGCGCATGCTCATCGCGAACCCTCAAGGGATCGCGTGACGCTCACCCCTCCGAAGCGGACGGCCGCCGCCGTCCGCTTCGGCCTTGTCGCCGCCGCGTCGGCGAGCAGCGTGACGCCGGGTCGACGGTGGCCACCAAGACGCCCGCGGCCGAGATCGCCGGCACCTTGTTGACGATGGCGGCAAGGCCCAGCAGCGCGTTCGCCGCCTGCACCTGCTCCTCACCGACCAGCGAGGGCACCGGCCCGGAGGCGGCCGGGACGAACAGCGCCGCGCCCCTCCCGCCGGGGCCTGGAGCACCGCCAGCGTTGCGAGGTCGGCGTGTCCGGAGATCAGCAGCAGCCCGGTCGCGGCCTGGACGCAGCAACGCAGAACGTCGACGGTCGGCGTCGTCCACAAGACCTCAACCCGCCGGATCCTTCCGACCAGTAGGAAGGCGGACCGTTCGGCGACTTCGTGGTCCATCGGCGTTTCTCGTCCCATGCCGCCACGGTCACTCCGCAGACGTGCCGCCGCATCATCGACCCGCGACCTCATGATCCCTCTCAGAGACTGTTGGGTATGCGGGTGATCACGCTGTGATGAGGGTTTCGGCGGTGAGTCGGCGGACGGCTTGTCGCTGGTTGTGGTTGGACCATCGGATCTGTTGGCCGGTAAGGCGATGGGTCATCAGACGGATCATCGCGATCTTGATCATGGTTTCGGAGTGGAGCGTGAGGCGCTCGTAGTCGCGGGCCAATCGCCGGTTACGCACAAGCCATCCGAACGTTCGTTCCACAACCCAGCGACGTGGCAGTACCTGAAAGCCCTTCACGTCATCGGTTCGTTTGACGATCTGTAGCAGCAGGCCCAGCTTCTGGCGGGCCCAGCCGATCAGACTCCTGTCGATCTGATTGGCGTAGCCGCCGTCGGCCCACACCAGCGCAATCGAGGAGAACCGTTGCGCCAGCAGCGAAAGGACCACCTTGCCGCCGGGCCGGTCCTGGACGCTGGCGGCGGTGACGACCACGACCAGCAACAACCCCAACGTGTCGACCACGATGTGGCGTTTACGGCCGGTCGTGCGCTTTCCCGCGTCGAACCCGCGCGCCTGCCCGCCCTCGCTGGACTTGATCGACTGCGCATCGATGACTGCCGCCGATGGGTCAACATCACGCCCGAGCCCAGCCCGGACCTGGTCACGCAGCGCGTCATGAACCCGATCCCAGGTGCCGTCGGCGATCCACGCCCGATACCAGCGATACGCGGCGTCCCACGGCAGCAGATCATGCGGGATCATCCGCCACTGGCAACCCGAACGCACCACGAACAAGATCGCATCCAGCACCAGCCGATCACCGTAGCGACGCTTGGCGCCGCCCTTGCTGCGGTCGCGGGCCGGCATCAACGGCTCAACCAGCGCCCACGCACGTTCAGACAGGCTCGACGGATACGATGAACGGCGGTCGTCCCCGCCCAGGTCATGGTTGCTCACACAACACGATCTTGGCGGGGACGATCTTGTTTACACGGCTGACACGCCACCAACCCCAACGCAACCACGCTACGAAACCATCCAGCTACCCAACAGCCTCTCAGCGCCAACCGCTGTACCGCCGCCACTCAACCCCGGGGTCGTCGAGCGACCGGCCGATGCTGGCAGCGGTGGACATGTGTCCCCTCCGGATGGCCGCCCCTCGACGGCATCGTTGAAGATCGCATGAGACTCTCTCGACTGCGACCGGCCATGGCCGGCACGAGGGATCGTGTGCTGTCAGAGGCCCGCCCGGTTCAAGCGCGCGGTGAGGCTCGGTTTCCGAGCGTTGGCCTGCCGGATCTGCTCGGCGCCTGGCGCGAAGAAATGACGTCGGTGGTACGGACGGAGAGGTCTCGGAGGTCGATGAGCAGACTGACCGCCGCGTCATGGCCCGACGGTTTGCGGGTGCCGATCAGCTCGTCGACCCGCGGACCATGCCACCTCGTCTTCGGCGGCGAGCTGCTCGAGCCTCCGCTGGTACACCATGGCGCGTTCCTTGTCCCGGAGCGCCAGGTCCGCGGCGGCGCGTGGCTCCTCCCGGCGGCGATGTTCGGCGCGCGGGCGTGCTGCTTCGTCGAGCAGTTCGCCCACCCGTCGGCGGTGCGATGTCGCGGTAGTCGGGCCGGGGTCACAGCGGAAGCGGTGTGTCAGCTTCAGCTGTACCCCTGTCCCGCCGCCGGGCGCGACTCGGGCCAGGTACTGGTCCTTCTCGGCCGCCGGCAGCCCGACTACCCAGGCGGCGAGATTGTGGGTGAAGCGGCTGCCATGGTCAGCTCGACGTGCCGCTGGCCCGGTGCTTTACCACCCAGCTCGGTGCGGGTGGATAGCAGTGGCCGGGCGGCGGAGGGTGTGTTCGGTCCGCAGATCGGCGTCGCGGCACCAGCCCATCAGGTCGCACCGGGCGGCTATCGCAACAGCGGCCCGATCACGACACGAAGGAGCGCTCGGCGTCACCGACCGCGGCGCCCCGATGCGCTGCAGCAGCAAGAACGGCGACCACCCCCGCTGACGCTCAGCCGGCTGACACGGCGGTCGATGGAAACCGACGACACGGGCCGACCTCATCGACGTGGGCTGGCGCCACTGCGCCCGAATGATCAGCATGGGCGGGCGGCCACACGGCCGGCAAGGTTTGTGAACCCGCCCAACCTGATGTCGATCTCCACGCCGTCGACGAGCCAGCGCCGCTGCGGGCCTGGCCGCTCCCAGTCGTGAGACCACGCTCGGTCCCGACCCTTCGAGGGCCGGGACCGAGGAGGGTGCGGCGACGCTCAGCTGAAGGTCAGCGTGACGTGCGAGATCCGGCCGCCCCAGCCGTCCTGCGGGAAGGCGTCCGAGACGCGGACGTAGACCGCCTTGTCCGGCCCGAGGTAGGGCGTGAGGTCGATCGTGCGGTCGGCCTTGTTCGAGCCGTCGTGGATCTGCCGGTCCTCCTTCAGTACGGTGGTCCACTGCGTGCCGTCCGGGCTGACCTGGACCAGGAATTCGTTGTCGATCGCGAGCGTGGCGTTGGCCCGGCTGGTGTCGGACGGCAGCGGGAACTTGTAGACGAAGTAGTGGTCGTTGTCGGCGAAGCGGTTCCGCACTCCGTTGCTCTGCGAGCCGTCGGCGTCGAACATCCACGTCAGCTCGGCCGCGGTACCGGTGTCGAAGTCGATGGTGTGGGTGACGAGGATGTCTGCCGTTGCCCGGAAGCTCAGGCCCGGACCCGCCCGGACCGTGGCGGTCACGCGGTGGTGGCCGTCCGCTGCGTCGGCTGGTACCTGCACGGTCATCGGGATGCTGCCGCGGGCCGGTTCGGCGCTGCCGTTCGGGTGCAGGGCGATCGAGTCGTGTGCGGCGGTGACCGTCCAGCCGGCGGGTCCGGCGGTGCCGACCCGTACGTTCATCGGTGCCGGGCCGGGTGAGGTCGCCAGGACGGTCAGGGTCAGGGCCAGCCGGGTCGGCTTGCTGGCGGCGGGAATCACCACCGGCATGGCCGGTGACAGGGTGGCCGACAGCGACCACCGTGGCGCCGGCCGTGGAACGGCGGCGATCAGCGCGCTCAGCGCGCTGGCCTGGGTGCGCCAGTCGAACGCGTTCGGGGCGGCGTCGCTGGTCGGGCCGGACCAGCGCTCGCCCAGCTGGTCGCCGGCGTTGCGGTCGGCCGTCCAGACGCTCGCGGCCTGCCGCTGGACGAACCGGGTGTAGCGCGGATCGTGCGTGGTGTCGGCGGCGTCCATCAGGTACCGCATGAAGATGCCCTTGAACTGCTTGCCGTTGTCGTCGCAGGTGCGGTCCGGCGCGTCGCAGGACTCGTGTAAGACATCGTTGTCAACCAGCGACGGGGAGGCGATCGCGGCGTCCGCGAGGCGCCGCGCGGTGGCCAGCACCGACCGGTCGTGGGTCGCCCGCCACAGCTCCAGCCCGGCGCCGATGGCAAGGCCCTGGTTGTAGCTCCACACCGTCTGCCCGTTGCTCTGACAGGAATCGGTCAGCCCGTCGTTGACCAGGCCGGACGAGTTGATCATCCCGGAGCCGGTGAACCAGCGCCACGCCGTCGTGGCGCGCGCGAGCCAGGTCCGGTCACCCGGGATCCGGTTGTGCAACTCGGCGCTGAGCCGGATGAACAGGCCGTTGGTGACGGCGTTCTTGTAGGTCTTCTCGGCGTTCCACCACACGCCGCCGCCGCAGGTGCTCGGGTCCCAGTACCCGTAGGCGTAGGTGGCGATGGTCGTCGCCATGTCCAGGTACTTCCGGTTGCCGGTGAGGTCGTACGCCTCGACCCAGGTCAACCCCCACCACTCGGAGTCGTCGATCGCCCGGCTGGTGAAGTTGCCCAGCAGCGGGTCGCCGGACAGCACGCCCGGCGGGAAGGGGCCCTTGTCCTTCTCGAACGTGTTGTCCAGCTGAGGGAGAAACCTGCGGTCCCCGGTGCGCTGCATGTAGTCGCCGACGGTCTGCAGCGCGACGGCGGAGTTCCACCAGCTCGACGGCCACCATGCCTTGACCGGGTCGTACGAGTGCATCAGGACGTCGGCCGCGACCCGGGAGCGTGCGACGGCGGTGGCACCGGAGCCCGCCCGGTGGGCGGAGGCCGACGCCGGCGTCGCGGCGGTGCACACGGCCAGCAGGATCATCAGCCCGGCCAGCAGGCGCCCGGCCTGACGGATGGCGAGTCTTCGCATACGGTTCTCCTTCGCTCCGGTGGCAGGCGCAGCTGCGCCACCCGTTGTAGTTCGGGAGAAGCGCCGCGAACGCAACAAAACGCTGGCAACTGGGCGACTGGTCGTGGCTACGCCCGGCACAATGGGTCGCGGGTGCCCGGGCCCGGTCGGGGTCGGGGGCGGGAGGACACCGGGGCTGTGCTGGCTCGCGCGCTCGGGCGCATCGGTACCGGCAGATGGAGCAGGTTCGCGGTCGTGCTGTTCTGGCTGGCCGTGGTGGCGGCGGCCGGCCCGCTGGCCAGCAAGTTGACCGGCGTCGAGCAGTCAGGACATGTCGGGTGCCCACCCGGAGCAGCTGGCCAACGATCCGATCGAACTGCTTGCGGTCAGCGGGGCGGCCAACGAGTCCAAGGGCGACCAGGCCGCTTCGTAGTGGCTGTCAACCAGCAACGGATTCGACTGCACCTACGTCGCGGATCAGATCACCGTCAAGGCCACCTACGGCCTCTGGGTCACCAGCGCCGAGCACGACGCGATGGCATCCACGCTCCGCACGTGCGGCGGTGTCGCGCCGCAGCCCCCGCGACGCCAGTCGTGCCACTATCACCGCGGCCAGCCAGGACGCGGGCACCGCCGACGACTCAGGCACCGCCGCCGACGCAGCCGACCGGCAACGGCGGCGGGCAGACGATCGTGCACCCCGGCGCGTTCTGCTCACCGGAACGAGCGCTCGGCGTCACCGACCGCGGCACCCCGATGCGATGCGCCAGCAAGAACGGCGACCAGCCCCGCTGGCGCTCGGCTGCCTGACAGGGCGATCGATGGGAAGCCCCGGTGAGGACCCGGTCCGACCTCATCGAGCCGGGGGGCGTCACTGCACACGAACGACCAGTCACGATCACCGACTACGCGGCCATCGGTCCGAGCTCATGGATCGCCAACGCATCATGCCGTCATCCATCGACCAAGCCCCACCAGATGCCCTGTCAGGCTGTTGATCGCGTCGGCTCGAACCATTGCCGATGTTCACCACCGCCCGGGCGGTGGCTGCCTGAGCTGCCGTGCGGCCGAGGCAATGCGGCGCAGGGCGAATGGGACGGACTGCGCTCACCGCTGACCTATCGGCAGGCAGATCGAACGAAACCGTCACCGACTGCTGCCGACAAGGCATACCGGCGTCGACGATCGGCGTGGGCGGGTCCGCCACGCAGTCGATACCTTCCGTCTGCGACGAGAGCACACTCAGTAATCACGGGGGAAGGAAATACACATGAATCAGCAACCACCCAGCGGGCCGCCTCCCAACGGCGGCCAGCCCTACTACGTTTACCCACCACAGCCGCCGCCCAAGAAGCACACGGCGCGAACCGTGATCATCACTCTGTCCGCCGTGTTCGTCGTACTCGTGGGAGGCATCGCCAGTTGCACCGCGCTCGTCGTGGGTGGCAGCGGGGACGACAGCGGCCATACACAGGTGTCGGGCAACGGTGGCACCCGAGCCGATGGATCCGGAAAGGCGCAGAAGCCAGCCGCGAAGAAGTCGCACGACCCGACCAAGTACGGCTACTGGTACGACGCGAAGAAGGACGTCGCCGTGGACGGTGTGGCGACGGGGTCGTTTGATCAGTACGTGGCGTTCAGCGTCAAGAACCAATCCGACACGACGCTGGACTACGACGTCACGTTCGGCGAGTACAACGCGCAGGGCGAACGCATCGGAGAGACCTACGCCGTGACAGAGTCCGTGCAGCCCGGCGAGACGGTGCGCGGCAGCGACACCGACACCATGGTGGATCCGGGCACGAAGGCCGTCAAGGTAGTGGCCGCCGACGCCGAACCGTCGTCATGAGACAAGTGCGCAGCCGCGCTCGCGGTGGAGGCGGTCGCTGCTGCGCCGCTGACACGACCACTCGTCAGTCGTCCAAGTCGATGAACGCAGGTCCCGGCCACACAGTGCACACATGGGCACGTTCACGTACCGGCACAGCAGGTCGAGCCAGGTGTCGCGCTGCCAGACCTGCTCCCACAGGTAGGACGTGCGGTAGCCGTCGGTCGCGCCCGGGTTGCCGGCGCCGCCGTCCACGTCCGGTCCGTTGCTGCCGATATTGAACGGCAGGAAGCGGGTCTTCTCACCGGCCAGCTTCGTGGTGAGGAAGACGTAGTCCTGGTCCATCGCGAAGTGCACCAGCGCGCGGCGGGCGAACAGCAGCTCCCGCGGGTCGCGATCGGTGCAGTACTGCCGCTTCGCGTGCTCAACGGTCTGGCGGGTCAGCGCGTTCTTCAGCTCGGCGATCGCGACCGGGATGCCGTTGACGAACAGCGCCAGGTCGAGCGACTTGCCGGTCTCGGTGGCGGAGTAGTGCAGATGCCTGCGCTGCGCGTCCTCGACGCCGGCGTGGAACGCGAGGCGGCGCTCCACTCGTCCGGCTGCGTCCCCGATGAACGTCTCCAGCTCGGCGCCGTCGATGCCCAGCTTGGGGTCGTAGTTCTCGCCCAGGCCACGCTGCCAGCCGCCGCCCAGCAGGGAAGCTTCAATCGCGTCCTCGAAGCGCACCTCGCGGTGTTCCTGTCCTATTTGCGCTGCCTCCCCGTCACCGCGCCGTGTACGCACGGTGCGAAGCTCGCCCGCATCGAACGCCGCACCGCAACCTCCCTCCGGCCACGACTTGATCATCCGAACCGCGTGCCGGGTCGTTGACTTCCACCGCAGTACGAACGTATGTTCGATCGATGGAGTTTCGGCGCAGGTCACGATGCTGCGCGTCGGGCGGAGACGTCGGTACGGCGGCGCATAGGATCGGCGCCGTGCGAAACCAGGCGGAGCAGCGGGCGGCGCTGGTGGCGATGCTTCGACAGCCCGGAGCGCGCTGGTCGGAGATCACCGACGAGGTGCTCGACTCAGGCGACGCGATCGAGGTGCTGCGTTGTCGCCTCGGCGAGGGCGGTCTGTTCCCGGTCGCGGACGCAGGCGCGATGCTCGACGACGCGGCGCAGCTGATCGCCCAGTGGTCGACGGATGGGATCTGCTTCCGCACGTTCCTGGACGACGACTACCCGGCGCAGCTCCGGGACATCCGCGAGATGCCGCCGGTCCTTTTCAGTCGGGGTACCGACGCGCCGGACGAACGAGCCATCGCGGTCGTTGGTACCCGGCGGGCCAGCGAGCGGGGGATTCGGATCGCCGAAGCGGTGGCCACCGATCTCGCTCACCGCGAGGTGACGGTGGTCAGCGGCCTCGCGGCCGGCATCGACACCGCTGCCCACACTGCGGCGCTGCGGGCCGGCGGCCGTACGGTCGCTGTGATCGGTACGGGCATCCAGCGGTACTACCCGGCGCAGAATCGAGAGCTGCAAGACGAGATCGCGGCCAAGGGGCTCGTGCTCAGCCAGTTCTGGCCCGACGCCGCCCCGACCAGGCAGAGTTTCCCGATGCGCAACGCCGTGATGAGTGGCTACTCGGCGGCGACGGTCGTCGTCGAGGCACCTTGGCGGAGCGGGGCGCGTATCCAGGCCCGGCTCGCCCTCCAGCACGGCCGCCCAGTTGTCATGCCGAAGGAACTGTTGGAGCATGACTGGGCACAGGAGTTCGCCACCAGGCCCGGGGTTCGGGTCGTCGGCGATCTGGCGGAGCTGCTGGATGTGGTCGAGGAGCTGATCGCCATGATGTCGGGGGCGCTGGTGCCGCTGACCGGGATCCCCGGCCTTGCCGACGCATGACCAGTGGGGGCGCGTCCGCGCCCTGGTGGAGCTGCAGAGCAACTTCCTCGTCAACCCATTGCCCGCCGGCTCTGGTGTCTGCTCGGTATGCCGCGGCGCGGCGACGGTCGGCTACCCGCGCTGCTACAACTGCGGGAAGCACCGAAACGCGGCGGCCGGAAGACTCTCGCATGTGGTCGTGCCGGTGTCGTACGCCGTCAAGCGCACGCAGCATGCCCAGAATCTGGCCCGGTACAAGTCACCACGGCCGTCGCTCGGTGCCCGGCGGTCGCTGCATGCGTTGCTGGTTCTCTTCGTGCGGCAGCACGCCCACTGCCTGATCGGTGCCGCTGGTGGTCGCTTCACCCATCTGGTGACGGTCCCCAGTACCAGAGGCAGAGCCGGACCCCATCCGTTGGCAGAACTGGCGGTGCCGGCACTCCGGCTCCCCGTGCTCGCCGCGTCGTCGGCGGTGCGGTACCCGGAAGACGACCGCAGCTTCCATCCCGATCGGTTCCAGTTTTCGACGGCGGTTCCGGATGGGGCTCGGGTACTGCTCATCGATGACACCTGGACCACCGGCGGAAGGGTCCAGTCCCTCGCATTCCAGCTCCGTGAGAGCGGCGCAGATCGTGTCGTGTGCGTGGTGCTCGGGCGCCACATGGGACCGGACTTCCCGCTGAACCGGCCCATTCTCGATGCGGTGGACGGGAAACGCTTCGACATCGACCGGTGTGTTCTCTGCGCGGCCGGCCCGCCGACGGCCTCGTCCTGACCGATTACGGCTCCCGATACGGGCGCACGGCAGTTGAGGGGACCGGAGGGTGCGTTCGACCAGGGGATCGGCGTCGAGGTACCAGCCGGTGAGGTGCAGGTGGTTGGCGGGTAGCGGCGCCACGTCGATGACGCGGAACGGGGCCGGCTCGCGGCCGGGCTCGGCGACCAGGATGACGTCGCCGAGGTCGGGTCGCCAGCCGCTGCGGTCGACCGGTGGGCGCGGCAGGCTGCGCCGGTGCGGACCGCGCGCCAGATCCTCCGCCTCGCGGGCGAACGAGTAGGCGCGGCACGGCCACAGCACCCGGCACGTCGGCGAGGTGCCGGGCCGGCGTGCCGGATCGTTCGGCCAGTGCCGCGCCAGCACCGCCTGCGCGGCCCGCCACAGCAGCACGTCGGTGACCTCGCGCGGAACCGCGTCGTCGGCGCTCACCGGTGACCATCCCGATCCAGCGGTACGAGCGTGAAGCCGCCACGCGGGTCGCGAGCCAGCGCCCGCACGATCGCCTGCCGCCGACGGCGCGCGACGCGCAGCGCCGCGAAGTACGAATCGGTGGGCCGATCCCTGGTGCGTCCGGTGAACACGGCACACAGCCGCCCACGGAGACGATGAAGCGCCTCACGGAGACGTCCAGATTGTGAGTAGGGCAAGGGGACACGGCGCCTCATCGAGGCGCGACCGTGCAGACCCAGATCACCTGGGGCCACCTACAGTCGCCGCTCCTGCGGGAGCGGCCCTTCATCGAGGCCAGTCGTGCGTGCCCGGCTATGTCATGCCCGATGCCTCAGCCGCGCTCCTGCGGGAGCGCCCTTCATCGAAGCATCGTGGAGCCGCCACGACGGACGGGCGCCGGGCGCAACCGACGATGCCGCGAGGGTCGACAACGAGGTGGTCGGCTGTCCGGTCTGGCGGTGTCGGCCGGTAGTTCTGCCGGATTGGTGCCGTTCGGCTTGCCGTCTCCGAGGTGGGCTGGCGCGGCGTCGCGATCCGATCAGGAATCGAGAAGTACCGACGGACGCAGCACCGTAGCGTTCGATGCGGCGGCCGGCGCCATGCCGGCCGGACACGTACCGAAAGGCGAGGGCTGATGGCTGAGACCACCGACGCGAACGACGGGTTCACCGCTGCCGAGCGCGCTGCGATGAAGCAGCGCGCCGCGGAGCTGCGGGCCGAGGGGAGGAAGGGCGCGAAGAAGGCCGACGGTTTGCAGGCAGCGCTCGATGCGATTGCGAAGATGGATCCCGAGGACCGCGCGCTCGCCGAGCGGGTTCACGCCACGATCGCCGCCACCGCACCGGATCTGCTGCCGAAGACGTGGTACGGGATGCCCGCCTACACCAATGCGGACGGCAAGGTGGTCGTGGCGTTCAAGAACTCCGGGAAGTTCGGCACTCGTTACTCGACGCTGGAGTTCCAGGACGCTGCACGCCTGGACGACGGCGACGTGTGGCCGGTGTCGTTCGCGCTGCTGCGGTGGAGCCCTGCGGTCGAGAAGAAGGTGACCGAGGCGATCCGCGCCGCCGTCGCGTGACGCAATTGACGGCGGCAAGCCCAACTCGCCAGCACAGTGGGTGAGCGCCATGACGATCCCCGTCGGCGCGCCAATGCCACCGCCGAAGAAGCGACACGGCATCTTTCACCGGATCCTGGTCATCGTCGGCATCGTGCTGGGCAGCGCATTTGTCCTGTTCGTGACGCTGGGGATTCTCGGCGCCACCGGGGTGTTGCCCACCGCAGACACCAGCGCCAGCCCGACTCCAGCGCGTACCCAGGCTGCCGGCCACGGTTCGTCCGCCGCACCGAGCCACAGCCCGACGCCCGCAGCGGCCCCCCACCACGGTCCGACATCTGCCGCGCCGCCCAGCCCCAGTTCAACGCCTGCGGTGCTGCCCAGTACCGCACCGCCCGGTACCGCGCCCCCGGCCGCGGCGCCGACGGCCGGACCACAGAACGGCGACGGTACCGGCACCGCAGCCTCGGCCGCTCTCGCCGAACTTGCCAAGCTGCCGGTCAAACCCGCCGCACCCATGGCCGGCTACAGCCGCGACCAGTTCGGCCACGGGTGGATCGACACCGACCACAACGGCTGCGACACCCGCAACGACATCCTGCGCCGCGACCTGTCTGGCGTCGTCGCCAAGGCCGGGACCCACGGCTGCGTCGTGGCGGGCGGCGTGCTGAACGATCACTACACCGGTACCACCATCACCTTCCACCGCGGGGAGACCACGTCCACGGCGGTGGAAATCGATCACCTCGTAGCGCTCGCCGACGCCTGGCGCACCGGCGCGCAGGACATGTCGACCGCCCAGCGGGAGCAACTGGCCAACGACCCGATCGAACTGCTCGCCGTCAGCGGCCCGGCGAACGAGTCCAAGGGCGACCAGGACGCCTCGCAGTGGCTGCCGTCGAACAATGCGTTCGACTGCACGTACGTCGCGGACCAGATCACCATCAAGGCCACCTACGGCCTGTGGATCACCAGCGCCGAGCACGACGCCATGGCATCCACCCTCCGCGACTGCGGCGGCGTCGCGCCACGGCCTCGTACGACGACGGTCGCGCCCCCACCGCCGCCCGCGACAACGCACGGGCCGCCGCCTGATACGCCCCAGGCGCCGCCCACGCATTCGACCGACAACGGTGATGGTTCGACCGACGACGGCGGCGGAGCCTCGGTCGTACACCCGGGCGCGTTCTGCTCCCCGGAAGGCGCCGTCGGAATCACCGACCGCGGCACCCCCATGCGCTGCACCAGCAAGAACGGCGACCAACCCCGCTGGCGCTCCGCCGGCTGACTGATCTGACATCCGATTGGAGCCGTCGGCGAGGGCCAGCGGCTGAGCTCAACAAACAGGTGGTGTGCCCACATTCGAGAGGCCATTGCGGACTCCATGCAGCCGTCGCCTCTCGTTGAGGTCCGTGGTCGTGTTCGTCCGCTCCGCGGAATGAAGGCACGGCGCTGGTCGGTGGATGCCTGACGCGGTGCCCTCGAAGGTCGAAGTCTGGTCCCGACGTCAGCTCGGGCTGTCTGGGTGCACCGCGAAGACCGCTCGAGCACTCGGGAGGCGGTCACCCGGCGCTCGCATGGTCGATGCGCGTCTCGCGGTGCCTGCCCCACTTGCGCTGGCTTCCCGTCGGTGCGCGATTCAGGCACCCTGCCAAGTTGGCCTGCTTCGGTCGTCGCTTCGCGAGCTCGCTCGGACTCGATTCGATCACCCGAAGCCTCCAGGCATCCGACCAGCCTCGACCCGACCGAAGTGCGGCGCCTACCGACGATCGACCACGACGAGCTCGTCGCGGGCGCGCGTCGCCGCAACGTAGATCAACGAACGGTCCCTGAGCTCCAGATCGGTGCGCTCCTTGTCGTCCAGGACGCGTCGGCGTTCCTGCTCGGCCGGGGTCCTACCGCCCTTTGCCAGGATGACCCGGGCGAACTCCATACCCTTGGCGCGGTGCGTCGTCATCACCAGCACGCGGTCGGTTGGCGGCCGGCCACGATCCAGCGCGGCAGCCGGCACCCCCTTGGCGTCGAGCGAAGCGACGACCCGCTCTCGCAGGGCACGGTCCGGTACCAACACCGCGATCGTCTCGGGCGGTACCTTCTCGTCGACCCAGCGCCGGGCCTGGCCGGCGACGTGGTCGAGTTCGTCGGACAGTGAACCCACGGTCGAGACCTGTGGGTTCGGGCCGCTGCGCACCGACCGGTAGGTCGCTTCCTCCCACTGGTCTTCCAGGTCGGTGTACTGGCCGCCGGCCAGCCGGTCCAGGGCGTAGCGGAGGTTCTCCGCGGTGGTGCGGTAGTTCAGCGTCAAGCGCCGGGACCGACCGACGATCTTGATGCCGTAGCGGGCCAGCACCAGCCGGGCTCCGTAGATGCGCTGGTGGGCGTCCTCGGCGATGAACAGGTCGTCGGCGTGCTCGCCGACGAGTGCGCGCAGCATCTGCCAGTGTGTCGGGGACAGGTCCTGGCCCTCGTCGACCAGCACGTGGTCGACCAGCGGGCCGACGTGGCCGAGATGGCAGGCGGCGACCGCGGATGCTTCCGGGAAGTCCAGGCTGCCGTCCACTCGGCACTGCGCCCGGTAGGCGGCGATCAGTGACCACACCTGCGATCGTTTCCGGCGGTCCAGCGCGACGCCTCGGCCGGAGCGTCGAACCCGCAGGTAGCCGGCTTCGTCGGTGATTCGGTTCGGCAGCACCACCTGGCCGTACTCGCCGGTCAGGAAGGTCTCGTTGGCCGCCTCGGCCGGCAGTTCGGTGGCCGAGGCTTCCACCACGTCCCGCCAGCGGGTCGACGGCGGCCGTGGGGTACGCGACGTCCGTGCCTCGCCGAGTACCTCGCGCATCGCCTCGTCGACGGCGGCGCCGCCCGCCCGCAGCACGGCGGCGGCGAGCGCGTCGACCCCGGCGACGTAGACACCGGCGGCGCCGGGCCGGTCGGCGATCGGCAGGTCCGGGTCGAGCTGGCGGAGGCTGTCGCGCAGCGACTCGGCGAGGTTCGTGGTGAACGTGGTGAGCACGATCCGGGTGCTCGGGTCGCGGCGGAGCAGCGCGCGGGCCCGGTGTACCAGCACGACGGTCTTGCCGGTGCCGGCGCCGCCGGTGAGGCGGAACGGTCCGGAGTAGGAGCGGTCCACGTAGCGGCGCTGTTCGGGATGCAGGAACACCCGCCAGGCGGCGAAGTCGCCGCCTTCGATGACGCGACGCAGTTCCTGCTGGTCGCCGATGATGGTGAACTGCAGCTGTGCGGCGGGCCGGCGCAGCGAGTCCAGCAGACCCTGGTCGGTGTCGTCGGAGGTGCCTTCCGACAGCTCCATCGTCGCCGCGATCTCGTCCAGGGAGTCGCCGGCCCCCAACGACACCAGGATCGTGCCGAGCCAGCCCTCGTGCCGGGCGGCCAGGTCGAGCAGCGCGTCCTCGCTGGTGACGGCGAGCGCCTGGGTCGCGACCTCGGCCGGCACACCGAGCCGGTCGGTCAGGTCGGCCAGCTGGTACCCGTGCCGGGCCAGCAGGGGTCGTTCGACCGGCGGCGCCACCACGATCGTCGGATGCTCCGTCGGCGCCGGGGCGTCCTCGAACTGGGGCAGCCCGTTGACCGGGTTGACGGTCAGCCGGACCTTGCGTGCGATGGCGATGGCCTGATCGTGCGGCCACACGCCGTGGATGACGTAGTGCGTTTCGCCGTCGTGGTCGGCGCGGAACATCACCGCACGCCAGCCGTCGTCCACCCGTCCGGTGCGGACCCGCTGGTCGGCTGCCGACGCGATCGGCTCGACGTGCAGGCCCGGCAGGGCGTCGTTCTCGGCGAGCTTCTGCAGGAACGTCATGGCCTTGCCGCGGATCGACTTGTCCATGGCGCCGGCCAGCTTCGACATGATGATCGTCGGCACGTGTCACTCCCGTCCTGTCAACGCGGCGACGACCGCGTCGGGCTGCGGCTCGACGACGTCCCAGCCGGCCTCGGCCAGGTCGTCGCGGTCCGTGTCCGGCATCTGTTCGAACGCCACCGTCAGCCGTTGCGCCGGCCAGGCCAGGCTCAGCGGAATGCCGTCCGGCCCTTCCGCCCCGACCTGTGGTGGCGTGATGTCTCGTTCGGCCAGGGTGACGACCAGGTCGCGTTCGGGACCGGGGGTGGCCTCGTCGAAGATCTCGCCCCACCGGCCGCCCGGCCGGGCGACGCGCTCCGGCACCGCCGGTTCCTCGACCGCGCCGAGACCGACGGTGGTGACCGTCACCGGCCAGTCGCTGGCGGCGACGCTGTTGGCCAGCCGCAACCAGCGCTGCCAGGCCTGCGCGTACCCGTCGCCCATGACCGCGTCGCGGTCGTCCAGGACCAGCGCGCTGGACAGTGCGGTTCCGACCATCTCCACCACCGTGACCATCGGCCCGACTCGTCGGACCTGGACCTTACGCGGCCCGGGCGGGATGGGTCGCTCCAGCAGCACGGCACGGCCGACGTCGGCCAGCGTCGCGTCGGCCTCGACCGAGACCTGCTGCGACCCAATGTTGAGCATCATCGAGACGCCGTGCGCCACTTGGGTCAGGTCGCGTGGCGACGGTTCACGGACCCATTCCTGCAACCATTCGACCGGGTTGGCGGCCAGCCGGCGGTAGGCGTCCGGTGACGCCTGGAACATCGGCATCGACTGGAGTTGCCCGACCAGCTGGTCGTCGTACCAGTCGGGCGGCTCGGCGCGGGCCGCGTGCTCGGCGGCGAGCACGTCGTCGTGGGTGAGGGAGACGACGAGCTGGCCGGCGTCGCGCAGGTTCGTGCGAATCCGTGCGTCGTCGGCGATCCTGTTGTGCGTCGTCGTGGCGTGGAAGCCGCGGCCGTCGGTGAACACCACGACCGGCGGCACGTTGGTGTCGTTGCAGCGCAGCACGAAGTCGGCGCGTACCTCGCCGAGTTGCTCCTGCGGCAGCAGCGTCCAGTGCCGTGGGGTGCCGGGCAGCGTGAACCGCACCGCGTTGCCCCACTGGCCGGGCACCTCCTCGATCGCGGCGCCCTGGCGTCGCAGCCATCCCAGCAGCAACCGCCGCAGCCGCTGTTCCAGGTGCGACTCGGGCTCCTCCTGCGGAGGCACCTCACCCACCTGCCAGCTGCCGGACGATGGGTCGGACGCGTCGTCCGGCAGCCCGAGCAGGGTGCGCAGGTGCCGATCGGCGGAGGCACGCGAGACTCGGCGTACAGAGTTGGCGGAGATGAACGGCAACAGGCAGCGGTGACAGGCCAGCCGGTCCTCGTTCTGGCATTCGCAGTCACGCACCTTCTCCCAGGCCCGCACCAGCAGGTCCCGGAAGTTGTCCGGCACCGCGACTTCGGCGAGGTACCCGGTGCCGCCGGGCACCGTGTCGTGTATCAGCAGCGCCTCGTGATTGTCGGAGCCGTCCGACGAGGTCGGGTCGACGATGTTCTCGATGAGCAGGTGATCTGGATCTCCGCCCAACTGTTCGCGCAGCCCGAGCTGCAGCGCGGCCGCCAGGCTCGGTACCGCGAAGTCGTCGCCGACGGTGACGCTGTTGGGCAGCCGGACCACCACGCCCTGGGTTCGCAGCTTCCGAGACAGCGCGATACGCCTGGTGTGCTCGTCGGTGGACGTGCGGAACCGGCACCACGGGCGGTGCTCACGCGGGCTGTTGTGTCCGCTGTCGCTGTCCTTCTTGCCGCAGCCTTCGCAGACACGGAACATCTCGCCGGTGCGGTCGGCGCCGGCGATGCGTCGGGTGGTACCCCGTCCGGTGAGACCGATGTTGAGCCAGCGCAGGTCCATGGTGTGCAGGTAGGTGACGCCCAACCCGGTGTTGTCGGCGAACCACCGGCGGCCGATGTGCGCCGGATCCACGTCGGCTGCGGCGAGCACCGTGAACGGTGCGTTGCGCCGCTCGTCGCGCCGGTCGGAGATCGTCGATTCGTCTCGCCGGATCTCGGCCGACACACGAGTCAACTCCACGACGTCCAGCCGGGAGCCGACGTCGGCGATGCCGCGGCTGCCGCACCGAGGACACCGTGCCACCGCGACCTCCACGCCCGTCGCGGCGAGGTCGGCGGCGTATCCGCAGTCCGGGCAGAAGACCCACGGGCGAATCGCTGCGCCGTCCAAGCCCAGGTCCACCGCGTCGATGGAAATCTCCATACCGCGGGCGTAGAAGGTGGCGCCAGGAGCGAACTCGCGGATGGCCTGCGCCGAAGCGCGCTGGAACTGATCGTGCCGGTACTGGAACTGGTCGGTGTCCGGGTCGGTCCAGGACAACCCGACGTCGAGGACCGCAGTGTCGTCGAGCAGCGTGTAGTTCGGCAGCAGCCCGTACTCCTCCAGCACCCCGATCCAGTACTCGGTGCGCAGGGCGGCGAGTTGGCCACGAACGAGCTTCAGCGTCGACTCGGCCGACCGGACCTCCCGTTCGTCGTCGTCGGTGTGTGCCGGCGAGTCGGCCTGGGTGCGCAGTTCGGGCAGCAGCGTCTCGATCCGGGTTCGCCGGGTCTCCAGCTCCTGGATCGTGGCGTTCCAGCGTTCGCTGGCGGCCCGTACGTGTGCGGCGAACGGGCTGGTGCGTCGGCCGCCAGCCGGGCTCAGCCAGGCGCGGAGCCGGTCCACGACGTCGTCGGGCAGCCCGCCCATCGCGTCGACGAAGCCGGGCAGGCGTTGGCCGAGCGTCGATTCGGCCAGGTCGATCAGGTCGCCGAGGAAGCTGCCCGGCGCGGTACGGCCGATCGCCTGCGTCGCGCGCTGCGGATGGAACGCGCCGGGGTCGCGGGCGACCGAGTCGACCAGATGCGCGGTGTACTGCCGGCGCAGGATCTCCTCGGCGGACAGGTAGGTCGCCGGCGGGCGCACCTCGCCGTTCACCACCGACAGCGGGTCGCCGAGCTTCGGCAGCTGCTCGCCGCGGCCGCTCACGTACGCCAGGTCGAGCGCGTTGCCGGTCTGCCGGCCGGCGCGGCCGACCCGTTGCAGGTAGGAGGCGACGGTGCGTGGCAGCGAACCCAGCAGCACCGTGGACAGGTCGCCGATGTCGATACCCATCTCCAGCGTGGGCGTGGCGACCAGAACGTTCGGCGACTGCGGGGTCGGGTCCGGCGACTTGAACCCGTCCTCGTACTCCCGGCGGGTCGCGTCGTCGAGCAGGCTGGTGTGTTCCCGGGAGACGACCCGGCGCATGTCGGTGGAGTCGTACAGCCGCCGGTAGAAGTTGTCGCCGATCGGTGCTCGGGTGAGCTGCCCGCGGCAGCCGCCCAGCAGGCAGGGCCCGCCGTCCAGCTGGTCGATGCTGGTCACCGAGCCGGGTACCGGGGTGCGGCAGGTGTCGCAGCTGAGCAGATGCCGGCCGGCTTCCAGGTCGGGCAGGTCGGCCGCGGCGACGACGATGCGCTCCGGCCGGATCGCGTAGACGGTCGCCCCACTGCGGCTGGTCTCGGCCTTCAGCACACCACGTCGGTCCAGCTCGGCAAGCAGCATCCGCGCGAGCCGGGCACCGTCGTGCGGTGCCACGCCGAGGGCGCGTGCGGTCCAGCGCGCGTACCAGGACTGCGACGCGCCGACCGGTTGCAGGCCGCTGTCCTTGGGGATCGGAGCGCCGCCCACCCGCGGGTAGGCCGGCGCCGGCCGGTTCCTGCCGAACGCCGGCATCCCCTGGTGGCGCGGCCGTCCGCCGGTCAGCCACCACCGCTTGCCATCGTCGGTGCGGTACGTGCCGAACCATTGATGGTCGATGGCCCCCTGCGCGCGCATCCGGTCGAGGGTGCCGCGCACCCAGCGCACCAGGGCGGCCTCGGTGGCCGCCCCGTCGATGGTCAGCTGCAGGTCGGTGCCGTCGACCGAGGCCCGCGCCATGGCGGCGACCTCGCCCGGTGTGCCGGCGTCGACTTCGACGGTGGCCGAGCCGGTCAGCTCCAACGGCCGGCCGATCCGCGAGTTGAGGCCGAACTCCAACGCCGCGTCGAGCGCCAGCCGCAGCCGCACCCGGTTGGCCACCGAAGCGGGCACACCGGACAGCGTGGCGGCCTGCCAGAACGGAGCGAACGCCTCCCGATCGGCCAGCTCCGGCGGGAGCAGCCGGTAGCGCGCGAACGGGTCGTCGCCGGCCAGCTCGATCGCCCGGGAGACCACGGCGTCCAGGCTGCGCGGCGAGTCGCCGACCGCCTGCCGCAGCACCGCACGCAGCGTCAACGTGTGCGACCGGGCCTGCACGAACCCGGCCCGGTGCGCCGCGTCCTGCACCGAGTCGGTGAACACCAGGGCCTTCTTCTCCACCGTGTCCAGCACGGCCGAGCCGAACATCGTGGACAGCGACACCGAGAGCAGGGTGGCGACCGCGCTGCCGAGGAACCGGATGCCGTCGTCCTGCCGGCAGGAGGGGCAGAAATCGTCCTGCGCCTGCCGGTCGGCGTCGTCGCCGCTCGTGGTGAGCACCGGCAGCGTCCAGCCGTCCGCCAGGTCCGGATCGTCGGCGGCGACGTCGTCGACCAGGCGGCGGTTGTGCACGTCGAGGAAGAGCAGACCGTCCGGCCGCTGCTCGCCGTCGAAGTGGGCTTCCGCCTCGGCGGGGGCGTAGAGCAGCGCCCGGAACCGTCCGTCGTGCCGCCGGTGGTTGCTGCGGATCGAGTCGTCGTCGACCGCCAGGTCGAGGCCGACCGGTGCCAGCCCGACGCCCCAGCCGGACCGCCCGCAGTGCCGGCAGTAGATCGCGGGGAACATCGGCCGGGACTCCTCGTCGGCTCCGGCCGGCGGACCGTCGTCGAACCAGTGGAACCGTGCCGTGGTGCCGGCCGCCCGGTCGATGCGCACCAGCTCCCGCACCCACAGGTGCACCTCGACCGACAGTGCGCCCCGCCCGGCGCGCGCCCGCACGTGGCCGAGCGCGCCGGCCAGATACGACAGGAACGTCACCCACCGCGGATCCGGGCCGGCGACGGCGGCGGCCAGCTCGGGCAGCGGTGTCGCGTCCGCGGCGTGCCGGGCCAGATCCTGCACCATCGGATGGGCTCGGGACGCGGCGAGCAGGAACCTGGCGTCGGCGTCGGTGAACCGGGTGGGCGGCTCGTCGTACAGCAGGCCCAACATCGTGTCGGCGACCCTGCCGCCGGGCGGGTCGAAGCCGAGCGCCTCGATCGCCGCCGTGGCCGCGGCCAGATCGATCGCGTCGGCCGGGACCGGAACCATCTCGGCCGCCGCCACCTCGGACGGCGCGGCATCGACCCATTCCTCGACGCCCAGCCTGGTCTCGGTGACCACCGCGTCCGCATCGAATCGTTCCCCGAACACCGTCTCGGCGAACTCGCGCATCACCGCCGGGTCGCCCTTGTCGCCGAGCGTCGCCGAGGTGGCGACCGGGGTGATCCGGCCGAGCGGCCGGGCCCGGTCGGCGGCGTCGATCGACGGGTCGTCGGCCGGCCAATGGCTCTTCAGCGCCAGGCCCAACCGCCGCAGCAGCATCGCCACGTCGGTGCCCTGCGCGCCGTCGTAGGTGTGGAACTCGTCGAGCACCAGATAGGTCAGGCTGGTCGCCGACTTCGCCCACAGCGGCTGGTCCGCGGCCCGCAGCAGCAGCTGGTCCAGCATCTTGTAGTTGGTGAGCAGGATGTCCGGCGGATCGTCCCGGACGATCTCCCGGTCGGTGATCAGCCCGTCGGCGTCGACCGCCACCCGGGTCGGGCCGCCCTCGCCGGTGTAGAGCGCGGCCGTGATCCCGGCCAGCTCCGGATGCCCCGTGAGCAGCCTGGTCAGCCGGCCGGCCTGGTCGTTGGCCAGGGCGTTCATCGGGTAGAGGATCAGCGCCTTGGTCCCGGTGACGCCGGCGCGCCGGGCCCGGCGCACATGGTCGACGATCGGCATCAGGAACGCCTCGGTCTTGCCGGATCCGGTGCCGGTGGTGACCAGCGTCGGCAGCGGCCGGCGGCCTCGCCCGTCCACGCTGGAGGACAGCCGGGCGAACGCGGCGGCCTGGTGCCCGTACGGCTCCGGCCCGTCGTACCACTCCAACAGCGACTCCCAGCCGGGCTGCGCCGGCCGGAACGGCAGCCGGAGCCGCAGGTAGGGGCCCTTGAACATGCCGTCGACCGGGTCGCGCAGAAAGCGGCCGAGGTTGTCCCGCGCGTCGCCGTCGGTCAGCCCGAACGTGGTGGTCAGATAGTCGGTCAGGCCGGCCCGCACGTTGGCGGCCAGCAGCGTCGGCAGCAGCTCGCTGCGATCCCGGTTCACGACCGGGCCGCCAATCTGCGTTCGAACTCCTGGTACGCCTCGGTCATGTCCTTCTCCCGGTCCAGCGTCCGGAACGGCAGCTGGTAGGTGTAGGTGTTGCCCGCCTGGTTGGTTGCCGTCTGCTCCTCGACACTCAGTCGGTCACCCTTCTTCCGCCACACCGTCAGCACCGAGTTCGGCACCAGCCGCCCGTTCGCGTCGTAGTGGTAGACGTTGTGGTCGTACCCGTACAGCACCGCGAACTGCGTCCGATAGATCGTGCACAACTCCTCGGCGCTCAGCCCCAACATCAACGCCACCAACGCATCGATCTCCACCAACGCCTGCCGCCGATCCGCCGCAATGCGCAACGGCGTGGCGGGGCTCCAATCCGGTCCGATGTGGCAGAGCGGTTGCCGGCGTGCGTGCTCGAACCCGCCGGCCCAATGGTCGTCCATGAAGTCGCGGGAGTAACACGCATTCCAGAGCTCCGTGTAGGCACTGGTGATGCTGTTCAGTCGAGCGGATCGCAGGACCAGCGAGCTCAGCATCGGATGGTCGAAATTCGCTGGCATCCGTTCGATCGTGCCGAAGAGGATCTCCGACTTGGGTACACATCGAACCGAGAAGTCCAGCACGATCGACGACGTGTAGGCGCACGCGGCCAGCAAGCTCGGCAGGTTCCGGTCGCTTGGCGCGAAGGTGTGCACGGGATGCACGTGTGCGGAGCCTGGTGGTACCACTGCTCCGATCAGCGTGCGCTCACCGGTGTTTGCGGCCATCCGCCGCCAGGCGACGCGGTAGTAGTTGCGGGCGGAGCGGGGGCCGTCGGGGGTGGGCCAGGTGGTGTAGGCGGCGTCGTAGCGGGCGCGGTCGCCGCGTGGCTTGTAGGCGGTGGCGGGAACGGCGTCGGCCGCCAGCGCCTCGAAGTCGGTCGCCGACCAGTCCTTGTTGCTGTTCATGGTCTCGTTGGGTGTCTTGTAGAATGGCGTCGCCACGAACAGATGCGGCCCCTGCAGGATCACATCGTCCCAGAACGCCGGGACCCCCCACTCGGTTTCGAAGTACCCCTTCTTCCGATCGATGCTCTCGTCCCAGCCGCGCGAGAATTCCAGATCGAGGTCACCGATCCGTGGGGCGCGCGAGAGCTTGTCGAGCACGGAGACGACCGACCGATTGACCGCATAGACCATTCGGGTCTGGCGGATTGGCACGTCCGGATCTTCCAGCATCGTATGCCAGGTGGTTAATGTCGTGTCGGTCACCCAAGTGAGTCGCGCGCGATGCGGTCGGACGTCCCATCGGCCTTCATGGTCCTTCAGACCCGGCTCCTCGCCAGAACCGTCGTGCTCGAACGACCTTATGGCTGTCTCAGGATGGTAAAGCCAGGAGGCCTGTATGAAATTGGGCGCCTCACGCTTTGAACCCTGGATTGTAATGCCGAAGTGTTTGTGATTCTGAATTTCGAAAAGCAAGAGCTGGTTGACGAAGTGCCAATGCCGCCGGAGTCTCAGGTATAGCTCTTCACGTAACAGCCCAGCACGCTCATCTGTAAAATGAGACTCCAGGTGGATCATGCCGGTTACACCGGACGTTGATGCATGTTGCCACATGCGCTCCATGAAGCAGCGGTAGAGATCAGGTTGGAGGCCTTGCAGGCGCGGGTACTGGGCCGATGACCCGAGATAGTCGGCGAGGCAGGCGATATCGGTGGTGCCGTCGAGTACCAGGTCGGTCATGCCCGGCAATGCGAGGGTCTCCTCGCGCTTGGCCGTGATCTGTTCCTGAGCTGGTCTGCGGGCAAGTTGCCACCAGGGATCGCCCTCGGCGAGCAGTGCATCGACGTCGGAGCGGGGACGGACCCAGGGTGGGTTTCCGAGCTGGAGGTCAAAGCCGCCGCGGGCGAAGACGGTGGCGAAGTCGAGATTCCAGTGGAAGAAACCCTGCTGGGCGGCGACCCGTTCGCAGACGACCAGCCACGGGTGGTCGGCGAGCAGTGGGCCGATCGAGGCGACACTGGCCATGCCGAGATCCGTCGTCTCCTGGTTGTTCAGGTCCTGCCAGGACGAGCCGGTCTGCAGCGACGACTGACCGGCGGCCACCCGCCGCTTGCCGTCGTGCCGGCCGAGCAGCCGGCGCAGCGCGTCGATCCACTGGTCGAGTGTCGGCGGATCGACGGCCTTGTCGTCCACCGTGGTCGTCGCCTCGGTGAGGGGCCAGAACCAGAGGGCGCACCAGGCGTCCATGGCGCGGCGTAGCCGTCGGTAGGCGCCGTTCGGGTCGGCGAGCTTGCGTTCGATCTCCTCCCGGGTGACCGTCCCGCCGGACGGCAGTCCGGGTGCGCCCCAGACGTCGATGTTGCGGCGCACCTCGGCCTCGGCGATCTGCAGGCGCCGGTGGGCGAGCCGCCACAGCGACTCGACCCGCTTGGCCAGGTCGGTCAGCGCGGCGACCTGCTTGGCGGTCGGTTTGAGCCTGACCGCCTTGCGCCAGTCCTTCAGCCGCTTCGCCGCGTCGGGCGCGAGCCTGGCCGCCTCCTTCGCATCGGCGGCGGCCCCCCAACCGGGCGCCGGCAGCAGGAAGTGGTGCACGGCGTCGCCGATTCCGGCGCCGGTCTGCTCGTCGGGGTCGCGGTCGACCAGGTCGGTCGGCGGTACGTCCCGCGGGATCGCCGTCAGCCAGGACTTGTCGGCGACCTGCTTGCGGTCGAAGACGGCGCGGCGGGCGCCGACCAGCGAGTTGCCGCGGCGCAGATGCAGGCCGAACCACGGCGCGTCCAGGCCGGCGACCATGGTGTCCAGCCACAGCGAGATCTCCGCCAGCTCGACGGCGGTGGAGTTGAGGTCCACGCCGTGGACGTTGTGCAGGGCGAGGTACGCCTTGACCTTCTGCAGCTCCCGCTGGTACTCGTCCGGGTCGATGGTGGTGCCCAGCTCGGCCTGCCGCCGCTCCAGATATTCGGCGGCCAGCTGCCGGACCGCCTCGATGGCGAACGCGCCGGACCCGAGCGCCGGCTCGCAGATCGTCAGGTCCAGGATGTCCCGCGCCGACATCGGCGGCCTCGCCGCCGCATCGTCGGCCTCCGGCTCTTCGCCCTCGTCGTCCCGGCTCGCGTGGACGGACCTCTCGCCCGGTTTCGGCGGCAGCAGCTCGGCCAGCGCCTGACCGACGGTGAAGCGGGTCAGCACCTCCGGCGTGTAGTACGACGCCGACTGCTGGCGCTCCCGGCCGGCCAGCCGGTACACGAACGAGCCCCGCCGATGCAGCACCGGCTTGTCTTCGCCGGTGTCCGGGTCCTCGGCACGGACGAAGTCGTTCGTGCCGATGCCGTCGGCGCGGTCGACCGGCACCACCCAGGAACCCTTGTCCGCGTTGCCGGCCTTGGCCACCTCGTACAAGTCGGTGTCGGCGAAGAAGCCGGTGTAGGACATCAGCCCCTCGTACACCGCGCCCAGCTGGTTGATGCCCAGCTCGGCGTAGGAGATGTAGCCGCGGTCGCGGCCGCGCTGCTTCTTCGACAGCAGCAGATGCCCGAGCACCTGTTGCAGCGCGAGGTTGCCGAGCCCGACCTCGTCGATGAACGCGGTCGCCTCCGGCCGGAACAGGTCCGCGCGCAGCGGGTGGAAGGTCAGCTCCTCGCTGCCGGTGGCGTCGTCGAACCCACCCGGATGCCCCTTGTCGACCAGCCGGAACAGGGTCGCCAGCGACTCGTACAGGTGGGTGCCGGACCGTGCCTGCGGCGACGGCAGCTCCACCTGCACCAGGTCCCGCATCCGATCCAGCCCGTATCCGGCGTCGTACTCGGGCGCCCCCGCCGGCAGCACGCCCAGTTCCGGCTTCGCCTCGGCGTAGAGCAGGAACAGGATCCGGTAGAGGAACCGCAGCGCGTGCTTGGCGAGGTCCTGCGCGTCGTGTTGCGGCAGCGGCTCCAGGCCCGCCTCCCGCCGCCGGGTCACCACGTCGTTCGCGATGATCTCGATGGAGAGCCGGACGCCCTCACGCAGATCCGCGGAGACGCCGACGGTGTGCTCGATCGACTCGGTCAACGTCTGCTGCCACCACAGGTCGCCGTCCGCGTCCGGGGCGATCGACTCGACCGACAGGCAGGTCAGCGCCCGGTCCACCTCGCCGCCGCGGGTGCCCACGTTCCGCTCGCAGACCAGTTGCAGATCGACGGCGAGGTACCGGCCCTCGGCCCATCGTTCCCGCTCGGCGAGCATCGCCCACCGCCCGGCGAGCACCAGCACCAGCTGCGGCGCCTCGTCCCCGGTGAACAGGGTGGAGACCAGGCGCGCGGCGGAGGTGATCTCGTCGCCGTCCTCGTGCAACACGACCGGGACGGCGAGAGTGCGCGCATGCCGGTCGATCAGCTCCTCGACGGTGGCGACCGGGTAGCCGGAGACGACCGCCAGCGGGGCGGGGCCCTCGATGCCGGGTGTGCGCACCCACCGCAGCGGATGCTCGCCCCGCACCGTCAGCGCGCCGCCGGTGATGCCGAGGACCGCCAGCAGCCGGTCGGACAAGGCGTTCGCGGTCGCCGCGGTCTGCGCCCGGTCGACCGCGTCGATCGTGCCGGGGTCGGCGTCGGTGTCGAGCCGCTCGGCCAGGCCGACCAGCGTATCGAGCAACTCGCCGCGGGCACCCAGGAACCGGGACCGCGGGGTCACGGCGGTCTCGCCCGGCTCCTGCCCGGCCTCCTTCGCCTTCGCGGCCCGCTCCCGGGCCGCCGCCTCCTCCTCGTCCCACGCCTTGCGCCGGGCCAGCACCCGGGCCTGGAACGACTTGGCGCTGGTGGCGCTGGTGAAGTAGTGCTCGGAGATCCAGCTCTCCCCGATCACGATCGCGTCGCTCATGCCTCGCCCTCCGACGGCTCGGAGCGTTCCGGTACCACCACGATCAGCGGGCGGACCAGCTTTCGGTCCGGCGCCATCGCCTCGACCAGTTCCCGCTCCTGCCGAACACCGACCCGGTGCCGCTTCAGGTCCTCCCGCTGGATCAGCGCGTCCGCGTCCTCCTCCCAGCCGTCGAGCCGGCTCGACCAGGCGTCCAACCGCTGCTCGACGTCGCGGGTCGCCGACTCGAAGACGCTGGCCATGTGCTGCCCCGCCGCATCCACCGCGGCAGGAACGAGCGCGCGCAGGCCCTCGACGTCCACCGCGCCGGTGTTCGGCCGGGACCGGTCCAGGCCGAGCGCGGCCAGCGCGTCCGACGCCGACTCGTACGGCGTGACCGGGGCGAACGACGCGTCGCCGGTCGGGAAGGCCACGGTCGGCCAGGTCGTGGCCACCACCTGCCCGCGCCGGTTGGTGAGGGTGCCCACCAACAGCACGGTGGGCTCGTGCACCGTGCCGCGCACGGCGAAGATCTGGTTGCGGCCGAGCCGGGCCAGCGCCCGGTCGGCCGCCCACTCCAGCACCGGATGCAGCGGCGCCAGATAGTGCGCGTCCGGCCAGGTGGTGCCGGCCTTGTCGGCGAGCGCGGCGGCCAGCCGCTGCTTGCCCAGCAGCGGAGTCGTCGCCAGCAGCAGCCGGTCGGTGACCTTCCGGTCGGCGAGATAGGACTGCGGCAGATACGCCAGCCGCTGCACCAGATCCTTCGGCGGGGTCAGCTCGGCCGTGCCGTGCGCCTCGTGCAGCCGCCAGCCCACGCCCCGCGGCAACGCCTCGGCCGGGTCGACGTACGCCTCGTGCAGCGCGTCGTCGAGGAAGGACACGTCGTCGGGAAACAGCCCGGTGCCGGTGGGCGACTCGACCGAGCCGGTGGTCGCCGCGGCCGGTGTCGCCGCGAAGTGGGCGAACATCGCCGCGAGGCTGTCGTCGGCGCTCGCCTGCTCGACGGAGTGGACGACCTCGTCGAGTTCACGCTGCCCGGCGAGCACCTGGCGGATCTTCTCCTCCTCGTCGGACACGCTGTACTCGCCCATCAGGGAGGCGGCGTCGCCCAGCGCCGTGTGCGCCTCGCTCTCCTTCCGTACGAGACTGGACAGCACCCGGACGTCGCCGCGGAACCGCTCGCTCGCCGGGTCGAGCAGCAGCGCGGTGATGCGCGGACTCTGCCGCTGCCCGTACCGGTCGATGCGGCCGTTGCGCTGCTCGATGCGGATCAGGCTCCACGGGATGTCGTAGTGCACCAGTTCGTGGCACTGGGCGTGCAGGTTGACGCCTTCCGAGGCCACGTCGCCGGTCACCAGGACCCGGATCGGCGAGCTCTGCTGCTTGAACTGCTCGACCAGCTGCTGCTGCTCGTCGTCGGACAGCGAGCCGTGCATCACCCGCACCGCCTCGTCCGGCAGCTGGAGATCCGCCGGCAGCTGGCGCCGCAGCCAGTCGAGGGTGGCGATCCGCTCGGCGAACACCACCGCCCGGCTCGGCGAGTCCGGGCCGACACCGATCTCGCGCAGATGCTCGACCAGCGCACGATACTTCCCGGTCGGCGCCTGCAACGTCGCCTCGTTGACCGCCGTCAGACGATCCAGGGCGGCCCGCTCGGCCGCGGTGTCGGCCGTGGCGGCGAGCCGGTTCCGGCGGGCCGCGATCGTCTCCGCCAACGCGGCGGGGGAGGACAGGAACGCCTTGGCCAGCGTCCAGGCGAACAGCGCGCCGTTGCGTCCCGAATACGGCGGCGTCCCGCCGGCCGGCCACAGCCAGGTGTGCTCCAGCTCGTCGGCGACCGCGTTCTCGGCCTCGGTGGCCGGGACCAGCACGTTGTGCGGCGGCTGCCGCTCCTTCCAGTCGGCGCCGACGACGCTGGCCACCTCCGGGCTGTGCCGGTGCCGGCGCACCACCAGCCGCCCGACCTCGTCGCGGTTCAGCTCACCGCTGGGCGGCACGGCGGAGGGATCCAGCAGCCGGATCAGTTCGGCGAACGACTCGGCGCGCCCGTTGTGCGGCGTCGCGGACGCCAGGATCAGCGCCTCGGTGTTGTGCGACAGCAGCCGGGCCAGCCGGTTGTTCTGGGTGTTTCGATTGGTCAGGTTGTGCGACTCGTCGATGACCACCGCGTCCCAGCGGTGCTTGGCCAGCGCTGCCTGGTACCGGTCCGACTTGAGCGTGTCGATGGACACGATGACCCGCTTGAAGTAGCTGAACGGGTTGCGGGTGGCCGGCAGCTGCTGCCGGACCCGCTGGATGCCGGCCGAATCCAGCCGGACGAACGGCAGCGCGAACCGGGTCCACAGCTCGTGTTGGGTCTGTTCCAGCACGTGCCGCGGGGTGACCACCAGGATGCGCTCGCCGCGGCCACGTCGCACCAGCTCGGCCAGGATCATGCCGATCTCCAGCGTCTTGCCGAGACCGACCGCGTCCGCCAGCAGGATCCGCGGCCGAAGGTTCGCCGGATCCAGCGCCTTGGCCACCGCCGAGCGCTGGTAGACCAGCGCGTCCGCCAGGCCCTGGGTGGCCACGGTCAACTCCGTCTCGGCCAACGGGACGGCCGTCTTGCGGATCGTCGCCTCCAGCCACAGCCGGGCACGGCGATGATGGGAGCTGTCGTCGGCCACCACCACCGCATCCCGTGGATCGAGCGGCTCCACCCGGTCGAGACTGGTGAAGAACGCCGCGGCGGTGTCTCGAACCAGCTCGGACAGGCCCTGGACCCGCAGCAGGGTACCCTCCGGCGTCGCCTCGGTCGCCTGGACCAGCCATTCCTCGTCCCGGACCACCACGACCGAACCGGGCGCGAAGGCTGTCTGTTTGGTCAATGTCACTGCCAATTTCTCCGTCTTGTCGCAACCCTCGACGCCTGCTCGGTCACTCGGCGTACCATATCGTCCGGTCCCCGCGGTCCGGGATCGGCAGATAGGTTGATCACGATGGATCGGCCAACCCCACTCGACGCCGCCACCTCCGCCCGGCTCGCCCGGCAACCGCGCGCCGGCACCAAGCCGGAGCTGGCGCTCCGTCGCGAGCTGCACCGACGCGGGCTGCGGTACCGGGTGGTGCTCGCCGGTCTGCCCGGCCGCCCGGACATCGCGTTCACCCGGGCCAAGGTGGTGGTCTTCGTCGACGGCTGCTTCTGGCATCGCTGCCCGCAACACGGCACCATGCCGCGCAACAACCGCGGCTGGTGGGCCGACAAGCTGGCGCGCAACGTCGCGCGCGACCGGGCGAAGGACGCCGCGCTGGCCGAGCTGGGATGGACCGTGCTGCACGTGTGGGAACACGAGCCGATCGGCGACGCCGCCGACCGCGTCCAGGCCGCCGTCATCGCCGCAGGTAGCCGTCCCGCTCGAAGAGCACCCGCCGATCCAGGAACCGGTTGAAGTATCGGCAGGACGGCTCGCCCAGATGCACGCACGCACTGCACGCGCCGCTGCCCCGCGCGCAGCCGGGATCCAGCGGGCACCGATGCTCGGCGTCCACGAACTCGGTCAGCAGATCGTCCAGGTTCGACTCGAACACCGCCTGCATGCCGCCCAGGACGAAATCGCCGCGCGCCGCCGCGTACACGAAGAACGCCAGATGCCCCGGCAACAGGTACTCCGACAACGCGTCCCGGTCGATCCCGCACAGCACCGCCGCCTGCCGGACGAACCGGTGCGCATACGTGTGCACCAGCTTCAACAGGTCACTGCCGGCGGTCGGCGCCGGGGCGTCCTGCCGATGCGGGATGTCCACGTCGGTCAGCACCGCCAGCCGCGCAGCCTGCGGATCGGTGTCACCAGCGGACCAGCCGGACAATCTGTGGCCGCGCGCCAGCAACCAGTCTGCGACCCGGGCCGGATCCAGCCGGATCAGGAACGCCTCGGTGTCGCTGCGGTAGCCGTACAGCCGGTACTTGGTGCCGTTCCGGAACGGCACGAGGGTGCAACGCGCCGGATCGTCCTCGCCTCGGGTGTACCCGTACGCGGCCTGCAGGACAGGGAACTTGTCGACCAGATCGAGCCCCGCGATCCCGGCACGCTGCAGTGCCCGCGGATAACGCACCTGGTAGGCGTCGGTCAACGACGGGGGCGACGTCTCGGCGGCCAGTGCGGACACCGGGCGATGTCCTTCGGCCACCGCCATCGCGATGTCGACCGCGCCCTGCACGGCGAGTTCCCGCCGGTCCGCCGGAAGCCGGTCCGCCGGATGCTCCTGCGCCTCCGGGCGGGCCGCCACCGCCATCTCGGCCACCTCCCGCGGAATCTTCATGTCCAACAGCTTCTGCAGGGCGTGCTCCGCGGACTCGGGTGCGTCCACCTCGTTCGGCGACGGCACGGCCAGACCCTCGACCACCCAGATCAGTGCCTGGCGGGCGCCGCCGTTGCGGTTCAGCTCCGCCATCCGCTCGGGATCCGGCGGGTTGATCAGCACCATGCTGCGTGGCGTGTAGACCATCCGCGCCTTGTGCACGTTCCACCGGATCGTGCCGTTTCCGCACTCGCACTTGCGGTTGAAGCCGAGGCCCTGCTGCACCAGTTGGCGACACTCCGGGCAGACGAAACGGATGTCCGCGGCCTTGGCGCTCTTCGGACTGTCCAGCCGGACGTCCTGGTGCGCCGGACACTGTCTGATCCACGGTTCGACCACCCGGCCGCACTCGTGCACTCCCAGATAGTGCAGTTGCGTCCAGTCCTTCGTACCGCATCGGCATCGGACGTTCTGGTTGCGGCCGATGCGTCGGCAGCCGTTGCACAGCCACACCCGGGGGAAGCGCGTCACATGCACCCCGAAGCGGTCGTCGACCCGGACGACCTCCACCGGCGCACCCCGCTGCAGGGCCTGCCCCATGCCCATGTCGTGGTCGGCGAGCGTCCAGGGATAGATGTCGCCGCGCAGCCGCCGGCGCACCATCTCCCGGTCGACCTCGACGACCTCCGGTGCCTTCCACTCGGTCACCTGGTAGATCCGTCGATTCAGGTCGACGGTCTGGTACGGCAGGAAGGCCCGCATCATCTGGCTGCCGCTGCGCTTGCTGAGCTGGCGCATCATGCCTCCTCGTCGTCGAAGACCGGCGCGCTGGACTCCACGTCACGCAGGCTCAGCATCGGTGTGCGCGCGCTCAGGTCACGGGGGAACTTCCGGTCGAACGCCGGGTCGTCGAGATTGGCGAACCACTCCTCGAACCAGGACTCGATCTGCTCGCGATGCAGCGGGTCGTCGGCATCGAAGCCGAGCAACTCGGCGATGGCGGCCGCCTCCGACTCGGCGGTGGCCCCGATGTCGTGCAGGTAGCTGCGCAGCCAGGACACCATGGTCAACCGGGTCTTGCTCGCCGGCTCCTGCACCATCACGGTGCGGGCGGCGACCAGACCCGGCAGGGTCAGATCCAGCACCCGGCGGCTGCGGCGGGTGATCGGGATCGGCTCCACGAACCGGTCGCCCTGCGCCACGAACGGCCCGAAATGCCGGAACGTCTGCGCGTCGCGTTCCCGGGCGATCTTGTGCAGGACGTAGACCAGACCGGGGAAGCTGCGGCCCACGCGCGCGGTGGTCTGGATGAACTCGGCCGTGCTCAGCGGCAACCCCAGCATCACCATCGTGTTGAGCCGGTCCACGTCGACGCCGTGCGACAGCATGGAACTGGCCGCGACCACGTGCACACGCTCGCCGAAGTCGTCCTCCGGGTGCTGGAGCCGATTCAGGATCCCCCGCACGTCGTCGAACGCGGTCTGCCCGGTCAATTCCTCCACACCGACGCCGGACACGGACAGGTTGCTCTCGGCGCTGCGCGCCGCGGCCGTCACGTCGTACAGTGCCGTGCCGTAGACCACGTCGGTGCCGTACAGGCTCACCAACTCGCGCGCGAATCGTGGATCGACACCGGCCGCGGCGCACACCTCGTCCGGCTCGGTCAGCAACCGGCGCACCGATCGTTGCAGCGTGTCCAGGGTCCGGTCGTTCACGTGCTCCAGCGTCACGCCCCTCGGCGCGACCGCCACGTACCGGCGCAGCGGCTTATCGGTCGACCGGGTCCAGAACGACTCACCCGACCGCGGCCCCGGCTGCGGGAAGACCCGGGCCTGCCGCCGATACAACACGTCGATCTGGCGTTCGTAGCCGGACAACGTGGCGCTGGAACCCACGATCTTCGGCTTGGATCCACACAGCTGGAGCTGCAGGAAGTCCAGCAGGCTCTCGTAGTGGCTGTCCACCGCCCCCAGGCTGTCGCGCAGCAGATGCAGCTCGTCCTGCAGCCGCAGCGCCGGTCCGAACCGCTCCGCCGGCATCGGAAGCGGGTCGGGCGCGCCGCCCTGGCAGTCGGGCACCAGGCACCCGTACGGAGTCTTGCCGCGCTTCGCGTAGGTGAAGCCGTGGCCGGGAATCGTGCAGACACCGTACGGCGCGCCGACCAGGCCGCGCATCGCCTGCTGGTGGGCGATCGTCGCGGCCTTGTCGAGCGTGCCGACCAACACCGTCGGCAGGAACCGGTACATCTCCTGGTCGACCACGTAGAACGGCAGCGCCGGCCGCTTCCACCAGCAGTCGGCGTTGCCGCACCGGTGTTGCAGCGTCCAGGTGCGTCGGTCGAACCTCGTCGTCACCGACTCGGACCGGCAGAACGGGCAGCGCAGCAGCACCTGGTACGGCACCGCCACGTCCTTCTTGGCCACCACGTCACCGTCGTGCTGCTGCTGACCGTTCGGAACGATCTTGTTCGGAGTGTTGTTGCTCCCGACGAAGAAGCCGAGGCTGAACGGCTCGCCGCCGACCCGCTCGTCCTGCCGGACCCGCTCGGCACCGGCGAGAGCGTCGGCGAATCGCTGCGTCTGCTGCAGACTCAGCAGGCGCAACGGGAACCGCGACCACGCCGTGATGCCGTGCGTCTTGCCGGTGAGCCGGTCGTGGAAAGCGGTCGTCAGCAGCAACCCCAGATAGGTCTCGGTCTTGCCGCCACCGGTCGCGAACCAGACGACGTCCACCACGTCGGCGGAACGCTCCGGGGCGGTCAGGAACGTCACCGACGCGAGCAGGAAGCCGATCTGGAACGGCCGCCACGAGTCGTAGCCACGCCCCTCGGTCGCGACTCGCATCGCATCGTTCATCAGACAGAATGCCCGCCGCAGCGTCGCATCGTCCCGCAGCGCGGCGAGCCCCTCCCGCAGCCGGTCCAACTCGTCGAACACCTTCGCCGCATCGGCGGCGGCAGCCGTGCGCATCGGCTCGGTCCAGTCTTCGGCTTCGGCCCGCGTATCCAGGATCTCCGCCGACCATTGCTGCCGGTCGTACTCGTCCACGGCGTCCACCAGGGCCGTCAGGTGCGGCAGCGGATCGTCGGCGAGCGCGGCGAAGCGCAGGTCGGGGCGGCTGTGGGTGCTGTTCCAGTAGTCGGGACGCCAGCTCTGCGCGACCACCGTGTCCGTGGTCGCGAACACGCCCGGCTCCGGCTGCTCGACCCCGACGTTGATCCCGTAGGCCGGCACCTGCCGGTCGTAGCGGTAGCTGTCCGGCAGCGCCTCCAGCTCGAACGGCACCGTCGCCAGACCTTCGACCGTCAGTCGGGTCTCGAACAGGTGGGTGTCCAGGCCCTTGATCTTCTCCGGGCTGGTGTTCACCAGCTGGACCACCAGCTCCGGCGTACGGTGCCAGTCCTCCACCTCGACGCGCACCTCGGCGGTCAACCCGTCGGCCCCGACCACACGGAAGGCGGTCGCCAGCTGCTCGCTGCCATACTCACCGTCGTGGTCGAGCCCTGTCACCGTCACCGTCTCCTCGACCGGATCCAGCCGGCGCCAGCGCTGGTCAGGGTCGGGGTCGTCCTTGGAGGCCTGGAACCAGGCCTGCGCCCGGACGGTCACCCGCAGCGACCATGGTGACGGTTCGGCTGGGCGCAGCCGGACACCGATCGCACACGGGTCGAGCCGCTCGGCGCGCTCGTCACCCTGCCCCCGGCGCACCTCGTCCTCGGTGGCCAACCGACCCAACCAGAAGACGCTGGACGGACGCACGTCGAGCCGTTCGACGTCGTCCCCGCGCCCGACCATCAGCACCTCGTGGTCCAGCCACTCGACGAACCGCTCGCACGCCGCTCCGATGCTCTGTTCGGTCACCGACGTTCCCCCCTTCCCTCTGCCACTTCCGAAGGCGCCGGCCCGTCGGACAGGTACGAATACAGCGGCGCGATCGTGTCGCTGTCGCGCAACTTCCCCAATGCTTTCTTCACTATCTGACGAATCCGTTCCCTGGTGACGCCGAGAGCAGCGCCGATCTCGTCGAGAGTCTGTGCGGCGTCGAACCGGATGCCATACCGTCGGCAAACGATCTCGTACTCCCGCTCGGACAGCGTCGCTCGCAGCGCCCGATCGACGTCGCTTTCCTGCGCGGACGCCGTCACCCACTCGACGGGGTCGGACATCACCCCTCGGTCGACGACGAAGTCGGCAAGGTGGGAGTCGCCGTCGGTGCCGATCGGTGCGTCCAGACTTACCATCGGCCGATCCAGGTCGCGGATCGCGTCCACGGCGCCGGGCTCAAGCCCCGCCTTCTCGGCGATCTCGGCGGTCGTCGGCTCGCGGTCCAAGCGCGCGGTCAGCAGCCACTGTGCCCGGCGCACCTTGTCGACTTGCTCGGCCATGTGCACCGGCAGGCGAATGGTGCGCCCCGTGTCGGCGAGGCCCCGGGTGATGCTCTGCCGGATCCACCAGGTGGCGTAGGTGGAGAACTTGTAGCCCTTGGAGCCGTCGAACTTGTCCGCGGCGCGCATCACGCCCAGGTTGCCGAACTGGACGAGGTCGGCGAGGTCGAGCCCACGAACCTGGTAGCCACGCGCGATCGAGACGACCAACCGCAGGTTCGCGCAGACCAGTTCCTCGTGCGCGCGGCGCCCCACGGCGGAGATCTCCCGCAGCCTGGCCTGCTGGTCGAGCGTTTCCTGCCGATCCGACGACAGCTCGGCGTCGGCCTGCGCGCCCTGGGAGATCGCCGACCACAGCTCCACCTCCCGGCCGGCGTCGATGAGCCGGTACCGGCCGATCTGCTTCAGATAGCGACCGAGCGCGTCGCCGACCGGCAGTTCGCCCACCGACCGGTCCACCGGTCGGCGACCGCCAGTGACGTCCGGTCGTTCGAGCGACACACCCGAGTCGCGGAGCAGGTCGTACAGCTCGGCCGTCTCGCCGCCGCTCAGCTCGTGGTCGGCGGCGGTCGTGGCCACCTGTTCGTTAGTGAGTCGCCCGGTACGCAGCCAGTCGCCGACCAGGTCCTCGCCGGCGTCGGCCACCGACTGGCTGGATGCCCGGACGGAGTCGGGCGCCAGGGCGGATCGTTGTTCCGGGATCGGGGCGGCCGGTGCGGTCGGCTCTGCGCCATTCGCGGGTGCATAGCTGGCGGCCAGCTCGGCCAGCAACGGCCCGACGGCGTCGCTCGTCAGGCCGTGCCGGGCCAGGAACTCGTCGAGCGCCGCTCGGCTCGGACGGCCGGCCTGTCTTCGGACGAGAGCCGAGAATTCCTGCTGGATACGGCTTTCGCCGACCTCGTCCTGCCGGTGGGAACGGTGTGGTGCAGGGAAAACGTTCGCGGTCACGTCGATCCCTCCTCGAATCGCTCCACACCGTAGGGACGGGGTCCGACAAAAGGGCGAATTCGAACACGAGTTCGACATCGAGCCGCGTCCCGAATACAACTTTTCTCTCGGATACCAGAGCCTGTACAGGGCTGACATTCCTGTTTCCGACCGACGCATCGTCGGCCCCACGAGCCCACGGCCGCTGTCGGCTTGCCGACATCGCGAGGCGGCACCCGTTGCCCGTCGACGAGGCGGCCTCGATCGGCTAGAGTCTGCTCGTGCCCGTGCCGCCCCGTGTCTCCGCCGTCGACCTGTTCTGCGGAGTCGGTGGGTTGTCCTACGGTCTGTCGCAGGCCGGCATCGACATCGCGGCCGGGGTCGACCTGGACGAGGGCTGCCGCTATCCGTACGAGCAGAACCTCCACGCGAGCTTCCATCGCCGGGATGTCACGACGCTGTCGGCGCGTGAGCTCCGTGCGATGTGGCCGAAGGGCACGCGGTACCGGGTGCTCGCTGGATGTGCGCCCTGCCAGCCGTTCTCCTCCTACCGCCGGGGCGCGGACACCACCGCGGAGCGGCAGTGGCCGCTCGTCGACCAGATGAGCCGCCTGGTCGCCGCGACCAAGCCGCACGTCGTGACGATGGAGAACGTGCCCCGCATCGTCAACACCGACGTCTTCCAACGGTTCGTGGACACGTTGCGGGACAAGGGATACCTCGTCGACCATCGCTCGTGCCATTGCCCGGACTACGGGGTGCCGCAGTACCGACGCCGGCGCGTGCTGCTGGCGTCCCGCATCGGTCCGATCACGGTGCCGACCGGCGGCCTCTCGGCCGGCGAATACCGGACGGTCCGCACCGAGATCGGTGGACTGCCTCCGATCGAGCACGGTCAGGAGCACCCAGACGACCGGCTGCACAAGAGCCGCACCCTCGGCGCGACGAACCTGGCCCGGATACGGGCCTCGAAGCCGGGAGGCACCTGGCGCGACTGGGACGATCCGAAGCTGCTCTCGCCCTGTCACACCAAGAAGAGCGGCGCCACCTTCCGCAACGTCTACGCGCGCATGGTCTGGGACGAGCCGGCGCCCACGATCACCACGATGGCCTACAACTTCGGTACCGGCCGGTTCGGCCATCCGGAGCAGGACCGGCCGATCAGCCTGCGCGAGGCGGCGATCCTGCAGAGTTTCCCGCCGAGCTACGAGTTCGTGCCGCCGGACCAGCCGGTGCAGCTGGCTCCTCTCGGCCGGCTGATCGGCAACGCGGTGCCGCCGCGGTTGGCGGAGGCGATCGGCCACCGCATCCTCGACCACGTCGGCACGAGACACTGAACGTCCTGTTCCCCAGGGACTCGCACGATGCGAGGTCGGCCAGCGACTGGCTGTCTCGGCGACACGCGTGAGCCCGACCGACAGGAGCCTCGGCAGAGCATCGAATGCGTTCCGGCGTCGAGCCGACAATGCATGGGTAGGACCGGGCCCGTCGAGGGCGCAGGTTCGCTGCCTGTCTGTCGAGGTCGAGCAGGCGGCCGTCCAGTCGATCATGACGGGCCGGCGCCCAGGGTGAAGGTGCCGATGATGCCGGACAGGCCGCCCTTGATTTCGAGCTGCCCGCCGTGCAGCACGGAGCTCGGTGCGTCGAACATGACCCAGCCGCGCGCGGTGCTGCCGGCATAGACGGTGCCCGAATGGAGTTCGTGGTAGCCGGAGTCGAGGGCGAAGTCAGGGTCGTAGCCGTCGCCGTTCGGACCGCGCAACGCGAAGTCGTACTCGTCGTAGTCGAGCTGCCCGCTGGTGCCGTGGTAGCTGACCGAGAACGCGATGTACTGCCCGTGTTCGGAGATGCCGTCGACGTCCGCGACGATCTTCGGCTTGGCGACCCGCAGCGTGGCGGTGCCGTCGTACCCGTCGGTGGAACTGGTCATCTCGTAGTCGGTGCCGAAATCCATCGCGATCGGCCCCTCGTCCGGCGTCGCCTCGTCGGTCCGGGGCTCGTCGGTGGGTTCCTCCGTCGGTTCGTCGACCGCGGCGCTCGCACTGGCGTGCGCACTGGCGACGGCCGCGGGGCGGTTGCTCCGCTGCACGAGGGTGACCGAAACGGCGACGCCCACGACCACCACTGCGAGTGCGGCAGCCAAGGCGACGACGAGGGTGCGCAACCGGACCGTACGAGCAGGATGGCGGTGCGGCGCCAGCTCGGCGCCGGACGGCTGGTCGTCGGGCCACCCGGGGTCCGGCTGTTCGGGGATCGACTGTTCGTAGGTAGGTCGGTCCTGCGGCGACTGGTCGTCGGGCGATGTCTGGTCGTGCGGTGACATGATGTCCTCCTCTCCGTGGGCCCGTCGGCGCCGACGGCACCGACGGGCCCGCCGGTCACATGTCCTTGTTGCAGGTGACGACGGCGTACTGGCCGCGCGAGGTGTTGGTGACGGCCACCTTGCCGTCGACGCTGATGCTGCAGGTGATGGAGCCGGAGGTGCCGTCGGACTGGGCGGTCAGGCCGAGCAGCAGGACGCTGTCGTCGGTGTGCGACTTCTTCGTCCACGGCAGCGCCGCACCGTTGTCCTGCGACTGGTTGGCGCCGATGCCGTAGGTGATGTCGTTGGCCTTGCTCACCCCGTTTCCGGTGACCTTGAAGACGATGGTGTGCCCGGACTTGCGGTGCTTCGTTTCCGACGAGCCGTGCTTCGTCGCGGGCGTGCCCTGCCCGGAGGCGGCCGGGGTGCCGTCCTCGGCGCCGGGGCCCTTCGTGGTGCCGGTGCCGCTGCCGGAGCAGGCGATGGCGGTGACGGCGAGCAGGGCGAGCGGGATCGCGGTGAGCAGCTTGTTGCGCATGGGATCTCCCGAGTACGTCGAATCGATCGCGGTCGGATCGACGGGGCGTGTACTCGATCGGGCGCCGGATCGGAACTCTCGGCGTCGGACCGGTGCCGGCACTGCGTCGGCAGGAGCCACGATGAGGGCCGACGACGAAGCGGGTCAATTAATCGACCTGATAACCAGGGTTATCAGGTCACCGATTTGATTTTCGGAACCATGCGGTCATAGCCTGCGAGAGACAACTGCCGGTTTCGACGCCGGCGGCGCCCGATGTCGGGAACAGGAGGCCGTGCGGATGGACCCGCTGCTGATCTCCATGCCGGACATCGCCGAGCTCGCCGACGTGCAGCGCCCGGTCGTGACGACGTGGCGCCGACGGTACCCGGACTTTCCGCCACCGGTCGCGACCGACACGAACGTTCCGCTGTTCGTCGCCCGCGACGTGGCCGACTGGCTCACCCGCACCAACCGGGTCACCGCCCCCGATCTCGACACCGACCTCGCGCTCTACGGGCTGGCCCGCTACACCGACCGGATCGGCGGCGAACGCCTCGTCGCCGCGCTCACCGCCCTGCTATGCCTGCGCCACCTGGACGGCAGGCCGCTGCGGCCCGGCGCGGCGACCGGCAGCCTGTCTCGACTGCGCCGCCGAGCCCGCGCCGCCGACCCCGACGACCTGCTGCTCGCCAGCGAGATCGGCGAGCTCGGCGACGACGCCGCGTTCCTCGTCGAACACGCCGAACTGCTGGTCGAGGCCGCCTGGGACGTCCGCCGCGCATTCCGCCACGTGCTGCGATGCCGGCACCGGCTGGCCGCCGACGCGACCACCCGCGACGACGTGCTCGGCGAACTCGCCCGCCTGGTCGCCGGCCTCTCCGGAGCCGCCGACCGGGCCGCCACCGGCACCGTCCGGCTCGTCGACCTGGCCGCCGGCAGCGGTGACCTGGTGTCGGCGGTCCTCGCCGACCTCGACGAGCTCGCCGACACCCGGATCCGCGCCGCCGAAACCGACCGGGCCACGGCACGCCTGCTGCGGCGTCGCCTCGCGATGGCCGGCCTGCCGCCGCGTGCGGTCGTCGATCGGCCGACCGGGCCGGTCGCCGACGCGCTCGGGTTGGAGGACGATCCGCCCGACGTGGTCCTGCATCGGTTGCCGTACCGTCCGGGCGAGTCTCGGGCGGCTCGGCGTGCGCTCACCGCTCTGGCCGACACCGCGGACCTGCTGCCCACCGGCGCCACCGCCGTGCTGCTCGGCCCGGCCGCCGCACTGACCGAGCCGCTGCCCGCGTACGGGCCGGCCTGGCGGCTGCGCGCCGACCTGCTGCGAGCCGGCAACGTCGAGGCCGTGATCCGGCTGCCCGGCGGCTGCCTGCCCTACCGGCCGGCGCACCGGCTCGCCCTGTGGGTGCTTCGCCGGGAGCGCGACAACCGGGACGCCGACCAGGTGCTCACCGCCGACCTCTCCGACCGGGCGCTCGGCGCGCGCGACGTCGACGAGATCGTCACCGACGTGGTCACCTGGCGTCGCGACGGCTATCCGCGGCAGGCACGGGCCTTCGCACTGGCGGTCCCGGTACGCACCGCCACGCTGCTGGCCCGCGACACCGAACTGACCGCGGTGCACCGCCCGCATCGGCTCACCGACGCCCCGGCGGAGGCGCAGGCGATCGAGCTGGAAGCCGAACTGAACCGGCCCGCGCCGCCGGCGCCCGTGCACCTGCTGCTGGCGCCGCGGCCGAGTGCGGACCGGCCCGCCGTCACCACGCTCGGCGCGCTGATCAGGCAGCACGCCGTGCTGGTACGGCCGGGCACCAGGCTTCGCGCCGAGGACACCGCCGTCCGGGACGGACATCCGGTCTTCGGCGCGCCGGAACTGACCAGCCGCCGGGTGTCCGGCCACCGCCGGATCGACCGGGCCGTCTTCGCCGCCCGATACGACCATGCCGCCCTCACGCAGCCCGGCGACGTGGTGGTCACCGTGAAGCCGGAGCTGGCGGTGCTGGTCGACACCGACGGCTACGCCGTCGTCGAGTTTCCGGCCCGGGTGCTGCGCATCGCCCCGGAAGAGGACCGCTTCACCCCGTCGACCCTGGCGGCGCTGCTGTCCGCGGCGCACTCCGGCGACCGGCCCGCCGGCGCGGTGCACGAGCCGCTGCGGCTGGACCAGTACCCGCTGCCGCTGCTGCCGCCCGCCGAGACCGCGCGCCTCGACGCCGCGCTGCGCACCGTGCAGGACCGTCGGCGGCAGGCCCGGGAAGAGCTGGCCGCCCTGGACGAACTCACGCATCTGGCGGCCGGCGCACTGCTGGCCGGCAGCCACACCATCGGGGCCGACACGGCCCCGCGCTGAAGGAGAAACCATTGCCCAGAACCAAGAAGAGCGACCAGGCGATGCTGCCGGGCGTGCCGACCATGGCCGACCTGCGCGAAACGCTGTGGAAGGCCGCCGACAAGTTACGCGGCTCGATGGACGCCGCGCAGTACAAGGACTTCGTGCTCGGCCTGGTGTTCCTCAAGTACGTGTCGGACGCGTTCACCGAGCGCCGCGAACAGATCGCCCAGGAGGTGCGGGCCGAGGGCATCGCCGAAGAACGGGTCGCCGACTTCCTCGATGACGTGGACGAGTACACCGGCGAGGGCGTGTTCTGGGTGCCGGCGCCGGCCCGCTGGGACAACATCGCCTCCCGCGCGAAGGAAGGCCGGGTCGGTGAGCTGCTCGATGCCGCGATGGACGCCGTCATGGGCGCCAACGACGCGCTGCTCGGCGTGCTGCCGAAGATCTTCAACCGGGACAACGTCGACCAGCACCGGCTCGCCGAACTGGTCGACCTGATCTCCGACGCCCGGTTCACCGGGCACGGCGACCGGCCCGCCCGCGACGTGCTCGGCGAGGTGTACGAATACTTCCTGGAGAAGTTCGCCCGCGCCGAAGGCAAGCGCGGCGGCGAGTTCTACACCCCGGCCAGCGTGGTCAAGACCCTGGTCGAGGTGCTGGAGCCCTACCAGGGCCGGGTCTACGACCCGTGCTGCGGCTCCGGCGGCATGTTCGTGCAGGCCGAGAAGTTCGTGCTGGCGCACAGCAACCGGGCCGACGCGATCGCCGTCTACGGCCAGGAGTCCAACGAACGCACCTGGCGGCTGGCCAAGATGAACCTCGCCATCCACGGCATCGGCGGCAACCTCGGCCCCCGCTGGGCCGACACCTTCCGCGAGGACCGGCACCCCGACCTGCGGGCCGACCACGTGCTGGCCAACCCGCCGTTCAACATGTCCGACTGGGCCCGCAGCACCGACGACCCGCGCTGGCGCTACGGCGTACCGCCGGCCGGCAACGCCAACTTCGCCTGGATCCAGCACATCCTCGGCAAGCTCGCCGAACGCGGCACCGCCGGCATCGTGCTCGCCAACGGGTCGATGTCCTCCAAGCAGTCCGGCGAGGGCGCGATCCGGGCCGCGCTGGTCGAGGCCGACCTGGTCGCCTGCATGGTGGCGCTGCCGCCGCAGCTGTTCCGCACCACCCAGATCCCCGCCTGCCTGTGGTTCTTCACCAAGGACAAGACGCCGCAGGGCGGCGCCGCGCTGACCGACCGGCGCGGCGAGGTGCTGTTCGTCGACGCCCGCTCGCTCGGCACCATGACCAACCGCACCGAACGGGTGCTCACGCCCGACGAGATCGCCCGCATCGCCGGCACCTACCACGCCTGGCGCGGCACCAAGACCGCGACCGCGGCGTACGAGGACGTGCCCGGCTTCTGCTACTCCGCCAGCCAGGACGAGATCCGCACCCACGACCACGTCCTCACCCCCGGCCGCTACGTCGGCACCGCCGAGGTCGACGACACCGACGCGGAGCCGACAGCCGACAAGATCGCCCGCCTCACCAAGGACCTCTACACCCACTTCGACGAATCCGCCCGCCTCGAACAGGCCGTCCGCGAAGGATTGGAGCGCCTGGCATGAGGCTGAACGTGAACTGGCCCATCGTCGAATTGTCAGAGCTGCTCAAGATCCCGCCGTCCTATGGGATCGTCCAGCCAGGGCGTCACGTTTCAAGTGGTGTCCCAATCGTGAGAGTCGGTGATATCTCCAATGGTCGGGTCGATGCGTCGGCGCCGCTGTGTGTCGACGCCGAGGTCGAAGATAGATATCGTCGAACACGCCTCGAAGGCGGTGAGATCGTCTTATCGCTCGTTGGATCGGTTGGTAACGCCGCCGTCGTTGCGAACGATCTGTCAGGCTGGAATGTTGCACGTGCTGTGGCCGTCTTGCGTCCCAAGGATCCGGAGTTCACTCGCTGGATCTACTATTCGTTGCGATCCTCGACGGCTCAGGAAAGCATGAGGAATTGGCAAACGACGACTGTCCAAGCCACGCTGAACCTTAGAGACGTGGCGCGCATTCCAATTTCTGTGCCTCCCCCTGCTGTTATTGGAGCCGCAACATCGGTGTTGGGGGCGCTGGACGACAAGATCGCGGTCAACGAGCGGATCGCCGCTACCTGTGACGAGTTGAGGAGTCTCCTTTTTGCAGAGGCGATTTCGCGTGACCGTGCGAGGTGCGATGAGAGGCCACTCTCCGGCGTGGCGTCATTTGTCAATGGTCGTGCCTTTACGAAGGATGCGAACGGAACAGGGCGAGTGGTCGTTCGCATTGCCGAACTCAACTCAGGTCCGGGCGCGTCCACCGTCTATAGCGACATCGAGGTACCTGATCGGCATCTTGCCCGATCCGGGGACGTATTGTTCGCATGGTCGGGATCGCTTCGAGTCGCGCGCTGGTTCCGTTCGGCGGCAATCGTCAATCAGCATATATTCAAGGTGATTCCCCACTCCGGGATGCCGAATTGGCTCGTGTACGAGCTGATCAATCTGCGTATGCCGGAGTTCCGAGGGATCGCTGCCGACAAAGCTACGACCATGGGGCATATTCAACGAAAGCATTTGGATGACCTTGTCTTTGTGCCGAATGAAGATTTGTCGGCCGACCTGCACGGACGGCTTGAGCCGCTATGGCAGCGCGCCCTCACGGCCGAACAGGAATCGCTGGCGTTGACGGAGCTGCGGGATGCGTTGTTGCCGAAGTTGATGTCGGGGGAGATCCGGGTGAAGGACGCGGAGAGACAGGTCGGGGAGGTGGTGTAGGGATGCCGGGGGATTCCGAGGCGGACTGGGAAGCGGACGCCTACGACGAACTGGCCGGGCTGGGCTGGGCGTACCAGCCGGGCACGCAGATCAAGCCGGGCACCGGGGAGCGGGAGCGCTGGGAGCAGCTGGCGATCCCGGGGCGGCTGCGGCAGAAGGTGGCCGAGCTGAACCCTCGGCTGCCCGCGGCGGCGATCGACGAGGTGGTCGGCCGGGTGCTGTCCCCGGCCTCGCAGGATGCGATCGCGGAGAACCGGCGGGTGCACGAGCTGATCACCGGCGGGGTGCCGGTGGTGTACACCGACGACGGCGGGGTGGAGCAGAACCCGACCGCGCGGCTGGTCGACTTCCGCGACCCGAGCCGCAACGACTACCTGGTGGCCGACCAGGTGACGCTGCGGGACGGGCAGCACCACCGCCGGCTGGACCTGGTGATCTATCTCAACGGCCTGCCGGTCGGTGTGATCGAACTGAAGCGGGCCGACGACCAGTACGCCACCCTCGACGGTGCCCGGCAGCAACTGGCCACCTACGCGGCGGAGTTCCCGCAGGCGTTCGCGGCGAACGCGGTGTGCCTGGTGTCGGACGGCTGGACCGCCCGCTACGGCACCCCGTTCACGCCGTTCGAGCACTGGGCGCCGTGGAACGTCGACGAGAACGGCGAACCGGTGCGCACCGAGCCGGGGCACGTCTCGGTCGAGAACTGCCAGCTGTTCGTGGCGCTGGCCGGGCTGTTCACCCAGTTGCGGTTCCTGGAGCTGCTGAACGGCGGCATCACGTTCGGCACCGGTGAGCGTGGCCTGATCAAGCGGATCGCCAAGCCGCACCAGTACTTCGCGGTGCGCCGGGCGGTGCAGCGCACCGTGCAGGCGGTGCGGTCGGACGGCCGGATCGGCGTGGTCTGGCACACCCAGGGCTCCGGCAAGTCGATGGAGATGGAGCTCTACACCCACGCGGCGATGCGCGACCCGGCGCTGGGCAACCCGACCATCCTGGTCGTCACCGACCGCACCGACCTGGACGACCAGCTGTACAACACGTTCGCGGCGAGCACCCTGCTGCCCGAGCCGCTGCGTCCGGCCACCCGCGAGGACCTGCGGGCCGAACTGAACGGCCGGGCCACCGGCGGCATCATCTTCACCACGCTGCAGAAGTTCGGCCTCAGCCGCAAGGAACGCGACGACAACCGGCAGCATCCGCTGCTCAACGACCGGCACAACATCGTCGTGGTCGTCGACGAGGCGCACCGCAGCCACTACGGCGACCTGGACGGCTACGCCCGGCACCTGCGGGACGCGTTGCCGCACGCCAGCTTCGTCGCGTTCACCGGCACCCCGATCGCGCAGGCCGACCGCAACACCCGCACCGTGTTCGGCGACGTCATCGACGTCTACGACCTGACTCGGGCGGTGCGGGACGAGGCGACCGTCCGGGTGTACCACGAGAGCCGGGTGATCGACGTCCACCTGCCGTCCGACGTGACCGCCGAAGACATCGACGAGCAGGTCGACGAGATGACCGACGGACTCGACGAGGCGGAGCGACGCAAGGTCGAGCGCACCGTCGCGGCGATGAACGCGGTCTACGGTGCGCCGTCCCGGCTGCGCGAGCTGGCCGTCGACATCGTGACGCACTGGACCCAGCGCTCCGAACAGATGCAGGGGTTCCTCGGTGCGCCGGGCAAGGCGATGATCGTGTGCGCCACCCGGCGGATCTGCGCCGAGCTGTACGAGCGGATCGTCGAGTTGCGGCCCGACTGGCACGACGACGCCGTCGACCACGGCCGGATCAAGGTGATCTACAGCGGCGACGCCACCGACCCGGACCCGATCCAGCGGCACGTGCGCCGCCCGTCGCAGAACAAGGCGATCGAGGGGCGCATCCGCGACCTGGACGACGAGCTGGAACTGGTCATCGTCAACGACATGCTGCTGACCGGTTTCGACGCACCGCCGCTGCACACCATGTACATGGACCGGCCGATGAAGGGCGCCGCGCTGATGCAGGCGCTGGCCCGGGTCAACCGGCGGCTCGCCGGCAAGCCGGACGGGCTGCTCGTCGGCTACGCCCCGCTGACCGAGAACCTGCACAAGGCCCTCGCCGAGTACACCGTCACCGACCAGCAGGAGGAGCCGGTCGGCCAGGACGTCGAAGCGGTCGCTGCCTCCCTGCGCGACCAGCACGGCGTGCTGGGCGGCATCCTGCAGGGCTGCCCGTGGCGGCAGACCCTCGACGACGGCCGGCCGATGGCGTACCGCCGGGCCACGATCGCGGTCGTCAACTTCCTGCGCGACCCGGCCACGCCCGGCAACCAGGTCGAGGAGGGCGAGCCGGACCTGGCCGAACGGTTCCGCCGTGCCTCCCGGCACCTGGACCGGCTGTGGGCGCTGTGCTCGACCAGCGCCAGCCTGCGCGACTTCAAGGAGGACATCGCCTTCTTCAAGTCGGTGCGGGTCCTGATGGCCAAGCTGGACGCCGAGGAGCGGCGAGCCGCCGGCAAGCCGGTGCCGACCGAGATCACGCTGTATCTCAGCCAGCTCACCGCCGGCGTCATCGAGGCCGGCGACATCACCGACATCTACCGGATGGCCGGCATCGAACGGCCCGACCTGTCCGACCTGGACGAGTCCTATCTTGAGCGGCTGCGCGACAGTCCGCATCCGAGCCTGGCGATCGAGGCGCTGCGCAACGCGATCCAGCGGGAGATGCGACACGTCACCCAGCACAACCTGGTGCGGCAGGAGTCGTTCGCGGCCCGGCTCGAAGAGCTGATGCGCCGTTACCAGATGGAGAACCTGTCCTCCGCGCAGATCATCGCCGAACTGGTGGAGTTCTTCCGGACCGTCCGCGCCGAACGCGACCGGGGCGAGCGGTTCGACCCGCCGCTGTCGGAGGCTGAGCTGGCCTTCTACGACGCGGTCTGCTCGTCACCGTCGGCGGTCGAGCAGATGGCGGACGGCACGCTGGCCGACATCGCCCGCGACCTGGTCGACTCGGTGCGCCGCAACCTCAGTGTCGACTGGTCCCGCCGCACCGACGTGCAGGCCCGGCTGCGCCGTACCGTCAAACGACTGCTGGCCAAGCACGGCTACCCACCGGAAGCGGAGGCGCACGCCATCCGGACCGTGCTGGCGCAGGTCGAGCAGTCCGGTGAGCTGTGGAGCGCCGAGCGGACGCACTGACGCGGAGACATTCGGAGGGGCGGACGCATTCGGGGGGATGGTGCCGCGACCGAGACCGCGACCGGATCAGGGGATCAGCATGTACGACCACCGCTACACGGCCACCTATCAGGACTGCCTCGAACGATACCGGGGACGCGCCGACGTGCTCGCCTCCTTGTCCGAGAGCCTCGTCGAGCTGGCACGACAGCCGTTCGGCAACCCCAAACTGGAAACCCACCGGGTCAAGCGAGCCGCCGACGACACGTTCACCTCCCACGTCGGAAACCACGGGCACCGGCTGATCTGGCGTCGGGTCGACAACGTGCTCATCCTGCTGCTGTTCGGGGAGCACGAGGCGGTCTACCGGCGGGCCGAACGGCTCCGGTTGGAGATCGACGACAGCCAGAACGTGCTCCGCGTCTACGACCAGGACCCCGTCACGGAACGACCCGTCCCGTACAGCGAACGCCGCAGCGGCGAGGGCCGGCTGTTCATGGCCTGGAACGACCGGGAACTCACCGAGTTCGGCCTCGACGCGGACCAGATCTCCGTGCTGCGAAGGCTGGACACCGAAGACGAACTGATCGTCCTCGACGACCGGCACCCGGACCGCTGGCGGACGGCACTGAACCTGATCACGTACGCGAACCCGGACGGGCGGGCGACGTCGGTCGGCACGGCAGAGGCAGCGGAAACGGAGGCAGCAGAAACGGAGGTAGGGGAAGAGGTCACCGCCGACCCCACGATGCCGGCCGGCGGCACGCTCGGCGCGGCACTGCGCGACACCCGCAGCCACCGCGAGTTCGTTCCCGTGCCGGCCGACGAGTTGGCGAGGGTGCTGGCCCGGCCGATCGAGGACTGGATGGTCTACCTCGATCCGAACCAGGAGTCGCTGGTGCGGCGGGAGATGTCCGGCCCGGCGCGGGTGCGCGGCGCCGCCGGCACCGGCAAGACCGTCGTCGCGCTGCACCGGGCGCGGCGGCTCGCCGCCGCCGGCAAGCGGGTGCTGGTCACCACCTACGTACGCAACCTGCCGGAGGTCTACCGGGAGCTGTTCGGTCGGTTCGCGCCCGAATGTGACGGCGTCGAATTCAGCAACGTGCACCGGTGGGCACTCGGCTACCTGTACCGCAACGACGTGCGCCTGAAGATCGATACCGAGGCGATCAGCAGGGCATGGGGCGCGGCCTGCCGACGCGAGCTCACCGACGGGAGCGCGCTGAAGCGCGCCGGCCTGACCCGCGGCTACCTGCAGCAGGAAATCGAGTGGGTGATCAAGGGGCGTGCGCTGACCAGCCTGGACGACTACCTGAAGCTGGAACGCTCCGGCCGGGGCACGCCGCTCGGCGCCGACCAGCGCACCGCGCTCTGGCGACTGTACGAGCGCTACCAGCGGGAACTGACCAGCAGGCGCGCCTGCGACTTCACCGACGTGCTGCTGCGCGCCGCCGAGGTGGCGTCCGCGTCGTCGGAGAAGCCGTTCGACTGCGTGATCGTCGACGAAGCGCAGGACCTGACCGAGGCCGCGATGCGGCTGCTGTCGCAGGTGGTCGACACCGGCGCGCCGGACAGCTTCCTCGTCGTCGGCGACGGGCAGCAGTCTGTCTACCCCGGCGGGTTCAGCCTGGGCACGCTGGGCATCCAGATCCGCGGCCGATCGTTCGTACTGACCCACAACTACCGCAACACGCGAGAGATCTACGATCTTGCCGCCGCCGTCGCCGAGCAGTCCGGCTTCGACGACGGTGGCACACAGCGCGAGTCGGGGCGCCGCGTGGTGCGGCTCAGCCGACACGGGGCGGCCCCGGTGCTGTCCGGCCACGACACCGAGGACGACCACGACCTGGCGCTGTGCGCGGCGATCCAAGCGGCCGTCGACGGTGGCACCGGCAGCGGGGACCTGGCCGTCCTGCTGCCCACCAACGTCATGGTGCGGCGCTACCGGGAGCGCATCGAGAGCCTCGGGCTGCCCGCGCAGGACCTGACCAAGTACAACGGCGAACCCAACCGGTACGTGAAGGTCGGCACCTACCAGCGCGCCAAGGGGCTGGAGTTCAAGCACGTCTTCCTGCCCCGGCTCGATCCGGACGGACTGCACGAGGCGAAGCAGCCCAGCGAGGACGACGACACCTACGCCGAGCGCCTCGACCTGACCCGCCGCCAACTGTTCGTCGCCATGACCCGGGCCCGCGACGCCCTCTGGCTCGGCTGGCTCGGCACCCCGGCCCAAGCGCTGCACACGGTCGTCGGCAAGCCTGTCCGATGAGCTGATCCCGACTCGATCCTTCGACGACTAACCTCCGTCGCGCCCGTCCGACCGTTGCTGGAGTCGACATGCAGGTTCGCAAGACCACGTTCGCCGAGCTGGTGAGTACGCCCAAGACGCAGTTCCGGGTTCCGCTGTATCAGCGTCCGTACAGCTGGGGCAAGAAGAACTGGGCCGCGCTGTGGGAGGCGGTGACCGAGCAGGCGAACGCCATCACCGACGAGGACGAGGCGGAACACTTTCTCGGTTCGCTCGTGCTCGCACCCGGTGTCCCGGCCGCCGGTGGCACCACCGTGTGGATCGTGGTGGACGGGCAGCAGCGACTCACCACCCTGTCGATCCTGCTGTGCGCGCTACGCGATCGGATCGTCGGCGAAGACCGGACGGTCGCCGAGGAGATCGAACGGACCTACCTGCTCAACAGCAGGCTGTCCAGCGAGCGGTGGAAACTGCTGCCCACCCAGGTCGACCGGGAGGGATACCGCGCGTGTCTCGACGGTCGACCGGGTGCCGGGAACGTCGGCGAGGCGTACCGGTTCTTCCAGCGCGCCGTCATGGCCTACGACGACCCGGACGACCCGCACGACCTCGAACGGCTGGAGCAGGCGGTCAGCCAGCGTATGGAGCTGGTCTGCATCACCTCCGACCGGGACGACAACGTGCACCGGATCTTCGAGTCGCTCAACAACACCGGCATGACGTTGGGCCAGTCCGACCTGCTGCGCAACTACCTGTTCATGCTGCTCCCCACGCGTGATGAACAGGTGTACCGGCGGCACTGGGAGCCGATGGAACGGCTGCTGGACCGCGAGGACGAGGGCAACACCCTGGTCGAGCTGCTCGCCTGGTACGACCTGGTGATGGACGGCAACGTCCGGGTACGCAAGGACAACACCTACGCACCACACCAGAAGGCGTTGGACGAGCTGGCACGGTCGGGCGGCGAGGATGCGGTCGTGCAGGTCGCGGCGCGCTGGCACCGGCGGGCCGAGTACATGCGACTGCTGTGGCACCCGGACGAGGAACACGCGGCGGGCGTCCGGCAGGGACTGCAGCGGTTCATCGACTGGGGCACCGACGCCGCCGACCCGGCGCTGATGCTGCTGCTGGAGCGGCGAGCCCACGGCACGGTGCGCAGCGACGAGATCGTCGAGGTGATGCGGCTCGTCGAATCGTTCCTGGTGCGCCGGATGCTGTGTGCGGTCCCGACCAACAACCTGAACCGGATCCTCAACACGCTGCCCGGCGAACTCGCCGAGGGGCCGGTCGTTGAGAAGACTCGCGCCTATCTGTCCCGGGAGCGGCACCGTTGGCCGGACGACGACCAGGTCGTCGCCTCGATCAGGGAGAACAACTTCTATTGGTCCGGCCGCCCGGCGCAACGCTTCTACGTGCTCCGCCGGCTGGAGGAGTACCTCGACCACAAGGAGCCGATCGCGTGGGACGACACCGCGCTGTCGATCGAGCACGTGCTGCCGCAGACGCTGAGCGCCGGCTGGCGCGCCGACCTGGCCGGCTGGTGCGCCCCGGACGAGTCGGTCGACGACGTCGCCGCCGAGCTGGAACACAACCTCGGCAACCTCACGCTCACCGGCTACAACAGCGAGCTCGGCAACCGTCGGTTCGCGGACAAGTGTTCGCTGTTGCGAGACAGCGGGTTGGCGATGAACCACGAGATCGCCACCGAACAGCGGTGGGGCCCGGCCGAGATCCGTGCGCGGGCCGAGCGGCTCGCCGAACGGGCACTTGCGCTGTGGCCCGCACCGCTGCCACGAGAACACGCCCGGCCGGTCTCGCAGCTCAAGTGGAAGGCCCTGCACCAGGCGCTCGCCGCGATCCCGGCCGGGTCGTGGACGAGCTACGGCGACCTCGCCGAGCTGATCGGCAGCCATCCGGTGCCGGTGGGGGCGCATCTGGCGAGCAACGCGGCGCCCAACCCCTGGCGGGTGCTCAGCGCCGACGGCACGGTGTCCCCGCAGTTTCGCTGGCTGGAGCCGGACCGTGCCGACGACCCGCTGGAACTGCTGCGGTCCGAAGGCGTCAAGGTCGACGAGTCCGGACGGGCCGACCCGGCGGCGCGGATGACGGCCGCGGAGCTGGCCGGCGAGCTGGACATCGACCTGTCGGAGCAGGGCGAGGACCGGTCCGATGACCGCCGGGATTCGTTCGAAGGCCTGCTGGAGCACAACCAGCGGGCGGAGACCGTCGCCGCCGTTCGTCACCTGTTGGCGTTCTGGGACGATGCTCCTTCGAGCTGGCTCGGCTTCGGCACCGGCAAGGAGACGAGCTGTTTCCTGTTCACTCAGACGCGAGACGGGCACATCTGGCCGTTCACGCTGTACCCGGTGAGCGGGCGGATCGAGGTGGTCTTCCAGCATCTGAAAGGGCGGCATCCGTTCGACGACCCTGCCCTCCGGGAGGAGTTCCGTCAGGTGTGCAACACCATCGGCGACGTACAGATCCCCGCAGCCAAGATCGACCTACGCCCGTCCTTCGACATGGCACAACTGTCCGACCCGACCGCACTCGCCGCCGCCAGTTCCGCCCTCGACTGGTTCCGCCAGGCCGCAACTGAGTGAGAGTCGTGTCGAGGCGAGGTCGCCGCCGTGGGCGCGGGTGCGAGAAGCAGGATGCCGGCGTCCGGGCACGAGCGCGGCGGTGTCCCAGCGGGATTGTGTGCCGTCGGTGAGGTGGACAGGAACGTCGTCCAAGCGGTGCGCGAGGCTACCAGCACCGGCCCCCTCGCGGTCCTCGGAATCACGGACGCCGACCTCGACACGGTGACCCGCTCGCTGACGTGACGGGACAGCGAGACCGCCCGTAGCCCGTGCAGTTAACAATCCTGGCGCACGCGAGTGCGCTAGTGCGGCAGTGTAGACGGGCGGCTACGTTGGAGCCATGACGAGGAAGGTTCGAGCCGAAAAAGCACCGATCAGCGCGCTGAGCGGTCTCGATTTGAGGTCATGGCAGGGCGAGAGTGCCGGCGTACTGCTCGCTCAGGTTAACAAATCGACTGCAACGTCGGCCGAGGGAGAGGCCGCAGATCCGCACGTGGCGCTGGTGAGCCAGACCGCGATCGCCGGTCGTGCCGGGGTCAGCCTGGGTGCGGTGAGCAACTGGAGCAGGCGGCACGCGGACTTCCCGGCTTCCGTCGAGACCGTGGCGGGCCGGGAGCTGTTCGCCGCCGACCAGGTGGCCGCCTGGCTGGACGGCCGGCGCATCCCCAGCAACGCCCTGCGGCCCACCGAGCGTTCCGGGCGCACCTATGGCCAGCGGTTCCGGTCGGCCGGTCCAGACACCGACGCGACCGAGAACGATGGCGCGACCGAGCACGACGGCGCGACCGGGACGCCGGAGGCGGTGGTGGACGACCTGTTGCAAGCGCATGTGTACCGGCGCATCGGCGAGCCGCGATACCGGCAACTGCTGCTGGACCAGATCGCGGCGATGGGAGTCGGCGGGGTGCCGGCCGCCGGCCAGCCGGCGGCGGACGAATCGAAGGTTCGGGACGCCGTCAAGACGATCCTGGCCAGCAGGAAGATCACCGATGCCGCAACCGCGGCGCCGGTGTTCGACCGGCTCGTCGACCGGTTCCAGCTGCGGGACAAGCGCCGCAGCAGCGAGCCCGTCACGCCGCCGACCGTGGCCGAGCTGGTGGCCAAGCTCGCCCCGGTCGGCATCAGGGCCGCCTACGATCCGTACTGCCGGACGGGCGAACTGCTGGCCGCGGTCGTGGCCGGCCTGCCCTGCCGTGACCTCCTGGTCCGTGGCTGCGTACCTCCACACCGCAGCCCACGGCTGGCGCAGCAGCGGCTCGGCCTGCACGGCGTTCTCCTCGACGTCCCGCCGAGCGCTCCGCTGGACCGCGCCCGGGAACGCTTCGACGTGGTGGTGTGCAACCCGCCGTTCAACGCATCCCTCGGCATGTTCGCGCCGGGGCGGTCCTGGCCGTTCGACCGGCCGCCGGACAACAACGCCAACCTCGCCTGGCCGCAGCACGCCTGGGAGTCGCTCGCCGAGCCCGACGGCCGGGCGTTCGTGTTGATGCCGAACATCGCCGCGGTGTCCGGCCATCCGAACGACCGGGCCGTCCGGCAGGCGATGCTCGATTCGGGCGCGATCGAAGCGGTCATCGCGCTGCCGGAAGGTCTGTTCGCCGACACCGGCGCACTGACCATGCTGTGGGTGCTGTGCCGGCGCGGCGCCGAGCGGGTGCTGTTCATCGATGCGACCTCGGCGGGGCTGCGCGTGCACGGCCGAACCGTGTTGGCCGACCCGGACGCGATCGCGCGCTGCTACCGCCGCTGGCGTGTCGGCGCCGACTACCGGTCCGCCCAGGTGCCCTGTCAGGAGGTGCACACCGACGACGTCGTGCGCGCGGACTGCTCCGTCGACCCGCGTCGCCATGTCGCCCTCGACCCCGATCCGCGCACCGTCGGTGCAGATCAGGAACGATTCCTCGGCGCGGCCGTGACCGACCTGCAACGGGCCCGAGATGCGGTGGCGGAACTCTCCCCGGCACCGGTATCCGCGCTGACCGATGCGAGGACGCCGGTACGGCGACGTCGGTCGGTCCGGCTCGACGAGCTGTGCGAGGTCCAGCCCGGGCCATCCAGCCGACGACTGAAGGAGGTACCGGACGGCGGGGTGCGGATCCGGTTGGTCCGCCCACGGCACCTGGACGACGGAGCACTGGCGGCCGAGCTGGACGACATCTCCGTGGTGAGCACGCCGGACCGGTCCCGGTACGAACTGGAACCCGGTGACCTGGTCTGCGTGCGCAAGGGCAGCGTCGGAGGAATCGCCTTGGTCGACGCGGCCGCCGCCGGCGCGATGTTCGACACCGGGCTGATCCGCCTCCGGGCGCGCCGAGACGTGGTCGATCCTCGCTACCTGCTGCGGTGCCTGCTCCGCCCGGACGTCACCCAATGGCTGCGACGCAACAGCGGGGGCAGCGTCGTCCGGTCGATCCAGTCCCGGCGGCTCGGCGAACTCACCGTCGAGGTGCCCTCGATGGAGGCGCAGCGCAGTATCGCCGACCAGCTGGACGCGGTGGAGCACGAGCTGACCGCATACCGCGCCGCCGCCTCGGCGTCCGCCGCCGTCCGGGAGGCGCTGACTCGCCAGCTGCTCTCGGTGGCCGTGGACCATCCCCACCACGAGCGCTGACGCATCGCGCGCCGCCAGCGAGCCCAAGCCTTGCGGGATACGGCCCGCAACAGCGTCGAACCGTCCTGCCGGGCGGACTCATCTGGACCGATGACAGAAGGAGTACCCGTGAGCCTGATCTCGCAGCTCGCCGTGCCGACGGCGGTGGTGGCTTCGCTGGCCCTGCTGATCGTGTGGGACGCCATCCACGACGACGCCCTCACCCACCGTCTCGACACGCTGCTGCGCACGGTGCTGACGACCGTCGAGACCTGTTGGCTGGCCTCCCGCCGCAAACGCCGGCGAAACAAACGCCATTAGCGCGATCCCGACGCGGCTGGACTGCGCAGGCGTCGGGGTCGGCGCTGTTGGATGTCGCCGCGGCCCGGGGCCGGGCACGGCGCACCGGCGGTGTGCTCGACGGCAACGACGACACCCGTGGCCGGGAGCCCGATCGGCTGCAACGGCCGTGCGAATCCGCACGGCCGGCGGCGGTTGAATCACCGACCCGAAGCCAGTGCTCGTGTCGAGCTGAAGCGGTTCGCCGGCCGATTGCAGGAAGGACAGCAATTTTCGAACCTCGACGAGCGAGGCTTCCAATGCGCGTTCCGAGTATCGAGCCAGGATCTGGACAAGAACTGCCCGTGCCGGATTCATCGGCGGCCGGTGGCTGTACGCATGTCGGCAGCGGCAGGCGGCCCTCCCGGTGGGTAGAGCACGACGTGCACGTCGGGATCGAGCCTGCCCAGCACCGAGCGAATGCGTGGTTCGACCTCAGCCCACGGCAAACCCCCGTTGCCGCAACCCAGCGGCGGGACAGCGATCGAGCGGATGCGAAGTTCGCGTGCGGTGCGCACGAGATCGTCCAGACCTCGCTCGATGGCGGCAAGCCGCGATCGAGCGCGCCAGTGCCCCTTGGTCGGGAAATTGATCACGTACCGAGGCCCGGTGGGCGCCCCGGTCTGCCAGACGTGCATCCGCCCCAATGTGATGGCACCAGCCTTGGCGTCACGCTGGTACGTTTCGTACATCTTGGGGTATGCGCGGCGGAACTGCAGCGCGATGCCCCTGCCCATCACGCCGACCGTGTTGACTGTGTTGACCAACGCATCGACGTCGGCGTCCAGCAGATTGCCGTGCGCTTCGGTGATCATCGCCGTCCGTCCCATGGTCCAGAAGTACCAGCCGGCTGTGACACGAACCTTTTTTCCGAGCTCCACGCCTGCAGCTTCGGCCGGACCCGAATCCAGGGGTGGGGAGCTGGCGAGTCCGTCCGGCCGTTGGCGGCGTCGTGACTGTCGTAGCCGCGCGATACGGTCGGGGCGCTCGGATGGGGAGGTGGGATGGAGTACGACGAGTTGGTGCGGTTGCGGGACGGGAGTGCCGGGTGGCGGTTGTTGCGGGCCGATCATGCGCCGTTGGTGCTCAGCGTGCTGGGGCAGGTGTTCGTCGACGACAACGAGCGGTCGGTGCCGGCGGCGCGGCTGGTGGAGGTGCTCGACGACCATCTCTACGCGCTGAACGAGCGGCTCGGTGCGGGCACGTTTCCGCGGCCGGCGAAGGCGTACCTGGACGAGTGGGCTCGGCCCGAGGTGGGGTGGCTGCGCAAGTACTATCCGGCCGACTCCGACGAGGCGCATTTCGATGCGACGCCGGCGGTGGAGCAGGCGTTGTCGTGGGTGCGGTCGCTGGCGCCGCGCGAGTTCGTGGGGACCGAGTCCCGGCTGAACCTGATGGTCGACCTGTTGCGGCAGATCGCGTTCGGTGCGGAGGAGGATCCGGACGTGCGGCTGGCCGAGCTGCAGCGGCGCCGCACCGAGCTGGACGCCGAGATCGAGCGGGTGCGGTCCGGCCGGCTGGACGTGATGGACTCCGTCGCGCAGCGCGACCGGTACCAGCAGTTCGTCGGCATGGCGCGGGGGCTGCTGGCCGACTTCCGGGAGGTGGAGGCGAACTTCCGGCAGCTGGACAGGGAGCTGCGAGAACGCATCGCCGGCTGGTCCGGCGGCAAGGGTGAGCTGCTGGACGAGATGCTGCACAGCCGGGACGCGATCGGCGAGTCCGACCAGGGGCGCAGCTTCCACGCCTTCTACGACTTCCTGCTCTCCCAGCGCCGCCAGGACGAGCTGGAGGACCTGCTGACCCACGTGCACCGGCTCGACGCGCTGCGCGCCTCGGCCGACCCGAAGCTGCGCCGGGTGCACTACCAGTGGCTGGTCGCCGCCGAACGCACCCAGGCCACCGTGCGGCTGCTATCCGACCAGCTGCGCCGGTTTTTGGACGACCAGACGATCGTGGAGAACAAGCGGGTGCTGGAGCTGGTGCGCGGCATCGAGGCGACCGCGCTGCGGCTGCGGGAGGCGCGGCTTCCCGGGCCGGGCAGCACGCTGGACGCGCTGGCCCCGACGGTGTCGCTGCCGATGGAACGCCCGCTGTACCAGCCGAGGTCCGAGCTTGCCGTGGACAGCGGCGAGATCCGGGCCGGCGAGTCGGACTCGGACCTGTCGTTGCTGTTCGAGCAGGTGTACGTGGATCCGGCGCGGCTGGCCGAGCGGGTCGGCGACGCGCTGTCGCGGCAGCCGCAGGTGCGGCTGGTCGACCTGGTGCACACCCATCCGATCGAGCAGGGGCTGGCCGAGCTGGTCGGGTACTTCGCGCTGTCCGAGCCCGGCTTCGAGACGGTGTTCGACCCGCAGCGGTCCGAGCGGATCGGCTGGCGGGACGAGTCCGGCGCGCGGCGGGTGGCGACGGTGCCGGCGGTCAGTTTCGTGCGGGCGGAGGCCGGCCGGTGAACCACGATCCGGACCTGGGGCTGGTCGTCACCCACATGATGAAGGGTGTGGTCTACCGGGACGGCCAGCCGGAGGTGTGGCGTGCCCTGCTGCGGCTGCGCACCCAGGCCCACGACCACGTCGGGGTGCTGGGGCTGCGGATCGACATCGACGAGGCGGAAGGGTACGCGTTCCTGCGGTCCCGGCCGCAGGGTGACGACGAGGCGGCGCTGCCCAGGCTGGTCGCCCGGCGCTCGTTGTCGTTCCACGTCAGCCTGCTGGTGGCGCTGCTGCGCAAGAAGCTCGCCGAGTTCGACGCGGCGAACAGTGACACCCGGCTGATCCTGACCCGGCAGCAGATCGTCGAGTCGGTCTCCATCTTCCTGCCGCCCGGCAGCAGCGAGGCCCGGCTGATCGACCAGATCGACACCCACATCGGCAAGGTGGTCGAGCTGGGGTTCCTGCGCAAGGTCACCGGCACCGAGCACAGCTACGAGGTGCGGCGCATCATCAAGGCGTTCGTCGACGCGCAGTGGCTTTTCGAACTGGACGAACGGCTCCGCGAGTACGCCAGGCAACTCGCACCGGACGGCGAGGGGGAGGCGTGAGCGTACACGGGTTCCGGCTGCGCCGGCTGGAACTGTTCAACTGGGGCACGTTCGACGGCCGGGTCTGGAGTTTCGCGCCCGACGGGGCCGACTCGCTGCTGACCGGCGACATCGGCTCCGGCAAGTCGACGCTGGTGGACGCGGTGACCACGCTGCTGCTGCCGGCCAACAAGATCTCCTACAACAAGGCGGCCGGCGCGCTGAACCGGGAACGCAGCCTCCGCTCCTACGTGCAGGGGTACTTCAAGTCCGAGCGCAACGAGTCGACCGGGGTGGCGCGGCCGGTCGGGTTGCGATCCGGCAGCTGCCTGAGCGTGCTCCTGGGCGTGTTCGGTGACGCGGCCAGCGACGAGACGGTCTCGCTGGCGCAGGTGTTCTGGCTGCGGGACGGCCAGCCGGGCCAACCCGACCGGTTCTTCGCGGTGTCCGACGCCGAGTTGACGATCGCGGCCGACTTCGCCGACTTCGGCTCCGACATCGGGGCGCTCAAGCGGCGGCTGCGGCGCGGTGGGGCGAAACTGTCCGACTCCTTCCCGCAGTACGGCAAGGAGTTCCGGCGCCGGCTGGGCATCCGCTCGGAGCAGGCGATGGAGCTGTTCCACCAGACGGTGTCGATGAAGTCGGTCGGTGACCTGAACGACTTCGTCCGCGACCACATGCTCGAACCGTTCGACTCGGCCGGCTGGATCGACCGGTTGGTCCGGCACTTCGAGGACCTGACCAGCGCGCACGAGTCGGTGGTGCAGGCCCGCGACCAGCTCGCGCTGCTCGACCCGCTGCTGGGCGACTGCGACAAACACGAGAAGGCCGCCGGGCAGATCGCCGAGTTCGACGCGCAGCGCGAGGCGATCCGCTACTACACCGCCGACCTGCAGGAACGCCTGCACGGTGCGGAGATCGACCGGCAGAACGCCACGATGGCGCAGCTGGAGTCCGCCGGTGCGGCCTGCGCGGCTCAGCTGGGCGAACTCGACCGGGAACGCGACGCGCTGCTGGCCGAACGCGCCGGGCACGGCGGCACCCGGCTTGCCCAGATCGAACACCTGATGCAGTCGTGCGGGCAGCAGCGCGACGAACGGCGCAAACACGCGGAACGGATGGCCGCCCTGGCCGGGCAGGTCGAGCTGCCCGAGCCCGACTCGGCCGAGCAGTTCGCGGTCTTCCGGCGGTCGGTGGCCGACGAGCGGCAGTCGACCGCGAAGCGCCGCGAACAGATCCAGCAGGACCAGACCGACGCGCAGCTGGCCGTTCGCGAACTGACCAGCACCGTCGACGAGATCAACGCCGAGCTGCGCAGCCTGCGGCAACGCCGCAACAACATCCCCGCCTGGCTGGTCGCCCTGCGGGCCCGCATCGGCGCCGAACTGAACGTGCCCGATGACCGGCTGCCGTTCGCCGGCGAACTGATCCAGGTCCGGCCCGAGCATGCCGACTGGGAAGGCGCCGCCGAGCGGGTGCTGCACGGCTTCGGGATCTCGCTGCTGGTCGCCGAGCAGGACTACGCCGAGGTTGCTGCCTGGATCGACCAGCATCACCTCGGCGGCCGGCTGGTCTACTACCGGGTGCCGGCCGGGCGCCGGCACCCGCCGGAGCCGACCGGGCCCCGGTCGCTGGCGTCGAAACTGCAGATCAAGGATGGCCCGCTGGCCGGCTGGCTGGCCGAACAGGTGGCCCGCCGCGCCGGGCACGACTGCGTCGAGACGATCGACGAGTTCCGTCGGGCCGAGTGGGCGGTGACCCGCGCCGGGCAGATCAAGAACCGCGGCGGCCGGCACGAGAAGGACGACCGGCACCGCATCGACGACCGCGGCACCTACGTGCTGGGCTGGAGCAACGAACAGAAGATCACCGCGCTGCTGGCCGAGGCGACCGGCATGCACACGAAACAGCAGCAGGCGATCGAGCGGGTCGATGCCGCCCGCAGGCAGTTCGACGCAGTCGACCACCGGCTGCAGACGCTGATCACGCTGGGCGAGTTCACCGACCACGAGCAGGTCGACTGGCGCGGACCGGCCCGGCAGATCGCCACCCTGCAGGCCGAGAAGGACGAGCTGGAGTCCGGGTCCGGTGCGCTGGCCAGGATCGCCGCCCAACTCGACACGGTCGAGCGGCAGATCACCGAACAGCGCGCCCGGCAGGCCACCATCTCCGGCGAGGTGGGCGCCTGCCGCAACACCATCGAGCAGGCGCGGCGCGGGCAGCAGCAGGCGGCCGCGGTGCTGGCCGAACCGGACGCAGTGTCGGCCACCGCGCACTTCCCGGCGCTGGCCGAGCACTTCGACCCGGCGCCGACCGACGCCGTCGGCTGCGAACGGCGCGCCGGCGAGGTGCAGCGCACCCTGACCGCCCGGCGCGACCAGCGCTCCCGCGGACAGCAGCAGCTGACCGCGCGGATCGTCAACCAGATGGCCGCGTTCCGCAACCGGTACCCGACCCAGACCACCGAGATGGACGCGGCCATCGCCGCCATCGGCGAGTTCCGCGCCCTGCACCGGCGGCTCGCCGGCGACGACCTGCCCCGGTTCGAGGCCGACTTCAAGCAGTACCTCAACACCAACACGATCCGGGAGATCGCCCAGTTCCGGTCCGAGCTGAGCCGGCAGGCCGACCTGATCAGCGAGCGCATCGACACCATCAACGACGCGCTGGTCGACATCGACTACAACCCCGGCCGGTTCATCCGGCTGGAGGCCACCCGCACCCAGCTCACCGAGATCCGGGACTTCCGCACCGCTTTGCGCGACTGCACCGCCGACACCATCGGCGACGACTCCGACCAGTACTCCGAACAGAAGTTCCTGCAGGTCAAGCAGATCATCGAACGGTTACAGGGCCGGCCCGGGCAGGCCGACGCCGACCGGGGCTGGGCGCACCGGGTCACCGACGTGCGCAACTGGTTCACCTTCGCCGCCTCCGAGCGGAACCGCGACGACGACACCGAGTACGAGAACTACACCGACTCCGGCGGCAAGTCCGGCGGGCAGAAGGAGAAACTCGCCTACACCATCCTGGCCGCCTCGCTGACCTACCAGTTCCGGCTCGGCGAGCCGAACGACACCGCCCGCACGTTCCGGTTCGTGGTCATCGACGAGGCGTTCGGCCGCGGCTCCGACGAGTCGACCCGGTTCGCGCTGCGGCTGTTCGAACGGCTCGGGCTGCAGCTGATGATCGTCACACCGCTGCAGAAGATCCACGTGATCGAGCCGTACGTGTCGGCCGTCGGCTTCGTCGACAACCCGACCGGGCGCTTCTCCCGGCTGCAGACCCTGACCATCGCCGAGTACCGGAAACGGCAGCAGCGGCACGCGATGGGTGCAGGCAACGAGCCAGGTACCGAGAATGGCTGACTGGACGACTGCCGACGACGTCGTGGCGCAGCTGCGACGCCGATGGGATCGCGGTGAGCTGGTGGCGAGCGCCAGCGGCGTCACCGAATGGTCGCCGGTGTCGGTGCGGCTACGCGGCCCCTCGGCTCGGGAGCTGGCGAACCAGTTCGGGGCCGTGCAGGACTGGGCCGCCCGGTGGCGGGCCGACGGTCGCGGCGTCCGGGTGGAGTGGAGGCCGGTGGGCGGAAGACTGGTCGGCACGAACAAGCTTCCCGCTGTCGTATGGGTCGACTCCGCGCAGCAGCTGTGCAGCCTGTTGCGAGTCGGTCCGGTCGCGCGGAGCTTCAACACCGCGCACCAGCAGACCACCCAGCTGGTGCCGGCTCTCGCGGACTGGGCCGTCGCGCATTCGGCCACGGTGCTGCGCTGGCTCGACGACTGGGAGGCGCTGCTGCGCACCGTGCGCTGGCTGGACGAGCACAGCGGCTCCGGCAGCTACCTGCGTCAGATCGACGTACCGGCCGTCGACACCAAGTTCATCGAGAGCCATCGGGGCATCCTCGCCACCCTGCTCGACCAGGTCCTGCCCGCCGGACGGGTCACCGCGTCCGCGCCACCGGCACGGTTCGCCACCCGGTACGGGTTCGCCGACAAACCCGACCGGCTGCGGATGCGGGCGCTGGCCGGAGACGTCTCGCTTGGCGGGCCGTTCACCGACGTCACCGTCCCGGCGGGCGAGCTCGCCCACCATCCCATCGCTGCCGACACCGTATTCGTGGTCGAGAACGAGGTGACCTTTCTCGCCTTCCCCACCGTGTCAGGTGGGCTGCTGCTGCTCGGTGGCGGGTACGCGGTGTCCCGCCTCGCCGCCCTGCCGTGGCTGGCGGAGCGTCGGCTCGTCTACTGGGGTGACCTCGACACCCACGGTTTCGCCATCCTGCACCGGCTGCGAAGCGCGTATCCGCACACGCACTCGATCCTGATGGACCGTCCGACGCTGCTTGCGCATCGGTCGCAGTGGGTGGCCGAGCCGCAGCCGGTCCGGGACGACCTGCCGCTGTTGACCGAAGCGGAAGCAGCAGCGTACGACGACCTACGGCACGACGCACACGGCGACCGGATCCGGCTCGAACAGGAACGGATCCGCTTCGACCTGGTTCGTGCCGCGGTGGCTACGAGGTGACCTGCATCAAGGCAGCGACGATCGGTACGCAGCGGTTGGAGTTGCTGCCGGTTCGGGTGGAGTATGCCGAGGAGATGGCTCGGGTGTTGGGTGATCCGGCGCTGCACAGCTACATCGGTGGGGCGCCGGAGACCGTGGAGCAGCTGCGCTCGCGCTACGAGCGATGGTGCGCGGGCTCGCCCGACCCGACGGTCACCTGGCTCAACTGGGTGATTCGGCTGCGGAGCGACGGTCACCTGACCGGTACAGTCCAGGCGACCATCGCTCCCGAGGACGACGGCGTGGTCGCCGAGGCCGCCTGGGTGGTCGGTGCCCCATGGCAGCGCCGGGGCATCGCGACCGAGACCGCCGGCGCGCTCGTCGATTGGCTCGCGGCGCAGCCGGTGCACGAGATCACCGCGCACATCCACCCCGACCATGCGGCGTCGGCCGCAGTGGCCGCAGCGGCGGGCCTCACACCTACGGACCGCTGGCAGGACGGCGAGCGCCGGTGGCGGCGACGCATCCAACGGCGCCCGGGACGACTGCCGCCGCGGATTCCATGACGTGTTCCTGCCGAGGGTCAAGGAGATCACCCAGGATCGACTTGTTGCCGATGCCCACAAGTGGCTGACGTCGGTCGCGTGACAGGGGCGCGGAACCGAGAACCGTCCCCTGGGCGGCCGTGTATGACCATCCGCCGCACCTTGGTAGTCGCGGCCACCGCGGATCCGGCGTCTTGCTCGACCGCGGAGGGGTCACTTTCGGCGGAGGCCGTCGATGATGACGGCGATGATCGTCGGCACCCGCCGCTCCCAGTCGGACTCCGGTATCCGGGACAGGACACCCAACAGCAGGATCACGTCAGTGACGTCGACCTCGTCGCGGACCTCGCCGGCGGCCTTGCCCTGGTCGAGCAGTGCGCCGAGGGCCTCGTCGAGCCGGTGGTGCTGGTCGGAGTAGAGGTCGCGCCAGGCGGAGGCCTCGATGGCGGCCATCACGCCGCGCTTGACCCGGGCGTACTCGACGAGCCGGCGTAACCAGCGGGTCAGCGCGTCGAGCGGTGCGTGTCGTGCCAGCAGCGGGGCCACGGCGTCGACGAGTTCGGTCAGCTCGTCTCGGTACGCGGCCGCCAGCAGGTGTTCACGGGTCGGGAAGTGCCGGTACAGGGTGCCCTGGCCCACACCCGCGGCCTTGGCGACCACGTGCAGCTTGAGCTCGTCCGCGGTGCCGTTGGACTTGCTCAGTTCGGCCCGTGCGGCCTCGACGATGCGGTCGCGGTTCGCGGCAGCATCGGACCGCAACTCACGGGTCGCCACGGCATTCCCCTTCCCGCGCATCTCGGCGCGACCTCGGTGCGGTCTCCGGTGGCGGCGGCGTGGGCCGCGGCGCACCGCTCGCCGCACCCTCCCCACGAGCCAAGCGGACAAATGTCCGCTACGCTAAAGACGTAACCGGACAGTTGTCAGCTTAGACTGGGGGTGCTTCGATGAGCACGCTGGACGGCAAGGTCGTCGCCATCACCGGCGCCAGTAGCGGCATCGGCGCCGCCACCGCAGGTGAACTCGCGGCTCGTGGCGCCACTGTCGTACTCGGCGCCCGGCGCACCGACCGGCTCGCCGAGACGGTCGCGGGCATCCGCGCCGCGGGGGGTCGCGCCGAGGCGTTGACGATCGACGTCACCCGCAGGGCCGACCTCGAGCGGCTGGTCGCCCGGGCCGTCGACGAGTACGGGCGGCTCGATGTCCTGGTGAGCAATGCCGGCGTCGCCCGCATCGCCCCGATGGCAGACCTCGACGCGGACGACTGGGACACCATGATCGACGTCAACCTGCGCGGCGTCCTGCACGGCATCGCCGCCGCGCTGCCGGTCTTTCGCCAGCAGGGTCGGGGGCACTTCGTCACCACGGTGTCGACGTCGGGGCTGAAGATCGTGCCGACCCAGGCGGTCTACGCCGGCACCAAGAACGCCGTGCGTACGGTGCTGGAAGCGCTGCGCCAGGAGTCCACCGACGGCGTCGTGCGCACCACCGCTGTGTCACCCGGGTACGTGCGCACCGAACTGGTCGACGACATCGAAGATCCCGAGCAGCGCGCCCAGGTTCAGCACGCCATGGCCACGCTCGGCATCGGACCGGACGCCGTGGCGCGCGCCGTCGCGTTCGCCATCGAACAGCCCGACGACGTCGAGATCGGTGACATCACGATCCGTCCCACCAGGCAGGGCTGAGCATCGGCCACCGGATCGTGACGTGGCGCCGGCGAGCCCGCGCGACGCCGTGGCCGAACACCACGCCGATCCGCGGCGTCCGCCGGGTGGGCGCCGCCACCGGCCGCAGGCCAGACACCCGTACCTCGCCGGCGAACGGGCTCAGCACGCCGCTGAGCAGTGCTGCGCCTCCACGTCCCGGTCTTCTGGGCCGGGTTGCGGGATCCCGCGTGCCGGCTCCCGTGGCGTCGGTCGCCGACCGGCGGAGGGCGGGCCTCGTCGTTGGGGCTGCGCAGTCCCCCTGGCGCCGGTGGTCTCGCGCCTCGGGTTTCGCGCCGCGACACCACCGGCCGGTGCTCAGCCGTGGCCGGCGGCGCGGACGACGTGCAGGCCGTGGGCGTTCAGGTAGGGGAGCGGGTTGAACGGGACACCGTGCCGGCGCATCTCGAAGTGCACGTGCGGGCCGTGCGAGTCGCCGGTGTTGCCGGACAGGGCGATCACCTGACCAGCCCGTACCCACTGTCCATCGTGGACAAGCACCTTGGAGTTGTGACCGTAGACGGTGGCGATGCCCTGCCCGTTCTCGATGCCGACGGCACGGCCGTACCCGTCGTACCAGCCGGCGATGCTGACCCGGCCGGCGTGCGCGGCATGCACCGGGGTACGCATCGGGACCGCGAGGTCGACGCCGGCGTGCAGCACGCCCCACCGTCGTCCGAACCCGGAGCTGATCCAGTAGTGCTTGGCCTGCACCGGAAGCCGCCACGAGCTGCCGCGATCGACGTACTGGTAGGGGTTGGCGGCCGGCGCGCGCTTGGCGGCGGGCTTGCGCTTCGCCGGCGGCTTCGCGGGCTTGCCCTGGCCCTGTGGTGCGGGCTGCTGCTTGCCCCGCTTCTGCGTGGGCTGCGCCGGAGCGTGGCTCGGGGTGTTGCCGGGCGCGGGCCGGTCCTGGCCGCGGCTGGCGGCGGTGTGGCGATCGGCGCCCGCGTGCTGTTCGGCGGCCTGCGCTGCGGGGGCGCCGCCGCCGGTGTGTACCGCGGCGGCGGTGGTGGCGGTCGCGGCGATGACTGCGCCGCCCAGCAGCGCGGCGACGCCGAGACGCAGCGTCCGGGGCCGCCGGGCCACCGTCACGGTTCGCTGGCCAACGCCCCGCCACCAGCGCGGGTCCGAGACGCTGACCAGCACGGTACGGGCGTGCTTGCGCCACGGGGTGGTGCGGAGCGCGACGACCACGGTACGGGCGTGCTGGCGCCAGGGCGTGGTGCGCAGCGCGACGAACGCGGTACGGGCGTGCTCGCGCCACGGCGTGGTGCGCAGCGCGGTGACGGCGCTGCGGGCGTGCCGGCGCCACGGCGTGGCAACCAGCCAACGGACGGCGCCGCGGGCGTGTCGGCGCCACCGCGCGGCGTGCAGCGCAACCAGGGCGCGCAGCGAGCGGAGGGCATGCTCGGCCCGCCGGCGCCACGGGGTGTTGCCGAGGCTGGCGCGGAAGGTCAGGAGCGTACGGAGTGCCGAGTCCAGGGCACGGAACAGCAACGACAGGGGGTTCATGGGGGATGTCCTTGCGTCGGCGGCCCGGCGATGCGAAAGGGGTTCGCCGGAGCTGCTGCGGGGATGCTCTTGTCCGGGCCTCGGGCGGCCGCGCGACCACCCGACGGCAGCGCCCACCGTAGACGGAGTGTGACCGGAGCGGTGCGCGGTACGCGGCGAATGGCACGCCTGCGCGGTACGCGCGGTTCGCTTTGCCGGGTGGGTCCCGATTTCTGCGGTGCGTGCTGCGTCACATCGTGACCGTCACCTCAGGTGATCACGTGATCGTCGCAGCGTCTGCGGTCCGAGCGAGGCCGGGACCTGCCGGTACCGGTCAAGGCCGTGGTGGATGGCCTCTTGCCCGGGCAGCGCGTGGCGCCGCCGCCCGCGAGATCGCCGCCGCCACGATCCGGACCGTGCGGGAGCGTCGCCGCCACGATCCGGACCGTGCGGCAGCGTCGCCGCCGCGAGATCGCCGCCGGCAACTATCCGGACCACGCGCCGCCGCCGCGAGATCGCCGCCGGCAACTATCCGGACCGCGCGCCGCGGCCGCGAGACCGGCGGCACGATCCGGACCGCCGGGCGGCGATCAGTGCGTGCCGACCCGCTCGGTGCCCAGCACGCCGAGCAGTGCCAGCGCCTCGGCGTCGTGCGAGCCGGCGGGTGCGGTGTAGAGCACCAGGTGCTGGTCGCGGTCGGCGAGGGTGAGCACGTCGCAGTCCACGGTGATCGCACCGACGGACTGGTGCTGGAACGTCTTGGTCAACATCGGCGCCGGCTGCACGTCGTGTCGCTGCCACAGCCGGTCGAACTCGGCGCTGCCGGCGCGCAGTTCCTCGACGAGTCCGGTCACCGCCGGATCCGACGGGTAGCGGGCGAGGGTGGCGCGCAACGCCATCGCCACCTGCTGCCGGAACTGCGGGACGTCGGAGACCCCGTACAACGGGCTGGCGGTCGCCGGCCGCAGGAACGCCTTGCGGGCGAGGTT